>DATKBR010000106.1:0-47095 GCA_035513775.1 Candidatus Limnocylindria bacterium
GCTCGCCTGATCGGAGATCGCCCTCGCGTGGACGCCCAGGAGATCAAGACCGTCGTCGCGCACCCGGACGCGGCGCTTGCCGCCGCCGAGGCGCCGTTCGTCAATCGTCGCGACCCGGCGCTGGCGCTCGGCGCGGACGGCCTGCCCGCCCGCAGCCGCCGCGCGCCCGTCTGGGCCGACGTGCCCGACGAGAAGTGGGACGACTGGCGCTGGCAGCTCAGCAACCGGATCAACTCGCTCGACGAAGTCGCTGCGGTCCTCAACCTCACCGACGAGGAGCGCGAGGGCCTGACGGCCGACGACAAGTTCCGCGTCGACATCACGCCCTACTTTGCCAGCCTGATCGACCCCGACGATCCCAACGACCCCATCCGCCGGCAGGTCATCCCGCTGGGGCGCGAGCACCAGGCGTTCACGGCGATGATGGAGGACTCGCTCGCCGAGGACCGCCACTCGCCGGTACCGGGCCTGGTCCACCGCTACCCGGACCGCGTCCTAATGCTGGTCACCACGCAGTGCGCGAGCTACTGCCGCTACTGCACGCGATCGCGGATCGTCGGCGACCCGACCCAGAACTTCAACAGCCGCGACCACGAGGCCCAGCTGGAGTACCTGCGCCGGACGCCGCAGGTCCGCGACGTGCTGATCTCGGGCGGGGATGGGCTCACCCTCGCGCCGAAGCTGTTCGAGAAGATCCTGCGCGGCCTCCGCGAGATCCCGCACATCGAGATCATCCGGATCGGCTCGCGCGTACCGGTGTTCCTGCCCCAGCGCATCGACGACGAGCTGTGCGCCATGATGGAGAAGTACCACCCGCTGTGGATCAACCTCCACTTCAACCACCCGAACGAGATCACACCGGAGGTGAGCCGCGCGGTCGACCAGCTGACCAGGGCCGGCCTGCCGGTGGGCAACCAGAGCGTCCTGCTCGCCGGCGTGAACGACTGCGTACACATCCAGCGGGCGCTGGTGCACAAGCTCGTCGAGAACCGGATCCGGCCGTACTACCTGTACCAGTGCGATCTCGTGGAGGGCTCGGGCCACTTCCGGACGCCCATCGGCAAGGGCCTCGAGATCATGGAGGGCCTGCGCGGCCATACCTCGGGCTACGCGGTGCCCACGTTCGTCATCGATGCGCCGGGGGGCGGCGGCAAGATCCCGGTCATGCCGAACTACCTGATCTCGTACTCGGACCACAAGGTGGTGCTCCGCAACTACGAGGGCTACATCACCACCTACGAGGAGCCGGCCACGTACGAGCGCCACGACGAGGCGGCCTGCACGTACTGCCGGCACCAGCGCTCCGAGCCGGGCCAGTCCGGCGTGCTCGGGCTGCTCCAGGGCGAGCGTATGTGGATCGAGCCGAAGGGTTTCAGCGAGATTCACACGCGCGGCAACACGGAGGCGCACCGCCTCCAGGATCCGTCGAAGTGGGTGCCGTTCGGCGTCGGCGCCATCGAGGGCCAGTCCGGCCGGCCGCTGCCCGTGCTCGAACCGGGGGAGCCGGGGGCGGCGCCGCTGGCGGAAGGCGGGAACGGGAGCGATAACGTGAGCGCAAACGGGACCGAGTACGGGCCTGGCGAAGAGCCGCGACCACGCGAGGGCGAGCCGACCGGCTCGGCCCACGGAGAGCTCCTCTAGGCACCTCGGAGGAGTTGCGGCGAGGCGGTACCGACCCGCTGCCATAGCATCTCGGTAATGAACGACCTCGATTCGCTGCGCGCCCGCCCGCCGGTCCAGGGCATGCCCACGGACCTGCCCGCGCCGCCGGTGATCGCGGAGACGGGCGATCCGTTCGCCCGCCTGCGGGTCGTCGACGTCGCGTCTCGCCTGCCTCGAGGCGCGCCAGTCCCCCTCGGGTCGATCGTGGATCGCCTGAACGCGACCCATCTCGACTGGCTGTTCGACGAGCGGGTCGTCGCCGATGCCTTGCTCCAGCTCCAGGCGAACTGGATGGCCGACTATCGGAACGCGAGCGGGATCGTGCTCGACGAGGCGGACGGGCGGGCGACCGTGGTCATCGAGGATTCGCCGCGGGTGGATCCCTGGATCGCTCGCCAGGCACAGCGCCTCGCGGAGGCGTGTCGCGAGGTGCTCGACGACTTCAGCCGGCGCGACCGGCGGGCAGGCGAGGGCTAGCGACCGGCGCGCTGGCGAGGTCGTTGGTCGCCGCCTCGGCTGCGCGCCGGACGACGCGGAGGGCTTCCCGGGCCGCGGCCTCGCCTTCCGGTAGGCGCGAGCTGAACGCCTCGAATGCGCGCTCGAAGCGTTCGTTCGCCTCGCGGTGCGCTGCGCGGCCGGCGGCGGTGAGCGCCACGCGATACGAGCGCCGGTCGGTCGGGTGGGCGATCCGGTGCGCGTGACCCCGGCCCTCGACGTCCCGCAGCTGGTCCATGAACGTCGTCAGCCGCATCCCGAGTCGAGCGGCCAGCTTCGTCGGCGAGGCCGCCCCCAGCTCGAAGATCGCGCTGTAGACGGCGTATTCGGCCGGGGTCAGAGGGCCATCGCGCATCGTCGTCGCCAGGAGCCGGCCGACGGCCTGGTCCAGCGCGAATACGTCGAACAGGAGAGACGTCCCGAGCTCGCCCTCGTTCGACCCGCTCACGGCGCGCTCCCGACTATCAGGGAGAGCACCGGATCGCGGCCCTCCACCCAGTCCTCGTAGGTGAGGACCGCCTCGACGTCGGGGCTCAACGTCTGACGCGGGTCCACCGGCGCCACGCCCACCTCGAGCATGCCCGCCACCGTGAATGCCAGGCCCGAGTGCGGCAGCGGGACGTCGGTCACGTCGCCGTAGAACGTCGCGCAGCCGCTGCCGGACTCGCCGACCACCAGCGCCTCGGTGCGGTCCATGACGCGCACCGTGAGCATGCTCCCGGCGGACAGCGTGTTGCGCCCGGTCAGCAGGAAGAGCTTGCCGGGGACGTTGACGACCGGGTCCTCGAGGATCGCAGTGATCGAATCGAGCACCGCTACCTCGCCGCCGAAGTTGTGGCGGATGTCGAGAACGATCCGCTCGACGTCCGGCGCGCGCATGGCGTCGCCCAGCTGCTGGATCTCGGCGGTCGGTAGGCGGTCGACGCGGTTGTACTGCACGTACAGGATCCTGTCGATGGCCAGGCGCCGCCACCACAGGTCCTCGTCGATGTTGGAGAGGTACATGACGTCCGGATCGATCGGGAGGTGCAGTCCGTACGGGCCGGCCCAGGCGTTGTACTCGGCCATCGGGATGGCGTCGACCTCGGTGTCTGCCGGCGCGGCGTCGTCGCGGGCCACCTGGAACGTGACCGGTCCCTCGCCCACGAGGCCCAGGCCGCGCAGGATCTCCGGGATGAGCAGGTAGCGTGGGGTCAGGAGGCGGACGGTCTGCGCGTTGTCGCGCGGGATCAGCGGGTCAAGCGCGGCCAGCACCTCGGCGGTGGGATGGCCGTTGATCGCGTCGATCCGTCCGCCGATCAGCTCCCCATACGGCGGCAGTGCGTCGACGATGACGAGCTCGTCGTCGAACAGCCACAGCCGTAGCGGCAGGCTGGTGACGGGGTACGAGCCGGTGCCCCACGGGAAGACGCCGGTGTGTCCGTCGCAACCCTGCGCGCTGACGAGGGCCGCGATGCGCAGGACGCCGACCATCGCCTGATCGTCGGTGAGCGTCGGGAGCTGCGCGGAGAGCCCGGCGATCGCCGTCTCCAGGTCGGCCCTGGACGTGCCGTGGAACGGTGCGGGATGGAGCCGCTCCAGGGCCGGGATGATCTCGGCTAGATCGGCGCGCCACTCGCCGGCGCGATCGAGGGACGCGGCGACGCTGGGACTGGGGTTTGCGCTCGCGGCCGGGCTGGCGACGCCGGCGGCGGTGGGCGAGGCTCCGCTCGAGGGCGCCGCGCTCGGCGCTGTCGAGCAGGCCGCGAGGGTCAGTGCCGCGAGGGTCAGTGCCGCGAGCGACACGACGGCGACAGCGGTCGACATGCGGGAGGACGGACTGGTCTGGGTTGGCATGCGGGGATACTACGGAACCGTAGTACCTTTGGGCAAGCCAGAGAGGCGGGCACTGATCGGGGTGCAGATATGATCGGCCGCATGCGGGTCCACCGAGCGCAGGTCGAACGACGGCTCCCTCCCGGGGTCCGGCTCGCCGAGATGCCCGGGCTGGCGGGCGAGGCGCCGATGGACGTCGCGGAGTGGTTCCGCGACCTGCCCGGGTTGGTGCTCTTCGAGAGCGCGCGCCCGGGCCGGAACGCGCGCTGGTCCTACCTGACCGCCGACCCCGTCGCCGTACTCGAGACGGCGGCGGAGGGATCCGATCCGTTCGCGAGCGCGCGCCGCCTGCTTCGTCGCGTCACGTCGGACGGGCTGGCCGACCGGGAGGTGCCCCCATTCCTTGGCGGGCTCGCCGGCTTCCTCGGCTATGACCTGGGGCGCCGGTTCGAACGGATTCCGTCGATCGCCCGAGCCGACCAGGAGCTGCCTGCCATGCGCCTGGCCCTCCACGACTGGGTCATCGCGTGGGATCGCCGAGACAGGCGAGCGTGGCTCGGTGGTCGCGCGATCGACGAGCGGATCGCCGGCCTGGACCGGCGGCTCTCAGAGGTCCGCGAGCGGCTCGCCGCCGGCGTGGCCGGCGTGTCCCGGGGCGCCGGACCGGTTGCGCCGCCAGCCTCGATCGACGTCGTCCCGCCGGGCATCGAGCTGCGATCCGGCCTGAACCGAGCGGCATTCGAGGCGGGCGTCGAATCGATTCGCGCCTCGATAGAGCGCGGCGACATCTACCAGGCAAACCTGACCCGCCGCCTCGCGGCCCCGTTTCGCGGCGATGCGTGGCCGCTCTACCGGCGGCTGCGGACCGGCGACCCCTCGCTGTTCGCGGCGTTCGTGGACCTCGGCGCCAGCCCGATCACCGGCGCGCCGCGGGCGATCGCGTCCGCCTCGCCGGAGCCATTCCTGTCCGTGACCGCCGCCGGCGCGGTCGAGGCCAACCCGATCAAGGGAACGCGGCCGCGGGGCCGCGACCGCGACGACGATCGTCGGCTCGCGCGGGAGCTTCTCGCCTCGGAGAAGGACCGCGCCGAGAACGTGATGATCGTCGACGTCCTGCGCAACGACCTCGGGCGGGTGTGCAGCCCGGGCAGCGTCCGCGTCCCGCGGCTGTGCCGCCTCGAGCGGACCGCCGCCGTGCAGCACCTCGTGAGCACGGTGACCGGCCGGCTGGCGCCAGGGCGCGACGCCTTCGACCTCCTCGCGGCGTCGTTCCCGGGCGGCTCGATCACCGGCGCACCCAAGATCCGGGCGATGGAGATCCTGGAGCACCTGGAGCCGGTCCGGCGCGGGCCTTACACGGGGATCGCGGGCTGGCTCGGACCGGACGGCGCGATGGCCTCCAGCATCCTCATCCGAACCTTCGTTGCCGATGGCGAACGGCTGAGCCTGCACGTGGGCGGCGGCATCACCTGGCAAAGCGACCCGGCTGCCGAATGGGACGAGACCGTCGCGAAGGCGCGCGGGCCGCTCGGCGCGATCGGCGCGCGCGAGGTGGCATGAGCGGCGCTGACGAGCTCGCCGGCCGGCACGTCTGGATCGACGGCGACCTTCGCGCCGCCGACGGCCTCCACCTGTCCGCGTTCGACCGGGCATTCCAGCTGGGGGACGGCGTGTTCGAGACGCTCCGCGCGCGGGCCGGGCGCCCGACGGAGCTCACGGAGCATCTCGTTCGCCTGCGCGGTTCGGCGGCGGGCCTCGACATCGCGCTCGCGCCGACAGCCGAGGCGGACCTTACCGCCGCGATCACCGCGCTCCTCGGGGCGGAGGGCCTCGACGGCCCGGACGCCGACGCCTCGGTGCGGATCACCGTCAGCCGGGGGACCGTCAGCGGCCGCGGGCTCCTGCCGACCGAACCCGCCGAGCCGACCATCGTGGTCCAGGCCTGGCCGGTCGCACCTGCACCGGCGGGCCACCTGGAGCGGGGCCTGCGCCTCGTGGTCAGCGCCGTTCGGCGCGACCCCGCGAACCCCATCGCCGCCCTTAAGACGACGAGCCGCGCCGACTACGTCTACGCGCGCCTCGAGGCCCGCCGCGCCGGCGCCGATGACGCACTCTTCCTGACCGTCGACGGCCGCCTGTCCGAGGCGACGAGCGCCAACATCTTCCTCGTCCGTGGGAGCGAGCTGGCGACGCCCGCCCTGGACTGCGCGATCCTGCCCGGCACGACGCGGACCTGGATCCTGCGCTGGGGCGCTGGCGCTGAACTGGCGCCGTTCGAGGGCTCGCTGCTGCCGAGCGACCTCGCCGCCGCCGACGAGGCGTTCCTGTGCTCCAGCGTCGCTGGGATCCTGCCCGTCACCAGCTTCCAGGGGGCGCCCATCGGCTCCGGCCGGCCGGGCCCGTGGACCGCGGCGGCCCGCGCGGCGCGCGAGGCGTTCATCCGCGACCCGGGCACGGAAGCGTGACACGCGAGGAGCTCGTCCGCGACACGCGGCAGCTGATCGCCGAGGGTGACCGGCTCGTCGCCAATCCGAGCCAGGGCGCGCTCCGCGTCTGGCTCCAGCTGACGGACGACCTCCTCGCGCGCGCCTGGGGCTCCATGGACCGCTATCACCTCGCCTGGCTGCAGGTGGGCCGGCCTGCCGCGACCATTCGGGGGCGTGAGATGACACCTGAGGAGCAGGCCGCCTACGTTCGCGAGGTCGCGTCCGCGAAGACCGCCGTGCTCAAGATGAGCGTCGAGGCGCTGACCCGGCACGGGATGCCGTTCGTCGGCGAGACGAAGGGCTAGGGCTTCTTGATCGAGGAGGCCATCTGCGCGCCGTCGAGGCGGATGGCGAAGCAGATGACTTCGCGGTTGTCGTCGTTCCAGCCCTCGAGCGTTGGGAAGTACATGTCCATGTCGTAGGTCGGGTCGGTGACGAAGTCGAGGCCCGTGTACTCATTGAATGCCGACGCACATGTCGAGTTGAAGAAGGCGATGAACTGCTCGTCGCCCGGCAGGTCGTCGCTGTCGGGGGTGAAGTCGCCCACGAAGACGACTTCCGCGCCGTGCGGGTCCGTGCACGGGCGGTGCTGGACGTCCGAGATCGTCTCCTGCGCTCCCGCCGGCTCGTCGAAGCAGTCGCCCACCTGGAGGTTGCCGGCATTGCCGCTGAGGTACGGCCGAAGCAGCAGCGCGCCGATGACGATGGCCCCGATGACGCCTAAACGCAGCGCGATCGACCGCATGAACTCCCTCCCCGATCAGACCGCGCGAACCAGGATTGCCCGATCCTCGCGGTCGAAATCGTACCCGGCGCGGGCAGGCGTTCCATAGAGATTCTGGCTGCCGGGTCCTGCCTGGACCTCGAAACCCAGCGATCGGTGGAAGGCGAGCGATGCGCGATTGGCGGGCCAGGTCACGGCCACGACCTTCGTTCGCCCGCCGCCCCTCGCGTCATCGAAGAAGCGCTCGTACAGCGCACGACCGAGGCCGTGGCGTCTGACGTTCGGGTTCGTCGCGACCATGTGGCAGTACGCCACCTGAAGCTGGTCGGGAGACAGGAACCCAACGAGGAACCCGGCGAGCGCCCCGGTCTTCGTCTCGGCGAGCCAGGACGTGCCGTTGAAGTGCTGGAGCCACAGCCGCGGCAGGAGAACGTCCACCCGGCGGTCGCCCCACCAGTCGTCGATCACGCGACTGATGGCCGGGTAGTCCGCCTCCGTCGGTCGCCGGAAGCCGATGTCGGCGAGGGCGGCGTCCCGGCCCTCCACCCCGTCCGCCGCGCCCACGTCAGCGCTGCACGGGGCCGGCGTTCGCCGCCCATGCGGCGGCGGCCGACCCGATGAGCAGCTGGCCGGGAACGAACGGGCCGAAGGTGGTCCACAGGTAGTCGAACAAGCCGAGGACGCCGCCCTGGCTGCGCGCGAAAAGCCAGGTCGCCACGAATGCGGCGACGATCGCCGCAAGGGTCAGGAGGAGCGCGAGCCAGGTGATCGTTCGCCGGGCAACCGGGCGAACCTCGTTCGTCGGCACCGCGGCGCGCGCCAGGACGAGCCCGACACCAGCCCCGAGCCCCCCGGAGATGAACAGGAGGCCGACGGTGGAGGCGAGGACCGAGCCGATCAGCACGAGCAAGGCGGAGCCGGTGGCCGCCAGCACCAGCGCACGAAGCAGGGGCGTCGTCAGGGCAGAGTGGGACAACTCGGCATCCGCGGCGCCAGGGGGCCCGCCGGTCGAACTGCCGGTCGAACTGCCGGTCGAACTGCTGCCACCCGCGTAGCGCTCGGATGGCGGCCGCTCGAGCACGCGCCGCGTGGGCGCCTCGCCAGGGGTCGATCGCTCGCCGGGATCCGTGCCTGCCACGGTGGCATCGTACCGGCGTGAGCCCGAGGCGCACGGTAGACTCCGGCGCGTGAGCCACCCGAGCCTCGGCCTCCCGCCCCAGGACCTGTCCGCGGGCGACCCGGCCGCCGCCGCCGCCGCCATCCGCAGTGGCGGCCCGCGCCTCAGTGCCCGCGCCATGGCCGCCGCCCTCGATCTCGACCCGACGCTGAGGGACCGCCACGACCCGGTCGTCCAGCAAGCCCTGCTCGCAGATCTCGATGCCTTCGCGGACCGGCTCGTCGTCGCCGTGTCCAGCGGGGATCCGCACGCGATGGCCAAGTTTGCCGATCTCGTGGCCGTCCGCTACCGCAAGCGCAGGATTTCGATGGATGACGTGGTGACGCTGTGCGAGGGCCTGCGCCGCACCGCCGTCGCGGTGGTCGAATCCGCCGCCGCGCCGGCCGTCGACGCGGCGATGGACGCGGCCGTCGAGGTCTTCCGCTGGCACGGCCGGCTCGCGGGCGACGGGCGCAAGCGCCATCCGCTGATCGCGTTCATCTACAAGGGCGCCTGAGGTGACCATCAAGTGGGTCGTCTCCGATCCGCTCGTGATGAACGGCGAGCCCTTCTGCCACGGAACGCGGCTCACGGTGCGCAACATCCTGGAGCTCCGCAGCGCGGGCTATTCGCTCAGCCGCATGCTCAAGGACCACCCCGAGCTCCGGCGCATGGGCATCGCCGCGGCGTACGAGTACGCGGGCCGGAATCGGGACCGGTACGAGGACTTCTTCGAGCCCGACGGCTCGCTGCGCGGTCCGGGCTACTCCGAGGACGAGGCCGAAGGCCTGCCGAGCCAGTACCGGATCCCCGGCGTGGTGATCAAGCCCTCGACCGGCTGACGGCCCGGCGCGGCACGCAGGCGTCGCGCGGCATCCGACCTCACGAAGCGCGGCACGCGGCACGCGGCCTCCCGCCGCAGGATCTCCATCCCGCCTTCACACCTGGTTCACGAGCCGGGACGAGGCTGTGCTCATCGAACTTCCAGACAAGGAGATGACCAGCATGTTCCGCGCGTTCCTCAGCATCCTGTTCGCATTGATCCTGGTCGGCGTGCTTGCCGGCGTGCTTGCCGGCGTCGGGACGCAGGTCTACCAGGCCGGTGTTGCCCAGGGCATCGTCGAGGCCGGCCGTTTCCCCGCCGGCGCCACGGTGCCGGTCGTCGGCGGCTACCAGGGCTTCGACTTCCTGGGCCTGCTGTTCCCCCTCCTGCTCCTGTTCCTCCTCTTCGGGATCATCCGCGCCGCGTTCTCGCACGGGCGGGGCTGGGACCATCACGGCTATCGCCACGGCGGTGGCTGGGATCGAGGTTGGGACCGGGACGAAACCCGCGAGGGCGGTCCGGGGTCGTGGCGCGAGCAGCGTGAACGGCGTACGGCCGAGTTGCATCGCCGCCTGCACGAGTCCGAGGGCACCGATGTCGGCAGCGGCGCCGGCGGCACGACGATCACCATCTCGCTGCCACTCGCCTGAACCGAACCGCGGCCTAATCCCCACCGCTGGACTCGGGTTTGGGGCGACCTTGGTGTAATCTGGGCGTGATGACAGACACCGCCGAACCGACCACCGCACCCGCCACCGGCGCGATTGGCGCCGCTGACGCCGCGACCGTCGCCGCCGCCACCCCGGCCGACGCAGCCGCGCCCGCGCCCCTGTTCGACGCTGAACGGCGCGCCACCGAGCTGGCGATCCTCGACGCGCTCCGGGCCGTCGTCGACCCGGAGATCGGCATGAACGTAGTCGAGCTCGCGCTGATCAAGCAGATCATCCTCGGCACGAACGAGACCGAGATCAAGATGATCCTCACGACACCGTTCTGTCCGTACGCCGGCTCGATGATCGCGCAGGTGACCGAGCAGGCTGAGTCGGTCGTCGAGCACCCCGTCAAGGTGACACTCCTCGCCGAGCGCTGGGACCCGCGCGACGCGGGCCTGATGTGGTGAGCGTCGCTCACTCGTCAGCAGGCGCCGCGCACTGACCCACTCAAGACCGAGGCGAGAAGACCGATGAGCCGCCGCAGCCCCATCGACTCCGTCGTCGCTACCACGAAGGGCGACGACGGCACGACCGGCCTGCTCTACGGCGGCGCGCGAATCGGCAAGGACGACCCACGCACCGAGGCCTACGGCACCATCGACGAGGCCATCGCCGCGCTCGGGCTGGCCCGGGCGAACCTGGGCGTCAAGCGCCGCATCGGAACACTGCCGGCGGGGCTTGGCGGGCTCGCCCCGATGATCCTGCGCATCCAGCGCGAGCTGTTCGTGGTCGGCGCGGAGCTCGCCACCAACCCCGAGGCCTGGGACAGGCTCGAGGACGGGCGGACCCGCGTGTCGGAGGCGATGGTCCGCGACCTCGAGCGCGACCTCGTGGAGCTGGAGAGGCACATCAAGATGCCGAAGGAGTTCGTCGTTCCCGGCGAGTCGCCGACGAGCGCGGCCCTGGAGCTGGCCCGGACCATCCTGCGCCGCGGTGAGCGGCGCGCCGTCGCTCTCGGGCGTGACGGCCTGGTGCCGGGACCTCACCTCATTCCGTACCTCAATCGGCTCGCGGACCTCGTTTGGGTCTTGGCGCGCGCCGCGGAACATGCAGAATCACGCGCAGCAACCCCGGCCCGCAGGCCGGGCGGCGCGACTCGAAGGGAGACCAATACGTGACGTTCCAGAACACTCCGGGCGGGACCGGGTTCGGACAGTCGGCCGACCAGACCGTGCGCGTGAACGGGGTAGACATCCGCACGGGCTCGGCCGCCCAGGGTTCGTACCTCACCCAGGCCTTCTTCTGGATGTTCGCAGGCCTGCTGCTGACGGCTGCAGTCGCCGCACTCGTCCAGTTCAACCCCGCGATTCTGCGCTTCGTCGCCAGCAACTTCCTCGTGATCCTGATCGCGCAGTTCGCGCTGGTAATGGTCATCAGCTTCGGGATCTCCCGGCTGAACGCCACCGTGGCCCTGGGCCTTTTCTTCGTCTACGCGGCGAGCCTGGGGTTCACGGTCATTGCGCTCGTGATGCAGGTATACACGCAGGCTTCGATCGCGACAGCGTTCATCTCTGCGGCGGCCATGTTTGGCGGCGCCGCGCTGTACGGCTACACGACGAAGCGCTCGCTGGCGGGGATCGGCCGATACCTGATGATGGCCCTCTTCGGCCTGATCGCCGCGGTCGTGGTCAACGTGTTCGTGGGCAACAGCATGTTCGACATGATCATCTCGATCTTCGGCGTCGGGCTTTTCACGGTGCTCACCGCGTTCCATGTCCAGCGCATCGCGAGCGGAGATCTCGCTATCGCCGCCGGGTCCGTGGAGAAGGCCGCCGTACTGGGCGCGCTGCTCCTCTACCTGGACTTCATCAACCTGTTCCTGTTCCTGCTTCGACTGTTCGGCGACCGCCGCTGATCCCGGCGCCCCTCGGGCGCTTCTCTGCGGCCTTCGTCCCCTTCGCCGCGCCGTTCGAGTCCTTCTCGAGGCGTCCAAACATGAACCCGCCGACCTGGAGCGGGTCGGCCGGGTGCGCCCAGACGAAGCCCTGGCCCATGTCGCAGCCCAGGTCTCGCAGGCGGCGTGCCTGCTCCTCGGTCTCGATGCCCTCGGCGACCACCGTGATGCCGAGGCCGTGGGCGAGTGAGACGACGGCCCGGACGATGCCGAGGTTCGGGTCCTGGACGTCGAGGTCGGTCACGAACGAGCGATCGATCTTGATCGTGTCGAGGGGCAGCTGGCGGAGGTAGGCGAGCGACGAGTAGCCGGTCCCGAAATCATCGAGGACGACGCGCACGCCCAGGGACCGCAAGTGCTGGAGCACGCCGAGGCTCGTCTCGGAAGGATCCATGACGCTGCTCTCCGTGATCTCCAGCTCGAGCGCGCACGGGTCGAGGCCCGAAGTCTCGAGGACCTGGCGAATGCCGTTGGCGAGGTCGGGATCGAGGAACTGCCGCGGAGACAGGTTGACACTCATCATCAGGTTCTCGTGGGGCCAGCGCTTGCGCCACAGCTGGGCCTGGCGGCAGGCCTTCTCCAGGATCACCCGGCCGATGGCCACGATGAGCTCGGATTCCTCGGCGAGGGCGATGAAGTCGACGGGCAGGACGAGCCCGCGCGAGGGATGCTGCCAGCGAGCTAGGGCCTCGAAGCCGACGACCCGCGAAGTGCGCAGGTCCAGGATCGGCTGGTAGTGGACCGTGAGCTCGTCTCGCTCGAGGGCAGTCCAGAGCTCGTTCTCGACGTCCAGGCGCTTGAGCGCGTGGCGGCTGCTCAGCGGGTCGTACATCGCCAGGCGCCGGTTCCGGTGACCCTTCGCGCCGACCAGGGCGATTTCCGCCTCCTGGAGCACGTCGCCGCCGCCCGTCGTGCCCGGGTGGCCGACGGAGATGCCCATGCTCGCGCTGATGAACCAGGTGCGGCCGTCCAGGTCGAACGGCGGCTTGAGCTGGAGCTGGATCCGCTTCGCAAGAGCCATCGCGGCGTCGGCGTCGCGCCCCGGCAGCAGCACGCCGAAGGTGTCGCCGCCGAAACGCGAGACGGTGTCGTCCGGCCCAAGCACGGAGGAGACGCGGCGGCCGACCTCGTGCAGGACGCGGTCGCCCGCCGCGTGCCCAAGGCTCTCGTTGACGATCTGGAAACGGTCCACGTCGAGGAGCACGACCGCCACCGGCTCCCGATCGACGCCGGGCGGCCCGGGAGCCAGGGCGTCGACGACGCGCTGGATCAGCGTCTCGCGCGTTGGCAGCCCGGTGACCGGATCCCTAGGTGACAGGGCCTCCTCGTGGAGGCGAGCGTTCTCCAGCGCGATCGATGCGAGCTGCGCAAACTTCGTCAGCGCGTCCACCTCCGGCTTGTTGAAGACGCGCTCCTTGGTGCCGGTCGAGAGCCCCAGGACGCCAACCACGCGACCTCCCATCCTGAGCGGCACGGCGACCACTGGGCCCACACGCCCGACGTACCGTGGATGGCGCCCTTCGAACGTGTCGTAGTCCTCGACGGAGAACGGTCGCCCGGTCGTGAAGACCCGTCCGCTGACCCCCTGCGTCATGGGCATCTGGGACCCGAGGTCGCCCGCCGTCTCACCGATCACCGCTCGCAGCTCGAGGTGGGCGTCGCCGGGCTCCGCGAGGTAGACGAATCCGCTGCGCACCCCAAGCAGCCGAGCCGCCCTGGACAGGATCGAATCGAGCAGCGTCTCCGTGCCGCTGCCGTCCAGCAGGCCCATGGCGGTCTCGTCGAGGGCCGCCATGAACTGGTCGCGAGAGTTGGCGAACGGCGCACCCTTGGACACGAACAGCGCCTGGTCGGCGGTCTCGACCAGGGACTCCTTGTCGGTCGCGTCCTCGGGGTGACAGGCGATGCCGATGCTGATCGTGACGTGCGGGCCGCCGCTCTGGTCGGGGATGGTCTCGACGGCTTTACGGATCCGGCGCGCCACCTCCTCAGCGGGCTGCCGCCCGCAGTTGGGCAGGATGACGGCGAACTCGTCGCCGCCGTAGCGGTAGGCCCGGTCGCCCTCCCGGATGCTGGACTCGATCGCCCGACTCACGGCCGCCAGGAGGTCGTCGCCCGTGGGGTGCCCGTTGCGGTCGTTGTAGCCCTTGAAGCGGTCGAGATCCATCATCAGGACCGTCAGCGGCCGGGCCGGGACGGCGGTCAGCAAGCCGTCCAACTCACGCTGGAACGCGCCGTGATTGAGGAGGCCGGTCAGGGCGTCGCGCTCGGCCTGGACTTTCACCTCGTCGTGGGCGTCGGCATTGCGCAGGGCAATCGCCGCCTGGGCCGCGAACAGCTTGGTCAGCTCGAACTCGTTCTGGACGTAGTGGGTCTCCGGCCCGCCCATTCGCCCGATGTTCAGCGTGCCCAGCACCTCGCCCTCGGCCATCAGCGGGACGATGACCATGGACTCGGGCTCGAACGGGGTACCCGGGATCTGGATCGACCTGGGGTCCAGGTGGGCGTCGTTGGCCATGACCGCTTCTCTGTGGTCGACGGCCCAGCCGGTGAGGCCCGTCCCCAGTGGTGCCTCGTAGTCGAGGATCAGCTCTGCGAACCGGTCGCGGGCGATGACGGCGGTGCGCACGCCCCGCTCGGGGTCGATCCGGTAGATCGTCAGCGAGTCGTAGGTGACAACCGTCTTCAGCGAGTCGGCGATCATTTCCAGGACGCCTCTCGGGTCCAGGGTGGACAGCAGGCGTTCGTTGACCGCCATCAGCCGGCGCTGGCCCACGAGCTGGTGCTCCAGCTCGACCTGCTGGGTACGCAGCTGCTCCAGCCGCTCGGCGTTCACGAGTGCCTGCGCGGCGGCACCGGCGAAGATGCTGAGCGTCAGCTCGTCGTCCGCGCCGAACCGATCCGCCCCGAGCCTGGAAACGACGACGATGCCCCGCACCCGGCCCTCGCTGGTCATCGGGACGACCAGCATCGACTCCGGCCCGGTCGTGTCGCCCACGAAGAGACTGCGGCTGTCCGTGCGCGCGTCACCGAGGACGAGGGTTTCGCCGTGCTCGGCCACCCAACCGGTGAGCCCCTCGCCGATCCGGACGCGAAGCTGCTCCGGCTGTGGGTCGGCGGTGCCCATGAACACGCCCTCGAAGGCAATCGGCTCGCACCAGCCGGTGTCATGGTCAACGCGGTAAACGCGCAGCGTGTCATAGTCGATGAGGGCGTGGGCCTCGGCGACGATCGTGTCGCCGATCCCGCGCACGTCCTGGATGCCGGAGAGCCGTGCGGACAGGTCCTGGATCGCCCGGAGCCGCGCGGCGAGGTCCTGCACGGAGGCCATGAGCTGGGCGTTGCCGATCGCGGTCGCGATGGTGTCGCCGAAGCTGCGAGCCAGGAGCACTTCCTCCGGCGTCCATTCGTATCGCTCGCGGTGGTAGAGCACGAGCAGCGCGACCGGGGTGCCACGGAAGACCGCCGGGACGAAGCACAGCGACTGGATGTCGTTCGCGATGTATACGTCGCGCATCTCGGGCGTGATGGCCGGATCGCGCGGGTCCCGGTACACGAGGACGGTCTCCCGTCGGAGCGCCTCGAAGCCGGCCAGGCTGGAGTCGCGGGTGGCGGAACGGACCCGCCGCTCGATCTCCTCGGGAAACTCGCGCTTGGCCACGAGCTCGAGTGGGAACTCCCTGGCGGGGTGCCACAGCCACAGGCCGGAGCGATCTGCGTGGAACAGGCGCTCCGAGTTGTCGAGGACCTCCTCCAGGACCGGCTGGAGGGCATCGGCGCCGGACAGCTCGGAAGCCAGGCGCCGAAGGGCGTCGGCGCCGGTCGGTCCGGCAGTGACGGGAAGAGCGGCTTCGCCCCCCGCCTTGAGGGCGCGGCGCTTCCCGGGCCCGGTAAGGGCGTGCCCGTTGGATCGCTGCCCGCCCGGAGCGGGACGACGGCTTCGGCGGTCGAGCAGGCGCTCCAGATCATGGCGCCGCATGCGGACCTCGCTTCGAGCCCCCTGTCGCTGGGACGGCAGGGCGCCCTTGGCGCACCACGCCCGCACGGTGGCCCGGTGCACGCCGGCGATGCGGGCAGCCTCGGCCACGGTGATCAGGTCGGCGGCCCCTCCGGGCCGCGCTGCTAGTGCCATGGGGCTTGGCAAAGCTCCCTTTGGCTCCGACATGAGCCAGTGAATCGGGGTGCGGGCCTGCACCCTGCGTGACCGGTACCGTACGGTGCGGTTTGGTTCGGAACGATAGGAATGGAGTACGGGGTCGGTCGTCCGACGGTCATTCCGGCGCTTGTGCACGCCCGTGGCAGGGAATCATCGAGGGAGCTTGGTGGCGAACCGGCCGGGCCGGTCCGCGCCAGGTTCAGGCAGGCATCGCCGTGGGCTGGAGGGCTCGCTTGGGAGCCACCTCCACCTGCGCCCGCGTCGCCCACACCAGGCCGAAGCCGGCAATCAGACCGAAGAGCCCGACCCCTGCGAACAGTCCGGCGAGTCCGAAACCGAGCTGGAGGGCCGAAGCGGTGACGGTGCCGACGCCCAGGTTGGCGATCAGCGCGTGGGCCGTGCCGGTCCATGCCTTCTCGCGAGCGGCAGCCTCGATCGGGTTGGCTCGGTTGAAGGCGCTCCAGTAGCGGCCGTCGACCGCGAACTCGTACTCACCGGCCGGGTAGACCGTGCCGTCCGCCGCGGTGACGTCCTCGGCAAGGACGATGGTCTGCACGCCGTGGATCGTGTGGTAGGTGATCGTGGCCATCTGGTACATGTACTCGGTGGCCGTGTTCACGAGCGGGTCATTCGGGTTGAGGTCGGCCGCGACGACGGGGTAGCCCCAGTCGTTCTTGAGCAGCGACATGATCGCCTCGGCGCCCGCGACCTCGCCGCGGTCGACCAGCTGGCCTTCCTCGTTGTAGCTGAGCTTGACATTCTGCACTGCGCTGAATGCCTGGAGGGAGTTGGCGCCCTCCGTGGCCTTCATGAACGCGAAGCCGCCCGCGGCGACGAACACCAGTCCGAACACTGCGAGCACGATTCCCAGGTTGCGCAACCGTCCGATCATCGGAGTCCCATCCCTTTCACTTCCGAAATTTGTCGCTGAGGTGTTTGGTTGCTGAAGTGACTGTGGGCTCGCAGGCTGGGCCTGACACGTTGCCGAACGGACCCATTGCGGGACCGAGGGGCACGCCGTTGGGGGCCATGGGTCACGACCCTTTGGGACCTCAGCGCCACGGCGATCCCCGGCGCGTCGCCGCACCGGCCGCGTGCGACCGCCCTCGGCGGGGCCCGCAACGTCCGAACCGGATCGCGGTCAGGCCGATGCCAGCTCCGCGATCGAATCGAGGACGAGGTCCGCCAGGGGCTCCAGGCTCGCGCGGTCGCCGACTCCGGTGAGGACGCCGATGACACGGGCCACGCCCGCCGCACGGCCCATGAGCAGGTCCGCAGGCGAGTCCCCGACGACGGCCGTGCGATCCGGCGCGATCCCCAGCTTGCCGCACAGGTGAAGGACGGGGTCGGGCGCCGGCTTGGTCCGGATCCCGTCGTCGGCGCAGGCAAGCGCGGCGAACTCGCGCTCCACGCCTAGCGCGGCGAATGTTCGCTCGGTCGGGCGGCGGTCGTCGCTGGTCGCGACGGCGAAGGTCGCGACGCGTTCCCGCAGCCGGTGGAGCAGGGCAGGCAAGTCCGTGACGGGCTGCGCGAGCGCCACCGGGTCCGGGGCGTGCCAGGCGCCCTCGACGGCCGCCGCGGCGATGACCGGTCCTGCCCCCGCACTTTCGACGTACGCCTCGACCGCCTCCCGGATGCGGGACATCGGCGTCGCGGCGAGGAGGCCGTGGGCGTGGACGAGGCCCGTCGCCGGACCAACGCCGAGCAGCGAGTAGAGCCCGTCGCGCAGGGGCAGCGCGGCCGCGTCCTCCAACTGTGTCGCGAGGGCATCCACCCACGCCCCCCACATCAGGTGGAACTCGATGAGCGTGCCGTCCTTGTCGAAGATCAGCAGGTCGATCCCGTCGAGCGGGTAGCGCACCGCCGGGCCGCCCAGCCGTGCGTCGGCGGCTGCGCTGCCTCGCTCACGTACATCTTGAGTACGATCGCTCACCTGCTCGCCGCCGCCTTCGTCTGGACTGCCCTGCGGCGCGCGGCGGTTCGCAATCTACGCCTCGGCGATCAGGGCCTCGACGGACTCCACCTGCGCACTCGCGTCCAGGACGAGCGGGCCGTCCTGCGGGAAGCTGATCGTCACGGTCTCGTCGCGCTGGGGCAGCTTGAGCGTCGGCTCGTTGAACTCGTCGAGCACCACGACCGCGCCGCCGTCCCCGAGACCGATGCGGATGCGCACGATCGAGCCGAGGAAGTTCACGTCCCTCACCTTGCCGGTGAGGCGATTCGCGCCGTTCGCCGCGTCGGCGCCCAGCGACACCATCTCCGGGCGGAGCGCGACGCGCACGTCGCTGCCTTCCGATCCCTCGAACTTGCGATCGATCCGGACCGGCTGGCCCGCGATGGTGACCTCGCCGCGAGCGGCGTCGGTCACGATGCCGGGGAGGATGTTCAGCGTGCCCACGAACGAGGCGACGAACGCGGTCGTCGGGAAGTTGTAGATCTCGAACGGCGTGCCGACCTGCTCCATCCGGCCCTGGCTCATGACGACCACGCGGTCGGACAGCGAGAGTGCCTCCTCCTGGTCGTGGGTCACGTACACCGTCGTGATCCCGAGCTGGCGCTGGATGGACCGGATCTCCTGGCGAAGCGCGACGCGGATCTTCGCGTCGAGCGCGGAGAGGGGCTCGTCCAGCAGGAGGACCTGCGGCTCGAACGCGAGGGCCCGCGCGAGCGCGACGCGCTGCTGCTGGCCGCCGGAGAGCTGGTACGGATACCGGCTGCCTTTGTCGGGCAGGTTCATGAGCTCGAGCAGCTCGTCGACGCGCTTCTTGATCTGGTCGCTGGGCCGTTTCCTGACCTTCAGGCCGAAGCCGATGTTGTCCGCGACGGTCATGTTCGGGAACAGCGCATACGACTGGAACACCATGCCGACGTTGCGCTTGTTCGGCGGGCGGTTGGTGATGTCCTCGCCGTCGAGCACGATCTGGCCGGCCGTGGGCTGCTCGAAGCCGGCGATCATCCGCAGGGTCGTGGTCTTGCCGCAGCCCGACGGTCCGAGGAACGACACGAACTCGCCTCGCTCGGCCGTGAGGTTGAAGCTCTGGACGGCGACGAACTCGCCGAACTGCTTCCTGACGTCGGTCAGCACGAGATAGCTCATCGGTGGATGGTCCTCATTCAGCGGGCGCCCGCGACCTGGATCTGGCGGGAGCCACGGCCCAGGTACGCGATCATGAACATGGCAATCCAGGTCAGCCCGAAGCTGATCAGCGAGACGACTGCCGGGGTGTACGGCGCGTTCCGGCCCAGCAGCGACAGGTACGGCCCGAACGCCCACGTCCGGGCAAGGAACTGGGCGATCGTGTACTCGCCGATCACGATTGCGAGCGTCAGGAACGCGCCCGACAGGATGGCCGTGCGCAGGTTCGGGAAGATCACCCGCCACAGGATGCGCGCCCAGTTGGCGCCGAGGCTCTGCGAGGCTTCCGTGAGCGTCCGTACGTCGATGACGGCGAGGCCGGTGTCCACGGCGCGATACATGTACGGGAAGGACAGGATCACGTAGGCCGCGACGAGCACCAGATCGCTCCCGAAGTTCGTGGCCAGCAGCTGGAACGGTGGGCCGCCGAAGGTCCGGATCAACCCGAAGACGAAGACGACGGGCGGCACCACGAAGGGCATCAGCGTTAGGAACTCGACGACGGGCCGCAGCCGTGGTGCGCGGAGCCGCACCCAGTACGCGGTCGGCACGATGATCAGGAGGCTGATGATGATCGTGATCACGCCCACCAGGAACGAGTAGCCGAGGCCCACGTAGAAGCGCTCGTCGGCGAGGACCTGGCGGTAGGCCAGCGTTGGGTCCGGGATGTCGTTCGGCCTCGGCTTGATCGAATGGAGGAAGGTCGCGAGGAGCGGCAGGAAGAAATACAGGAACATCGCGCCGAAGACCAGCCACGACGCGACCAGCGTGCCGAGCGAACGTCGCCGGCCCCCGTCGGCTCCGCCTCGCAGCTTGAGCCACGAACGCATGACTCCGAGCGGGCCGAACGGCGTACTGCGACCTGCGCTCACGAGCGGAGCCACCGTTCGGAGCGTCGCTGCAGGACCGTGTACACGCTGATCGAGACGACCATGATCCCGATCATGCCCACCGCGGCGGCGTAGCCCAGCCCCGGGTTGTGGAGGACGTCGCCGCGGATCTGCGACGTGATGACCAGCGTGATGATGTTCAGCGTCCCGCCCGTGAGCTGATACGCGGTCGCCTGCGCGCCGAAGGCGTTCCCGAACAGCAAGACCATCGTGCCCAAGATGGATGGCATGAGGATCGGCAGGGCCACGCGCCACCAGAACTGGGCTGGCGTCGCCCCCATGTTCTCGGCGGCCTCGCGCCACTCCTTCTTCAGGCCATCTATGGCCGGGGCGATGATCAGCACCATGAGCGGGATCTGGAAGTACAGGTAGACCAGCTCCAGCCCGAACTTGCCGGTGAGCCGGAAGTCGCCTTCGTAGATGTTCAAGCCAAGGCCCTGCAGGAACACCGTCAGAATGCCGAGCTGGCCAAGCGTGAAGATGAAGGCCAGCGCGAGCGGCACGCCGGCGAAGTTGGACGCGACGCCCGAGAAGGTCAGCGTCGCCGTGCGCAGGAATTTCGGCAGGCCGCCGAGGATGACCACGTAGGCGAGGGCGAAGCCGACGATGCCGCCTGCGATCGCGGTCACGAGGCTGATCTCGATGCTCGTGAAAAACGCTCCCGGGATGATGCCGGTATTCAGGTCGGCATAGTTCTGGAGGCTGAACTGGTCATCCTTCTGGAAGCTGCCGATCATCAGGAAGGACGTCGGCAGGATCATGAACAGGAATGAGAACAGGAAGAATGGGATCAGGCCGAGCCAGTTGCGAGGGAAACGGCGAACGGGGCGCGCTGGAGGCGCGCCCCGTTCGCTTGGTGCGACGGCTTCAGCCATCGACGACTGCTACTCGACGTTCAATCCGACGACCGAGTCCCACTGCTCGGTGATCAGCGTTCGAGCGGCGTCGAGCTGGGCGAGCGACGGGAATACGGTGCCCGCGACGTCCGGCAGCTTCGCCAGCTGGTCGGCGGGAACCTTGTTGTTGGCCACGAGATCCGGGTACCGGATGGGGTGGCAGTAGCCCTTCAGCCAGATGTTCTGGCCCTCGTCGGAGTACAGGAACTCCTCCCAGAGCTTGGCGGCGTTCGGGTGCGGCGCATAGGCGCTGATGCCCTGGACGTAGACGCCACCGAACCGGCCGCTGGTCGGGACCACGACCTCGATCACGGGGCCACCGCTTGCGGCGGAGGCGTCGCGGCTCGAGAGCGCGTTGTACGTCCAGCGAATCGTGATCGGAGTGTCGCCCGAGGCGACGGTGGCGGCCGTGGCGATGGTGGGGACGAGGTTGCCCTTCGCGTTGAGCTCCTTGAAGAACTCGAGACCCTTCGTCGCGTCATCGAGCGACCCGCCATTCGCGAGTCCGGCCGCGAAGACGGACAGGATGGCCTGGCTCGAGGTTCGGGGATCGCCGGCGAGGGCGACCTTGCTCTTGTACTCGTCCTTCAGCAGGTCTGACCAGTCCTTGGGGACGTTGGTGATGACCGCGGTGTTGACCTCGAACGAGAAGACGCCGTAGTAGTCGCCGTACCAGGCGCCGTCGGCATCCTTGTTCTCGACGGGGATGGTGTCCCAGGTCGCGACCTTGTAGTTCGTCAGCAGGCCCTCGTCCTTGGCCGACGGGCCGAACGCGAGGCCGACGTCGATGACGTCCGGCGCCTGCGGGCCCGGGTTGTTCTGGTTGGCCTTGATCGCCTCGATCTCGTCGCCGGAGCCGGCGTTGGGATCGAGCTCGTTGACCTCGAGGCCGGTGCGGGTCTTGAAGGTCGAGATGACCTCGCCGTAGTTGCACCAGTCGTGCGGTAGGGCGATCGTCGTCAGCGTGCCCTCTGCCTTGGCTGCGGCGAGCAGGTCCGCGTTGGGGGCGAACTCCTCGTAGTTGCCGACGGCGCCGGCGGTGGGCGCCGTCGAGGCGCCGGGCGTCTGGGCGCAGGCCGCCGCGACGAAGACCAGTGCAGCCCCGAGCGTCAGCAGCCGGGGCAGGTTGCGGGTGGTGGTCAAGTGCTCCTCCAACGTTCTGGCGCGTCGCATGATCGCGCGCGTCCCTAGCTTCGAAGATGGGCGCGGGCCTCCCGCCGAACAGTCGGCGGAATTTGAGGCGGACCCTCCCGAGCCGCCAGCCTCCGGTCCCGGAGCGCATCGTCGGCTGCCATCTTCGCCGCGCCGTTAACGGGATGCAAGCGTTTTTCTCATTCGCGGGGCGCCTATACTCCGCGCGCCATGGAAGCGGGCTCTCGCACGCTGGAGGATCCACTCGCGGAAGCGCTGCGGGTCGTCGCGGCCGCCGACCGGGATGGCATCCTCCTTCGGCTGATGGGCGGCATGGCCGTGCGCGCCCACGCACCGGAATGGACCCACCGCACGCGGCGCGTCGAGGTCGATCTCGACTTCGCGACCCGGTCGAAGGACCGCAAGGCGGCGTTCGCGCTCCTGGAGCGGGAGGGCTACACCCCGGACAAGCGCCACAACGCCCTGTTCGGGCAGCACCAAGGCTACTTCATGGACGAGGCACGACGACGGCCGGTCGACGTGCTCGTCGACAAGCTGGAGATGTGTCACCGGATTGATTTCTCGGAGCGACTCGCGGCGTCGCGCCCCACGCTGCCCGTCGCCGACCTGCTCCTCTCCAAGCTGCAGATCGTGAAGATCAACCGCAAGGACGTGCTCGACGCCCTGGTCCTGCTCGCCGAGCACCCGCTGCGCCAGGACGACGGCGCCCAGGAATCCACGCAGGTTGAGGGCGCGATCAGCCTGCCCCGGATCCTCTCGTTCACCTCGAACGACTGGGGCTGGTGGCGAACGGTGACCGGCAACCTCAAGGTACTCCAGGAGTTCCTCGATTCGGACTTCACGGAGGCCGATCTCGACGTCGGGCCGCGCCCGGTCCGCTACCAGATCCGCGACCAGGTGGCAGGCCTGCGCGACGCCATCGAGGCCGCGCCCAAGTCGACGCGGTGGAAGCTGCGGGCGCGCATCGGGGAGCGCCAGCAGTGGTACGTCCTGCCCGAGGAGGTCGGGCACAACTGACGTGGCACGCTGACCTGAGCCGGATGGAGGACCGCGCCCGGTGAGGATCTTCTTCGCGACCGACGTCCACGGCTCCGACGTGTGCTGGCGCAAGTTCCTGAACGCCGGGACATTCCACAAGGCGGACGTGCTCGTCATGGGCGGCGACATGACCGGCAAGGCGATGGTCCCGATCACCGGCTCCAGCCCGACGTGGCGGGTCACGCTCCAGGATCAGGAGCACGTGCTCGAGGGCGAGGATGCCGTCGCCGCCATGGAGAAGCGGATCCGCGATCGCGGCTACTACCCCATCCGCCTCTCGCCCGACGAGATGGCCGCCTGGCAGGCGGACCAGGAGCTGGTCGACACGCGGTTCAAGGCCGAGATGCTGGGCCAGGTTGAGCGCTGGATGGCCCTGGCCGACGAGCGCCTCGCCGGCAAGAGCATCCGGTGCATCGTCTCGCCGGCCAACGACGACATATTCGAGGTGGACCCGATCATCTCGGCGGCGAAGCTCGTCGAGCTGGGCGAGAGCAACCTCATCGACCTCGACGGGTTCGCGCTCGTGTCCACCGGGTGGGCCAACCCGACGCCATGGAACACCTTCCGGGAGCTGCCCGAGGACCAGCTCCGGGAGCGGATCGACGGCCTCGTCGCCGGCGTGGCGGACATGTCGCGGGCGATCTTCAACTTCCACGCTCCGCCGTACGGCTCGAACCTGGACAACGCCCCCCAGATCGGCGCCGACATGCGCTACGTATCGGGCGGGCAGGCCCTGATCCCGGTCGGGTCCAAGGCGATCCGCGATTCGATCCTGGCGTACGGCCCGCTGCTGTCGATGCACGGCCACATCCACGAGGGCAGGGGTGCGGTGAAGCTCGGCCGCACGCTGGCCGTCAATCCGGGCAGTGCCTACGAGGACGGCGTGCTCCAGGCCGCGATCGTGGACCTTGACCACAAGAAAGCCGAGGTGAAACGCTATCTCCTGATCAACGGCTGAACAGCCAGGGAGCGTGAAGCTTGCCCAACTGGTGATCCGGAGTTCTCGGAGGACCAAGGCGACGCCCCGCGAGCCATTGGTCCGAGGATTGGAGGAGAAGGAGGAGGGAGTTCATGGCGGCACCATCATTGTTCCTGCGGAATGCGACCGGCCTGGTCAAGGGCTGGTCCGGGTTCGACGCGTTCACCTACTCGTTCATGTCGGTGAACCTCGTCACCCTGGGCATGTACTACAGCTTCACGGTGTTCGGGTGGGTCCCGGACAGCTCGCCGATCGCGTCGATCGTGATCGCGGCGATCGCGGTCACGTTCCTTGCCATCACCTACGCCGGCCTGATCGCGGTCATGCCGCGAGCGGGCGGTGATTACGTCTGGCAGACGCGCGTGCTGGACGGGCCTCCGGGCGCCGTCGTCGGCGCGGCCTTCGGTGCCATCACGGCCTATCTCGTCGCCGGTGCGCTGGGCCTCGACAACACGCTGGCCCTCGTGGCCGGCGCCCTGGGCCTCGTCGGGGGCGCGCTCCTCGGACTGAAGCGTGGCGGGATCGGCTTCGTGCTCTCGGCCACGGGCTGGTGGTTCATCCTCGCCCTGTGGGCGCCGATCTATGGCGCGATCTTCAACCTCGAGATCGTCCAGCCCCTCGCGGCCCTGAGCGGCCAGACGGGCCTTACCGACTTCTTTGCCACGCCCACCGGTGGGTTCACGATCTCCCTGGTCGTGATCGCCCTGGTGACGGTGCTCGTCGCCCTCGGCATGGCGGGCTACGCGCGCATCCAGCGGATCAGCCTGTGGATCGGGCTTGGGGTGCTGGCGCTGGTGATGATCCTGATGCTCGTCTCGAGCCAGGCGACGTTCCAGGCCGCGTTCGACCGTGAGGCTTCGGCCCTCTTCGGTGTATCGAATGCCTACCAGGCGACCATCGACGCGGAAACCGGCTTCGGCTACGTGTTCAGCGGACTCGATCCGCTCTCGTTCGGCGCCGGGACGCTCCTCCTCGTGCCCCTGATGATGTTCTGGATCCTGTACCCCAACTGGGGCGCGACCCTGTACGGCGAGGTCCGCGGCTCCGGTGACTTCCGAAAGGTCCTCCGGGGCATGCTGGGCGGGATCTGGGTGACTACGGCGCTCGCGGTCGTCTTCATCCTGCTGGCTGCGAAGACCTTCGGCTGGGAGTTCTTCCAGGCCACCAACGTCAACTTCCTGGACCCGCTGTACGCGGTGGAAGGCGCACCTGAGCAGGTGATCCCCATCTGGGGCTACCCGTTCCTCCTGGCGTCGTTCCTCATCGACAGCCACCTGATCCAGATGGCGATCGTGATCCTGGCCGGGGCGTGGTTCATCGGCTGGGCGGGCACGCTGTTCCTGTCGTCCACCCGGATGATCTTCGCCGCGGCGTTCGATCGGGTGCTGCCCGAGGCAGCGGCCCGCGTCTCCGACCGGGGCGTTCCGTGGGTGGCGCTCGTCCTGATCATGGTCCCGTCAGTAGTCCTCAGCGCGCTCTACGCGTACGTGCCCGACTTCGTCAGCCTGACGCTGGACGCGTCGCTGGTCATCGCCGTCACGTTCCTGGGCAGCTCGATCGCGGCCACGATCCTGCCGTGGTGGAAGCGGGATCTATATCAGGCTTCTCCGGTCGCGCGGTACAACCTCCTCGGGCTGCCATTGATCACCCTTGCCGGCGGAATCACCACCGCCTTCCTTGGCTGGGTCCTGTACCTGTGGCTCACGGACCCGCTGTACGCGATCGGCGTCGGCAATCCGACATCGATCATCTTCCTGGGCGTGCTGTACGGCATCGCTGCCCTGGTCTACATCGGCGCGCGCTTCTACCGGCGCTCGCAGGGCGTCGACCTGGACGCCATCCATGCGGAGATCCCGGCGGAGTAGCCGCCCGCCAGTTGCCGGGACCAGCCACCGGCTGGTCCACCAGCGAATGCTCGAAGCGGGGCCCAGCTCGGGCCCCGCTTCTCCTTATGCTGGAGGGACAATCGCCGTCCGCCCCAAGGCCGCAGACTTACCGCTATGCATCACGACGACCACCTCGAAAACGGGTTGCCCGGGCCGGCCGAAACGAAGCCGGGAGACGAAGCAGCGGCGGATGGGCATCACGAGCCCGAGGCAGGCCACACCGGGCCAGCGGCGCCCGACATGGCGCCCGGCCACGAGATGCCCTCCGGCCACGAGATGCCCTCCGGCCACGACCGCCACGAGGGCCACTCCGTCGCGATGTTCCGTGACAAGTTCTGGCTGACCCTCGCCCTCACCGTCCCCGTGGTGGTCCTGAGCCACGACATCCAGCAGTGGCTGGGCTACTCCGTCCCGATGATCACCGGCATCGAGTACGTCCCGGCCATGCTCGGGACGATCATCTTCCTGTACGGCGGTCTCGTGTTCCTCCGCGGGGCACGGGGTGAGCTGGCCGACCGGAAGCCCGGCATGATGACCCTGATCTCCTTCGCGATCACGGTCGCGTTCGTGACCTCGTGGGCCGGCACGCTGGGGCTGTTCGAGGTCGAGATCTGGTGGGAGCTGGCCACGCTCATCAGCATCATGCTGCTGGGCCACTGGCTGGAGATGCGCTCGATCGCGCAGGCCCGCGGCGCTTTGACGGCCCTCGCGGAGCTGCTGCCCGATACCGCCGAACGCGTGGGCACGGCGGGCCTCGAGGAGGTCCGGACCTCGGACCTCCAAGTCGGGGACATCGTCCTCGTCCGACCAGGCGCCCGAGTTCCCGCTGACGGCGTCGTGACCGAAGGGACCGCGGACGTCGACGAATCGATGATCACCGGCGAATCGCGAGCAGTCGCCAGGGAGCCGGGCGACCCGGTCGTGGCCGGTACCGTCGCGGCCGGTGGCTCGCTCCGCATCCGGGTCAACGCGACCGGCGACGCCACCGCCCTGTCGGGGATCATGCGGCTGGTCGCGGCGGCCCAGGCCTCGGCGTCACGCGCGCAAGCCCTCGCCGACCGTGCTGCCGCGGTCCTCTTCTACGTCGCCGTGGCGTCGGGCGTGGTCACGCTCGCCTTCTGGTGGGTCCAGGGTGACCCCGAGGGGGCGCTGGTGCGGACTGCGACGGTGCTGGTGATCGCGTGCCCCCACGCGCTGGGCCTGGCGATCCCGCTGGTCATCGCGATCTCGACGTCGCTGGGAGCTCGAAACGGCCTGCTGGTCAAGGACCGGCTCGCCCTCGAGCGTGCGCGAACGCTCGACATGGTCATCTTCGACAAGACCGGGACGCTCACCCGGGGTGAGCCGGCGCTGATCGACGCGAGTGGCGACGACGCGCTCCGGTTTGCCGCGTCCGTCGAGGCGGACAGCGAGCACCCGCTGGCGCGCGCGATCGTGGCCGGCGCCAGCGCCCGGAAGCTCGACATCCCGCCCGCTGCGGACTTCGAAGCGATGGCCGGCCGAGGTGCACGGGCGACGGTCGAAGGACGGAAAGTGGCCGTTGGAGGGCCACGCCTCCTCGCCGACCTGTCGCTGGCCCCGCTGCCCGCCGCCGAGGACTGGGACCGCCAGGGCCGGACAGTCCTCCACGTCATCGTCGACGGCCAGGTTGCAGGCGTCCTCGGACTCGAGGACGAGATCAGGCCCGAGTCGAAACAGGCCATCGACGAATTGCACGGCCTCGGGGTGCGCGTGGCGATGATCACCGGCGACAGCCAGGCAGTGGCGGACTCCGTCGCGCGGCGCCTCGGGATCGACGAGGTTGCTGCCGAGGTGCTGCCGGCGGACAAGGCTTTGGCGGTCAGGCGATTTCAGCAGGGTGGGCGCAAGGTCGCCATGGTCGGCGACGGCGTGAACGACGCACCGGCCCTCGCGACCGCCGACGTTGGAATCGCGATCGGTGCCGGGACGGACGTGGCCGCGGAATCAGCCGGCATCGTCCTCGTGCGCAGCGACCCCCGCGATGTCGTGGGCGCGATCGAGCTGTCGCGCGCCACCTACGGCAAGATGGTCCAGAACCTCGTGTGGGCGACCGGCTACAACCTGGTGGCCATCCCCATCGCGGCTGGGCTGCTGGTCCCGTGGGGCGTGGATCTCCCGATGGCGGTCGGTGCGATCGCCATGAGCGTCTCGACGATCGTCGTCGCCGCGAACGCCCAGCTGCTGCGACGCCTGAACCTCCGTCGCGAGCCTCCGGTGCCCGCATCGGTATAGGCCCCGTCTCGGGTCCGGGTTGCGCTGGCAGGCACCAGCGAGGCAGACTGTCGGCGCGCCCGATACGTCGGGACGCCTGGGGTGCAGCAAGCCCACGTTGCGTCCGTTCAGGAGCTCCTGTGCCCTCCAAGCCCGCGGTCCAGGCGACCGCCAACCCTGCCAGCCGGGCGGCTGCGCGCACCTTGTTCATCGACGGGTCGTGGGCCATCGCGCTCGGCGGTAGGACGTTCGAGGCGACCAACCCGGCCACCGGTGCCGTCATCGGCGCGCTCGCCGAGGGCGGCCGTGCCGACGCTGCCCTCGCCATCGACGCCGCCACCAGCACCGCACCTGCGTGGGGTCGGACCTCGCCGTTCGAGCGGGCCGCGGTGCTGGAGCGCATCGCCGGAAACATCGAGCGCCGGAAGGACGCGCTCGCCAGGGCCTTGACGGATGACCAGGGCAAGCCGCTCCAGGCCGAGGCGTACGGCGAGGTGGAGGAGCTGGTCCAGTACTTCCGCATGGCCGCCGCCGACGCGACGCGGATCGAGGGGATGCTTCCGCCATCTGTCGATCCCAGGAAACGCGTGCTCGTCTATCGCGTGCCGAAGGGCGTCGTCGGCGTGATCACGCCGTGGAACTGGCCGTACACGATGTCGGCCGAGCTCATCGCGCCGGCGCTGGCGGCCGGGAATGCCGTCGTCTGGAACCCGGCCCGGCTGACCTCGCTGTGTTCGGTGGCACTGGCCGAGTGCATCGTCGAGGCGGACCTCCCGCCGGGCGTCTTCAACCTCGTGACCGGGCCGGGGAGCGAGGTCGGCGATGAGCTCGCGGGCGATCCCCGCGTCTCCGTGATCGGGTTCGTCGGGTCGACGACGACCGGGCGGAAGATCGCCCAGCGTGCCGCCGGCAAGGAGCTCCTGCTGGAGCTTGGCGGAAACGGGCCGCTCGTGATCCTCGACGACGCGGACCTCGCGGCGGCGGTTCGCGCCACGATCACGGCCTGCTTCCTGAACGCCGGCCAGAGCTGCACCGCGGGCGAGCACGTGCTCGTCGACCGCGCGGTCCACGACGCGTATGTCGAGCAGCTCGTCGACACGGTCCGGCGGGAGGTACGGCTCGGCGATCCCCTCGACGGCGCGACGACGATGGGTCCGCTCAACAACGAGCGAACCGCGGCGAAGGCCGAGCGCCAGGTGGGCGAAGCGATCGAGCGCGGAGCGACGCTCCACGCCGGCGGCCGGCGCGCGCCGCAGCTCGGCAGCGCGCTTTTCTTCCAGCCGACGGTCCTCGATCGGGTCACCGAATCGATGGAGATCGCGCGCGAGGAGACGTTCGGGCCGGTCGTGCCGATCACGGCCATCGATGGCGCCGACGAGGCGCTCGAGATCGTCGGGAGCTCGCCGTACGGCCTGCTCACCGCGGTGTTCACGCGCGACCTCTCGCGCGGGCTGGAGTTCGCCGAGTCGGCGCGCGCCGGATGGGTCAACATCAACGAGGGCACGAACTACTGGGAATCGCACCTGCCCTTCGGGGGCCGCGCCGGCTCGCAGAGCGGGCTGGGTCGCGTCGGCGGCCGGTTCCCGATCGAGCGCATGACCGAGCTCAAGACGATCGTGGTGAATCTCGCCTGATCGCCGACTGATTGGATTGACCGGCCCGCGAAGGGTCGCTGGGAGGAGTCATATGGCCACGCTGCCGGATCGGGCGAGAGTCGTCGTCATCGGCGCGGGGATCGTCGGCAACTCGATGGTTTGGCACCTGGCGCGCCTCGGCTGGCGCGACATCGTGCTGCTCGAGAAGGGCACCCTGCCCAGCCCGGGGGGATCGACGGGTCACGCCTCCAACTTCATCTACCTGACCGACCACTCGAAGGAGATGACCGCGTTCACCCTCGACTCCGTCCGGCAGTACAAGGAGCTGGGCGTGATCATCGAGCCGGGCGGGATCGAGGTCGCCCGGACACCGGAGCGGATGCAGGAGCTCACGCGCCGGATGACATCGTCGAAGGCGTGGGGCATCGAGGGCGTGGAGCTGATCAGCCCCGAGCGCGTCAAGGAGATGGTCCCGTTCATCAACGAGCAGATCATCCTCGGCGGCTTTTGGACGCCTGGCGTCGCCGTCGTCGACTCGCTCGAGGCCGGCACGCTCATGCGCAAGAAGGCCCAGGAGCTGGGTGCGCTGACGATCGCTGCCGGCGTAGAAGTCACCGGCCTCGACGTAGAGCAGGGCCGGATCAAGCGCGTCCGCACGGACCACGGCGACATCGACACCGAGACGGTCGTCATCGCCTGCGGCGTGTGGAGCCCGCGCATCGCGCTGATGGCAGGCGCGTCCATCCCGCTGACGCCGGCGGTCCACCAGATGATCGACATCGGGCCGATCCCGCTCTTCGAGCACACGACGAGCGAGGTCGCCTACCCGATCGTCCGCGACGTCGACACGAACATGTACGAGCGTCAGCACGGCACGGGCTTCGAGATCGGCTCCTACGCCCACCGGGCGATCCTGATGGAGCCGGACGACATCCCTTCGATCGAGGCGTCGGCGCTGTCGCCGACGATGCTGCCGTTCACCCAGGAGGACTTCGACCCCCAGCTCGAGGACGCGCTGGATCTGTTCCCTGATCTCGTCGGCGACGAGAAGGCGGGCGTGAAGCTCGCGATTAACGGCCTGCTCTCGCTGACCCCCGACGGCAACCCGATCATCGGCGAGACGCCGGAGGTCAAGGGCCTCTGGTCCGCGGCGGCGATCTGGATCAAGGAGGCGCCCGGCGTCGCGAAGACGCTCGCCGAGTGGATGACGAACGGCGAGCCCGAGATCGACCCGCACGGCTCGGATATCGCGCGGTTCTACGAGCACCACAAGACGCGGCAGCACATCGACGCGCGGACGAGCGAGGGCTTCAACAAGACCTACGGCATCGTCCACCCGATGGAGCAGTGGGCCTCGAACCGCGGCGTGCGACTCTCGCCGTTCCACGAGCGGGAGAAGGCTCTGGGCGCCGAGTTCTTCGAGGCGGCGGGCTGGGAGCGGCCGTACTGGTACGGCGCCAACGAGCGGCTCCTCGCCGAGTACGGTGACCGCGTCATGCCCCGCGAGGCCGAGTGGGAATCCCGCTGGTGGTCGCCGATCATCAACGCGGAGCACCTGGCGATGCGGGACCGGGCCGGGATCGTGGACCTCTCCGCGTTCGCGATCTTCGACGTCACCGGGCCGGGCGCCCTGGCCTATCTCGAGCGCCTGTGCGTCAACAAGGTCGACGTGGCGCCCCGGAAGACCGTCTACACGCCGCTGCTCAACGGCGCCGGCGGGATCCTCGCCGACCTCACGATCATGCGTTTCGCCCACGACCGCTTCCGGGTCGTCACCGGCGGCGGCATGGGCATGCGCGACAAGAAGCTCTTCACCGACGCCCTGCCGGACGACGGCTCGGCGCAGCTGTTCGACGCGACGAACAGCTTCACGACAATCGGGCTTTGGGGGCCGCGCGCGCGGGACATCCTCTCGGGCACGACGTCCGACGACGTCTCGCACGCCGGCTTCCCGTTCCTCACCTCGAAGACGGTCGAGATCAACGGCGTCCGCGCTCTTGCGTCGAGGATCTCGTACGTCGGCGAGCTGGGCTGGGAGATCTACGTCCCGATGGAGCAGGGGCTGCGCGTCTGGGACGCGCTGTGGGAGTCGGGCACGCCGCACGGGATGGTGCCGGTGGGGATCGGCACTTACGCGGTCACCGCAAGACTGGAGAAGGGCTACCGGGCGCACGGCAACGAGCTGGAGCTCGAATTCGACCTCGTCGAGGCCGGGATGGCCAGGCCGACCGTGAAGGACGCCGACTTCGTGGGCAAGGAGGCCTATGTGCGGCAGCGGGAGGCGGCCCCGGCCGCCGTGCTGTGCACGCTCACCGTCGACGACCCGACCTCGAAGAGCGGCGTGAAGCGCTACATGCTCGGCCGCGAGCCGATCCTGTCGGCCGCCGGCGGGCCGCTCGTCGACGCGCACGGCCGGCGCTCGTACGTGACCTCTGCCGGCTCCGGACCGTCCGTCGGCAAGCACCTGCTCATGTCCTACCTGCCGCCCGAATTCGCGAAGGTCGGGACCTCGCTGCTCGTGGAGTACCTGGGGGAGCAATACCCGGTCTCGGTCGCGGTCGTCGGCTCCACACCCCTGTTCGATCCGGACAACGCCCGGATCCGTTCATGACGACCCATGGCGGCTTCGTATGCGTGGATCGGCAGCCGCCGGGGCCAATGCCCTTGGCGATGCGTATCGCCGTAATACGAAACGGCTGTGCGCGCGCCCGACCAGCCGGGCCAGCCGCCGCCGTGCAGCGCGCCCGACCCGCCGGGCCAGCCGCCCCCTCGCGCCCTCGCCACGCCCTCCCGCCTTCATATGCTGGCGACACGCATCGCCATCGGCGACTGGATTCCGGCGGTGGAGATCGCGCATACGAGCGGGTTCGGTCGGCGCCCGGTCTGTCGACGCTTGGATCGCCAACGCGCGATCGGCCGGCGCTGGGCGCCCGCCAGACATGAACATCCTCGTCTGCGTCAAGCGGGTGCCCCAGACCGGCGGCCGGATCGTGCTGACCGCGGACGGGCAGGCCATCGACACGCGTTTCCTGGGGCACACGATCAGCCCACACGAGGAGTGCGGCGTCGAGGAGGCGGTTCGGATCATCGAGAAGGAGGGCGGCAGCTCTGCCGTCCTGACGCTCGGGCCGGCCGGAGCGGAGGAGCAGCTGCGCGACGCGATGGCGATCGGCATCGAGCGCGCGATCCTCCTGGAGACCGACGGCGGCGAGTGGGACCCGGTCTCGACTGCCGCGGCAATCGCCGAGACGATCCAGTCGCAGGAGGCTGCGAGCGAGCCGTTCGACCTGGTCCTCTTCGGCAACGAGGCCGCAGACACGGGTGACTACCAGGTGGGCGTGCGGGTCGCGACCGCGCTGGGCCGCCCGGTCATCAACGGCATCAAGGAGATCTGGTTCCGCGACGACCGGCGCGCCGTGTTCGCCCGTCGCGAGGCGCCGGGCGGCGGCTGGGAGACCTACGAGCTGCCGATGCCCGCCGTGCTCGGCGTCAAGGAGGGGCTGAACCTGCCGCGCTACCCGTCCGTGCCGGGCCGGTTGCGCGCGAAGCGCAAGGAGGTCGAGCGGGTGGCGCTCGGGTCGTCGCCGTCGGGTGCGCTCGGACTCGGCGCCGGCGAGGACGCGGCCGACGGACAAGGCGGCGCCGTCCCCGGCCCGACGAAGCTCGGACTCCGGCTGCCGGCCGAGGAGCGGACCGCCGCCACCATCCTCGGAGAGGGGCCGGATGCGGCTCCGGCGGTCGTCGACTTGCTCGAGCGCGTCGGGGTGCTCGCGCGATGAGCGGCCCTGTCCTCGCCTTCGTGGAGCATGCGGGCGGCGAGCCGGATCGCCTCTCGCTCGAGGCGCTCTCGCTGGCGCGCGGTCTCGCCGAGACGCTGGGCACGACGCTCGAGGCGGTCGTCCTCGGCTCGGGCGGGGAGGCAGTCGCCGGGCGGCTCGGCCCGCACGATGTCGCGCGGGCGCACGTCGCGGCTGACGAGCGGCTCGATGACTACGCCCCGGCGGCGTGGGGAGCGGCGATTCGCGCCGCCGTGTCGGCAACCTCCCCCGCCGCGGTCGTCGCCGCCGGCAGCGAGCGCGGCAACGAGGTGCTCGCCCACGTGGCGGCGCGCACCGGACTGCCCATGGCCGCGAACGTCGTCGAGGTGACCCCCGGCGATTCGTGGCGGGTCGTCCGGCAACGCTGGGCCGGCAGCCTGCTGGAGGACGCGGCGCTCGACGCGCCGATTCGCCTGCTCAGCGTCGCGCCCCACGCCGTCGCGGTCGAGCCCGCGGCGGCGGACGCGCCGGCCCCGTCGATCGCGACCTTCGAACCTGACCTGGAGCCGGCGGATCTCGTGGCCCGCGTGGTGGGGCACGAGGCACGGACCGAGGGTGGGATCTCGCTGTCGGAGGCCAAGGTCGTCGTCGGCGGCGGTCGCGGCGTCGGCTCGGCGGCCGGCTTCGAGCAGCTGCAGGTGCTCGCGAATCAGCTCGGCGGCGCCGTCGGCGGTTCGCGCGTCGTGACGAGCCTCGGCTGGCGCCCGCACTCGGACCAGATCGGCCAGACCGGGCTCCGGATCGCGCCGGACCTGTACATCGCGTGCGGCATCAGCGGCGCGATCCAGCACATCGTCGGCTGCAAGGCCGCCAAGCGGATCCTCGCCATCAATACGGACCCCGACTCACCGATCATGGCCATCGCGGACTACGCGGTCATCGGCGACCTCGCAACCGTCGTGCCGGCGATCACGGCCGAGATCGAACGCCGGCGGGGCACCCCGGCCTGAGCCGGCCTCTAACGTCCGCACGACCGCGATCCGGTATCGTTGCGAGCGTGAGCTCGCGCCAGGATGCTCAACCCTCGTCCCGGGAGCTGCAGGCGCAGCTGGATGCCGTGCGGGAGGTCCTGCGCGCGATCAGCGAATCCCCGTTCGACTTGGAGCGTGTTTTCGGCATCGTCGTCGAGCGCATGGCGAGCCTCTGCGGTGCCAATCTGGCGGCGATCTTCATCCCGTCGCGCGAGGGTTTCTATCGAGGAGTCGTGTCCTTCGGGATGTCCACCGAAGGTACCGCCTACGAGATCGAGCACGAGACTCCGCTGACCCAGGGGACCATCGTCGGTCGCGCCGTCCTGTCCGGCGAGGTTGTACAGGTCGAGGACACAGCCAACGATCCCTCCTACACGTGGGAAGGCAAGGAGACAGCCGAGTACCGCACGCTCATGGGCGTGCCCATCCGCAAGGAATCCCGGACGATCGGGGCGGTCGGCCTTGGTCGCTACGACGTGCGCCTCTTTAGCGCGGAGGAAATCGACGTCGTGCGGACGTTCGCCGATCAGGCCGCGATCGTGATCGACAACGTCCGGCTGCTCGCGACGATCGAAAGCCAGCGTGAGGAGCTGGCGCGATACCTGCCGTCGACCGTCGCCGCGCTCGTTTCGTCGCCCGACGGCGAGAAGCTCCTGGCCGGGCATCGGCGGGAGGTCACGACGGTGTTCTGCGACCTCCGCGGCTTCACCGCGTTCGCCGAGTCCGCGGAGCCCGAGGAGGTGCTCGACGTGATGCGCGATTACCACCGCGAGATGGGCGCGATCATCGTCGCCCACCGCGGGACGGTGGAGCACTTCGCCGGCGACGGGATGATGATCTTCCTTAACGACCCGGAACCCGTTGACGATCATGTTGCCCAGGGCGTCCGGATGGCGGTCGCGATGCGCGATCGATTTGCCGGCCTCGGCGATCGATGGCGTCGACTCGGCTTCGACCTCGGCCTCGGCATCGGCGTCTCCGTCGGATTCGCGACACTGGGTCGCATCGGATTCGAGGGCCACCTGGGCTACGCGGTTGTCGGGAGCGTCGCCAACCTGGCCGCGCGCCTGTGCGCGGTCGCCGAGCCGGGGCAGATCATCATCAGCGAGCGTGTGTACGCTCGTGTCGACACGATCGCGAGTGCGACCGCCCTCGGGGCGCTCGAGCTCAAGGGCTTCCGCCGCCCGGTCGAGACGTACTCGCTGACCGGTCTCGCCGGGGTCGGCTGACCTGCCCGGGATCACTCAACTCGACCACCCGGATTGGCCGGCGACGCCAGCGGGGACCCGCCTGGCGCTCAGTCCCTCGCCGGCAGTGGCCGCCCTGCGCCGCGCAGCCGAGCGGGGTTGAGCGACAGCGCCAGCGGGATCATCGCCGCGGAGATCGCGACCAGGATCCAGACCACCGATTCGAAGTTGCCGGCCGCGTCGCGCACGACACCCAGCACGACGGGCGACGTGGCCGCGAGCGCGTAGCCGACGAGCAGCATGAACGCGGAGATCGAGGCCGCGTCGGCCGCGTCGCCGGCAACGTCCACCGGCAGGGTCAGCGCGAGCGGGAAGTAGGCGCCGATGCCCAGGCCGAGCAGGATCGTCGCGCCGATGGTGACGAGCGAGCCGGGCGGCTCGGAGGGCGTGAGGGCGACCACGAGGGCGCCGGCCAGCGTGAGCAGGGCGGCCAGCGTGAGCTGGCTCCGACGGGTGCCCAGTCGGTCGCCGAGCAGGGGGATGGCAAGCGTCGATACGAGGCCGATCCCGGTGAGCAGCGCGACGAGCCCGCCGGCGTCAGCCTCGCCCCAGCCGCGCTCCACGTACACGCTCGCGAGCCACGTGATGCAGCCGTAGAACAGGATCGACTGCGAGCCGAAGATCACGCCGATGAGCCACGCGGAGGGCCGGCGCCAGGGCAGGCTGGGTCGCTTCGGCGTGACCCGGATGTGACCCTCATCGCGCGGCGCCAGCCATAGCCAGGCGGCGAGCGACCCGAACGCGGCGGCGGAGACGATCGCGAACGAGCCTCGCCAGCCGCCGAACTGGTCGGCGAGGGGCACGGCGATCGCGGCCGCGATCGTGGCGCCGGCAACGAATCCCACGACGTATGCGCCCGTGCCTGCCGCCGGATGATTCGGCAGTCGGGCGCGCACGATCATCGGCAGGATCGGCCCGACCACGGCCATCCCCACGCCAACCCCGATGGTCGCGGCGAGGACGCCGAACGCATCGGGGAGGAACGCGCGGGCGAGCCCGAACACGCCGACCAGGATGACGCACAGCGCGACGCCAAGCTTCGGCCCGATCGATGCGGCGAGCACCGGCCCGAGCGGGGCCAGCAGGCTCATGCACAGCACCGGGATCGTGCCCAGGAGCCCCGCGACGCCGTGGGACATGCCGAGCTCCGCCTGCACCTGCCCGACGAGCGGGCCGATGATCAGCGCCTGCGTTCGGAGCGCCAGTCCGACGAGGACCAGCGCCGCCACGACCGCCATCCAGCGGCTGTCGGTCTCCTCTCTCGGCTGGGGGGACGCTTGCGCCGTCACCCGCCGGCCCGGAGGCGAGCGCCGATTCGCGCCGCCGCGGCACGGACGGCGCTGGCGATCCGCTCTTCATCCCCGGCGGTCGGGAACCGGTACGACGGCCCGTGGACGTGCACGGCAGCAACGACCTCCGCCCGCGCGTCCGCGATCGGCGCCGCGACGGAGCTGATCCCGACTGCATACTCGTCGCGGACCCAGGCGTGGCCGTCCCGGCGCACGTCCCGGAGGCGCTCCAGCAGCGCCGACGCGTCCGTGAGCGTTCGCGAGGTGAATGCCTCGAGCGGCTCCGCCAGGTAGCGGGCGAGCACCGGCGCCGCGAGCTGCGCGAGGAAGACCTGGCCGGACGAGACGGCGTGCAGCGGAATGCGCGTCCCCGTCCAGTCGCGCACCGCGACGGGGTTCGGGTTCGGCGGCTCTACCTGGTCCACGTACTGGACAGTCCACCCGTCGCGGATCGAGACCCCGGCCGCCTCGCCGAGTTCGGTCGTGATCTCGACGAGCGCAGGTCGCGCGATCGCCACGATGTCCCACGTCTCGCCGAGGCCCGATGCGATCGACAGCAGGTCCGGGCCGAGCCGGTAGCGACGCTCGCCGGGGACCTGCTCGACGGCACCTTCCGAGGCGAGCGCCGAGAGGATTCGCGCGGCCGTCGATTTCGGGATGCGGGACGCGACGGCAACTTCGCTGACGCCGAGCGGTCCATTCGCGAGCGCGCGGAGCACGGCGAAGGCCCGCCGGATGCTCTGGACGCCGATCGTCGGGCTGGACATGGGACCCTCGCTGGGCTAGATTTGGCCTTCGGTCGTTCCACTATACGGCACCGTTCCGCGATGTGGAACACCAAACGTCAGCCGAATGGCGGGAGCAAGCGCGTGACGGACGCGAGCCAGGACTTCGACCTCTCTGCGCTGGCCGACGACGAGCTCGTCGAGCAGATGCACAACGACCTGTACGACGGCATGGCGCCCGAGATCATCGAGGGCACCAACCTCCTGCTCGGTCGCGGGTGGGGCCCGGACAGGGTTCTCAACGACGCGCTGGTCGAGGGCATGCGCATCGTCGGCATCGACTTCCGGGACGGCATCCTGTTCGTGCCCGAGGTTCTGCTCGCCGCCAACGCGATGAAGTCCGGCATGGCAATCCTGCGGCCGCTGCTCGCCGAGACCGGCGCGAAGCCGATCGGAAAGGTCGTCATCGGGACGGTCAAGGGCGACATCCACGACATCGGCAAGAACCTGGTGGCAATGATGCTCGAGGGTGCCGGCTTCGAGGTCTACGACCTGGGCATCAATACCGACGCTGACAAGTTCATCAACGCGCTCGAGGAGCACAAGCCGGACATCCTCGGGATGTCGGCGCTCCTCACGACGACGATGCCGTATATGAAGGTGGTCGTCGCCGAGCTGGTCAAGCGCGGTATCCGCGACGACTACATCGTGCTCGTCGGCGGGGCGCCGCTGAACGAGGAGTTCGGCAAGGCCGTAGGCGCCGACGCGTATTGCCGCGACGCCGCGATCGCGGTCGAAACCGCGCGCTCCCTGGTCCTGGAACGCCGTGCAAGGGTCGCCTAGGTCGCGTTCCGCGATGCGGGACGAATTGGCATCGACCGTTGACGGCGCGGTAGCCGCCGGTATGAAGGCGCCCGCGGTTCCCGCCGGCACGAAGGCGCCCGCGGTTCCCGCCGGCACGAAGGCGCCGCTCGTCATCGGTTGCGGCGCCCTGGCCGTCGAGCTCGTCGAGCTGACGCGCCGCGCCGGCTTGCCTGCCATGGACCTCACCTGCCTGCCCGCGTCGCTCCACAACCGCCCCGAGCGAATCCCGGCCGCCGTCGCAGCCCGCATCCGCCGAGCCCGCGCCGAGGGCTACGACCGCATCTTCGTCGCCTACGCCGACTGCGGCACCGGCGGCATGCTCGATCGCGTGCTGGAGGCGGAGGGCGTCGCCCGCCTGGAGGGGGCGCACTGCTACGAGGTCTACGCCGGCCGCGCTGCGTTCGCCTCCCTCGCCGATGCCGAGCCCGGCACGTTCTACCTGACCGACTTCCTCGTCCGGAACTTCGACCGGCTGGTCGTTCGCGGCCTCGGGCTGGATCGCCACCCGGAGCTGCTGCCGCTGTACTTCGGCAACTACCGCCGCCTCGTCTATCTCGCCCAGACCGATGACGCAGCGCTCGCCGCCTGCGCCGAGGCTGCGGCCCAACGGCTCGGCCTTGCTTTCGAGCGGCGCCTCGCCGGCCTCGGTGAGCTTGCGCCATCGATCGCCGCCTTCGCCGTGTCTGCCTCCACGCCCGCCGGGCCAGCCGATGCGCCCGCGCCCGGTGCCTCGGCATCGGCCGCCCCCGCCGGGCCCGCGGCCTCCGCCCCCGCGGCCTCCGCCCCCGCGGCCTCCGCCCCCGCCGCGCCGTCAGGGAGCACTCGCGGTGCAGCCTCGCGCCGTCGTACCCACTGCGTAAGAGTTCGACGATCAGCCACCCGTGAAGGCGCGAATCACGGCGATTTCGTACTTCCAGCGAATGAAATCAAACGGGCTGTTGCGGCCCTGGTCGGCTTCCTACCCGGGAGGTATGGATCAGCCCGAAGCTCGGTCCCGCACGTCGAACTCTTACCTGCCAGGTACGAGCGGTCGGATTCCACCGGCTGGGTGTACGAAAACGACTCGGTCGGTTGATGGCATCGCTGATCACGATCTGGTGGCGCGACATCCCGATGCAGGTCATCGCGCGCGATCGGCGCCAGGCGCACAAGGTCGTGCTGCACCCGCGCTTCCAGGTGGCGGTCGACAAGGCGGCGATGAAGGCCGGCAAGCGCGCCGCGAGCGACTACGTCGAGGAGATGCGACGCGACGCCCGCGAGTGCGGCGACGACCTCGAGGCCGAGTCGAACGACGAGGTGTCCCGACTCGAGGCGGCGTACACGAAAGAAGTGCTCGCGACCCTGATCGCCGCCGGCGGCGTGGGGACTCGGCTGTGACCTCCCGCGCCGGCGCGCCCGCCCGCCTACCCGCGGCGCCTGCCCGCCTACCCGCGGCGCCTGCCCGCCATTCGACCGGGCATTTTGGTTATGCAGCAATTGGCATGGATTTCGGCCAGCGGGGAATAGATCGGTGAGCGCTCGATCGGCGGTCACGCACACGGTGATCAGCTCCGCGACGCGCGAGGTCGTCATGGGCTTCGACAGGCCGTTCACGATCATCGGCGAGCGCATCAACCCGACCGGCCGGAAGCTGCTGGCCGAGGAGATGAAGGCCGGCGACTTCAGCCGGGTCGAGCGCGATGCGGTCGCCCAGGTCGAGGCCGGCGCCCACATGCTGGACGTGAACGCGGGCATTCCCCTCGCGGACGAGCCCGCGATCCTGGCGCGGACGGTTCGGCTGGTGCAGGGCCTCGTCGACGTGCCGCTGTCGATCGACTCGTCGATCGTCGAGGCGCTCGAGGCCGGGCTCGCGGCGTACGTCGGCAAGCCGCTGGTCAACTCGGTGACCGGCGAGGAGGAGCGCCTCGAGCGCGTACTGCCGCTCATTCGCAAGTACGGCGCAGCGGTCGTGGCCATATCGAACGACGACACCGGCATTTCCGAGGACCCGGACGTGCGATTCGAGGTGGCGCGGCGCATCGTCGAGCGCGCGTCGGACCACGGCATCCCGCGCGAGGACGTCATCGTCGATCCGCTCGTCATGCCGATCGGGGCGATGGCGACGGCTGGCCAGCAGGTGTTCCGGCTCGTGCGACGACTGCGCGAGGAGCTCGGCGTCAACACGACATGCGGCGCATCGAATGTCAGCTTCGGGATGCCCGACCGCGAGCGCATCAACGCCGCGTTCCTGCCGATGGCGATCGCGAGCGGCCTGACGTCGGCGATCACGAACCCACTGGCTGCCGACGTGAAGGCCGCAATCATGGCCGCCGACGTTCTCATGGGCAACGACCAGGACGCTGGCCGCTGGATCCGAGCCCATCGTGCGGCGGCGGCGGTCCCGGCCAAGGCCGCGACCAGGGCACCGTCCCACGCGCCTGCCCCGGCCCCCGCGCCGGCTGCCGCAGCGACGAGCCCGGCCGCGCTCAGCGTCATCGAGGGCGGGGGAGCTGAGGCACGGCCGGCGGGCAGCCGGCCGCGGATCAACCGCCGAGCACTCGCGGCAGCTTCCGCGATGCGTGACGCAGCCGGTGGCGGACGCTCGATCGGGGGCAACGGCAGCGGCAGCGGCGCATGATCGCGAGCGCGCAGGTCATCTTCACGCCGTCGGGGCGGCGCGGGCGGTTCGAGCCCGGGACAACCGTCCTCGACGCGGCACGCTCGCTCGGCGTCGACCTCGACTCGGTGTGCGGTGGGCGCGGCCTGTGCGGTCGCTGCCAGGTGGTCCCCGCGGAGGGCTCGTTCCCCAAGCACGGCATCGAATCGAGCGACGGCCACCTGTCGCCGCGCGGCGCGGACGAGGACGAGTTCGACCGGCTCCGCGGGCTCGCGACGGGGCGGCGGCTCGGCTGTCGAGCGGCGATCCACGCCGACGTGCTCGTCGACGTGCCGCCGGAGAGCCAGGTCCATCGGCAGGTAGTCCGCAAGGGCGTGCCGGTTCGCGACTTCGTGATCGACCCCGTGGTGCGACTGCACGAGGTCGAGATCGAGCGGCCGGATCTCGCGAAGCCCGGCGGCGACCTCGCGCGCCTGCTCGCCGCGCTGGAGCAGGAGTGGGGGCTCGCGGGCCTCGAGACGGATCTCGAGGTCATTCGCGGGCTCCAGCCCGCGCTCGAGGCGGGCGCGTACCGAGTCACCGTCGCCGTTCACGACCAGCGCGTCATCACCGGCGTCTGGCCGGGACTCCACGATCTGGCGCTGGGTGTCGCGCTCGACATCGGCTCGACGACGATCGCCGGGCACCTTGCGAATCTCGCCGACGGCGAGGTGCTCGCGTCGGACGGGGTGATGAACCCCCAGATCCGGTTCGGCGAGGACCTCATGAGCCGCGTCTCGTATGCGATGCTCCACGAGGGCGGCGCGGCCGCGATGACGCAGGCGGTTCGCGAGGCGATAGCCAGCCTGGTGCGCGGGCTGGCGACGAAGGCCGGCGTCGAGGTCGAGGAGATCCTCGAGATCTCCGTCGTGGGCAATCCGGTCATGCACCACCTGCTTCTCGGCATCGATCCGGTGCCGCTCGGGTCGGCGCCGTTCGCGCTGGCGACGGACGCGGCGGTTCGGCTGCGCGCCTCCGAGCTCGACCTGCCGGGCCACGTCGGCGCGCGGGTCTACCTGCTGCCGTGCATCGCGGGCCACGTCGGCGCCGACGCCGCCGGCGCCATCCTCGCCGAGACGCCGTACCTTGCCGACGAGGTCACGTTGCTGGTCGACGTCGGGACGAACGCGGAGATCGTGCTGGGCTCCCGTGATCGATTGCTCGCCGCGTCGTCGCCAACGGGACCCGCGTTCGAGGGCGCGCAGATCTCGGCTGGCCAGCGGGCCGCGCCCGGCGCGATCGAGCGGGTCCGGATCGACAAGGTCACCCTCGAGCCTCGCTTCCGTGTCATCGGCTCGTCGCGCTGGTCGGACGGGACGGGATTCGCGGCGTCCACCCGCCGCACGGGCGTGACGGGCATCTGCGGCTCCGGGATCGTCGAGGTCATCGCCGAACTGTTCCTCGCCGGCGTTATCGCCGCCGACGGCGCGATCGATGGGCGAATGGCGGAGCGGACGCCTCGCGTGGTTGCCGACGGGCGGACGTTCTCGTACGTGCTGTACGAGGGCGGGCTTGGCGCCGATCTGGGCGACGGGGATGTCGGGCCGGCATCGCCGCGACTCCTGATCACGCAGAACGACGTGCGAGCGATTCAGCTTGCGAAAGCGGCGCTGTACGCGGGAGCGAGACTCCTGATGGACCACCTGGGTGTCGAGACGGTCGATCGCGTCAAGCTCGCCGGCGCGTTCGGGAGCCAGATCGACCCCCTCCATGCGCTCGTACTCGGGCTGGTGCCCGACGCGCCGGTGGATCGCGTGGCCGCGGCAGGGAATGCCGCCGGTACCGGCGCGCTCATCGCGCTGCTCTCCGGTGAGGCGCGGCGCGAGATCGAGCGTGTCGTTCGAACGGTGGAGAAGGTCGAGACCGCGGTCGAGCCACGCTTCCAGGAGCACTTCGTCGACGCCATGGCCTTCCCCCACGCCACCGCCCCCTTCGCGAATCTCGCGGGAGTGGTGGACCTGCCGCCCCGCGGCGACACCGCGTCCCTCGAAGGCGCCGGCTCCAAGCGACGCGACGCCTCCGCGTCCCGGCCCCCGAATCGGCGCAGCATGTCCCAACTGATTGGAGGCGGCCGATGATCGGGAGCCCTCGCCCACGTGGCGGCGGCGGACCGGACGACGGCGGTCGCGGCAGGCCGGGTGGTGGCCGCGCCGCGCGCCACGCAGCTCGAAGCGCAGCGGCGCACGCTCACGGCGCGCCGTTCCTGACCCGCACCCTCAAGCCGTACGAGGTCCTCGACGAGGAGGGCCTGTCGCTCATCGAGCACAACGCCGACACGATCCTCGAGGAGGTCGGCGTCATCTTCCGCGGCGACCCGGAGGCCATCGAGACCGTTCGCCAGGCCGGCGCCGACGTCGACGGTGAGCTGGTCAAGTTCCCGCGCGGCATGTGCCGCCAGATTGTCCAGGCCTCCGCGCCGCGCGTCTTCACCCAGCACGCCCGCAACCCGGAGCGAACCGTCCAGCTCGGTGATCCGTACACGGTGCTGGCGCCCAACTACGGGAGCCCCTTCGTGCGCGACCTCGACAACGGGCGTCGCTACGGCACCCTCGAGGACTTCCGGAACTTCGTGAAGCTGACCTACCTGACCCCGAAGCTTGGGCATTCGGGCGGGACGGTGTGCGAGCCGGTCGACATCCCGGTCAACAAGCGCCACCTCGACATGGTCTATTCGCACATCAGGTACAGCGACAAGCCGTTCATGGGCTCCGTCACGCACCCGGACCGGGCGCGCGATACCGTCGAGCTGGCGAAGATCGCGTTCAGCGACCGCGGCCCCGACTACCTCGACGACCACACGGTCATCCTCAGCCTGATCAACGCGAACTCGCCGCTCGTCTGGGACTCGACGATGCTGGGCGTCGCGCGGGTCTACGCGCAGGCGAACCAGGCCACCCTGATCACGCCGTTCATCCTCGCCGGCGCGATGTCGCCGGTGACCGTGGCGGGCACCGCCGCGCAGACCCTCGCCGAGGCGCTCGCGGGCATGGCCTTCGTCCAGCTCGTGCGGCCCGGGGCGCCCGTGATCCTGGGGAGCTTCGCCTCCTCGATCTCCATGCAGTCGGGAGCGCCCACCTTCGGCACCCCCGAGCCGGCTCTGGTCCTGTACGTCATGGCCGCGCTCGCGCGGCGGCTCGGCGTGCCGTTCCGCTCCGGCGGCAACCTGTGCGCCTCCAAGGTCGCCGACGCCCAGGCGGCGTACGAGAGCGCCGCGACCTTCATCCCGACGATCCTCGCGGGCACGAACTTCGTCCTCCACGCCGCGGGTTGGCTGGAGGGCGGCCTGTCGATCGGATACGAGAAGTTCATCCTCGATCTCGACCAGTGCGGGATGGCCGAGGTGTTCGTGCGCGGCGTCGACCTGTCCGAGAATGGCCAGGCGCTCGACGCGATCCGCGAGAACGGGCCGGGCCTGCACTTCCTCGGCAACTCGCACACCCTCGCCAACTTCGAGACCGCGTTCTACCGCTCCGAGACCGCGGACAACAACTCCTTCGAGCAGTGGCTGGAGGACGGCGCGCTCGACTCGCCCCAGCGCGCGAACAGGATCTGGAAGCGGATGCTCGCCGAGTACGAGGCGCCGCCTATCGACCCGGGCATCGACGAGGCGCTCCTCGAGTACGTCGCCCGGCGCAAGGCCGCCTTCCCCGACTCGGACGTCTGATGCCGCTGCTCGCCCGCGGCTCGGCCCTCGACGCCGAAGCCACCGCCGCGCCCCACCCCGTTCCGGCCTCCCAGGCTCCATTTCACACCCATGCGCGGCGATTTCGGGACGTAGAGTCCGCTGAACGACCCAATCCAGGCCGACCTGGCGCCAGGATGTGGCAATTCGAGGCCTGGCAAGCTCTAACGTGCGGCACATGGGGCACGGGTGTGGCCTGGCAGTCCCGCACATGGGCGTGCTGACGCGCTCGCGCCAGGTCGAACCGGCTGCAGCAGCGGCGCTCGCACGCGCGCTGGCGGATCCCACCTTCGAGGTGATCCCGCTGAAGAACGTGCGCGAGCAGGCGGCGGCACTGCCGCGTGGCGCCACGGTGTCCGTGACGGCTTCGCCGGGGAAGGGGATCGAGGCCACCGTCGAGCTGACGATCGAGCTGGAGCAGGCGGGCCTGCGCGCGATCCCGCACCTCTCGGCTCGGATGATCCGCGACCGCGCGCACCTCGCCGGGCTGCTGACCCGACTCCAGGACGCGGGCATCGACCGGGCGTTCGTCGTCGGCGGCGACGCGGAGCAGCCCGGGGAGTTCCTCGACGCGCTCACCCTCCTGCGCGCGATGGCGGACCTGGGCCGCCTGCCGTCAGAGGTGGGGATCGGGTGCTACCCGCAGGGCCACCCGTCGATCCCCGACGAGGCGCTGGCGCAGGCGCTCCGCGACAAGGTGCCGTTCGCCCAGTACATGACGACCCAGCTGTGCTTCGACCCAAAGGCGATCGCGTCATTCCTGGCCGACCGTCGCGCCGAGGGCATCGCGCTCCCGGTCAAGCTCGGCATCGCGGGCGTCGCCGAGATCCCGAAGCTCATGTCGATCAGCGCCCGGATCGGCGTCAAGGACGCGAGCAAGTTCGTCCTCAAGAACGCGCGCTTCGTGGGCGCGCTCCTCCGCTCCGGCGGCGTCTACCGACCGACGAAGCTGGTCCAGCAGCTCGCGCCGCTTATGGCCGACCCGGCCGCCGGCGTCCTCGGCCTGCACGTCTACACGTTCAACAACGTCCCCGCGACGATCGCCTGGCGCGACTGGGAACAGCGTCGCCCGGAAGGTTGAGGCCATCGCCCGGTGCCGGTGCGCACTGGGCCGAACGACACAGATCCGTAGGAACGAAATCGCCACAGCCGGCCGGTGCCACCGGGTCGCACACTTAGCCGACCCACCAGACAAGGAGCTTGTAAGTGATCGGCGAACGTACACCAAGACGCAGGATCCCCCGTATCCTCGCGGTCCTCATGGCAGTGCTCGGCCTTCTGACGCTGGCGCTCGGGACCGCAGTCGGCCACAACAGCTCCAGCGACTTCGCGGCTTCAGTTGCCCGCTACATCCCGACCTTCGCCGGCAAGGCCGGTCTGTTGGACGCCATCGATCTCGACGAACTCGAGGATGACCTCGACGGGACCGACGAGGACGATCTGGACGAGGACGAGGACGAGGACGATCTGGACGAGGACGATCTGGACGAGGACGATCTGGACGAGGACGACTCGGACGAGGACGACTCGGACGTGGACGAAGACGACTCGGACGAGGACGATCTGGACGAGGACGAGGACGAGGACGAGGACGAAGACGACTCCGACGAATCAGACGAAGACGATGACGACTCGGACGAGGACGACGACTGACCCCTCGGGTATGACGCACCGCAGTTACAGGAGGGCACCGGTTCGAACCGGTGCCCTCTTCGATTCCAGCGGCCGGCGCCTCGACAAGCTCGGGTCGGCGGTGCGTCAGCCGGCGTAGTCCTCGATCGCGGTGACCTTTGCCGGCCACGGGCCCGATGTTGCAACCACCTAACAAAGGGCGGTCGAAACAGTACAAGAGCACGCTGCACGAGCGTGGCGCAGTGGTCCATACTGCCGCGAAATGTCGAGGTATCCCGTCGGGATCTCGTCGCTCCGCCGCAGCGCATGGACCTGGTCGAGCGCGTCGCCTCAACTCCGGTCGGCCGTCGTCTGGTGGCCGACCTCGCTCCCTGGCTCGGACCTGGACGAGCCCCCGCGGCGCAAGGCCCCGCCCGCCCGCCGCCGGATCCGCAGAGGGCGCATCCAGCTCGTCGCCGCCTGATCGTCTCGCCGGGCGCCACGGTGCGCGCAACGGATACCCTC
>DATKBR010000107.1:0-5311 GCA_035513775.1 Candidatus Limnocylindria bacterium
CGGCGGCGGCGGGGGCGCCTCGATCGGCGCGACGGAGACCTGGAGCCCGGTTGCGGACGCGGAGAGAACGAATGCGCCTTCCTGCGCGATCAGCTGCGCCTGCGGCGGGCTCTCGGTCGTCGCGGCGATTACGTTCGGCGAGACGCTGCCGGAGACCGCCGGCGTCGACGAGAACGACGCGGGGGAGCCAGCCTGCTCGCCCGTGGGGTGCAGGTAGCGGTACGGCTCCTGGACCACGACGCCGTCGTACAGGGGCACGCCGACCGGCGCGGCGACCTGCACGGCGAGCGCGAGGGCCCCGCCGGCGAGGCTCGCGAGCCAGCCGATGCGGCGGTCGGAGATCATCGGCGGGCCGGCATCAGCGGACCGTGAACACGATCTCGTCCGACCAGACCCGCGGGTTGTACGGGGCGTGGTCGGCGGCGACGAACTCCGCCTTCAGTGCGACGGCGCCCGGGACGACAGGCACGTCCTGCTCCAGGCCGTAGTTCATCGAGATGATCTGGTTGTTGATGTACAGGTGGACGTGGCCCTCGTCGGGCCGAATGTCGGTCGTCGTCTCGGTGACGATCACGGCCCCGTTGAGCTTCAGGACCACGTGCGCCGAGGCACCCACCACCGTGTCGCCCTGGGCCGGCTCCAGGATCTCGATCGTGGCATCCGACGGCGGTCGTGGGCCGAGGCTGGCAGGGCCGTGCGACATCTGTGGGGTGAGCGTGACGGTCGGCGCACCCGAGGGCGTCCCCGAACACGCTGCCACGAGCAGCGTGAACGCGATGGTGGCGGCGGCGAGCAATGGTCGATTCGTCGGTCTGTTCATGGCGCTACCTCGATCGTGACATGCAAATGGATCTGGCTCGGTCCGGCGCCGCCCGGCAGGGCACCCACGATGTCGACATCGAGGGGCCCGGCTACCGCCTCGATCGACGCGACGTAGTGGCCGACGTCGAAGAACCGTGCCGGCAGGAGGACGCCCTCGCCGTCGGCGGGGACCACGGCGATCGTTGGCTCCGCCACGTCGAGCTCGCCGCCGGCAGGATCGAAGTAGGTGACGTGTAGCTCGTTGGGGCCGGGGCCGCCTGGGTCAAGGTAGACCTGGGCCGAGCCGGCGGCGCCGAGCTGGACCGAATAGACGGTCGGCAGGCCCGGCGTCACCAGCTGTTCAGTCGGCTGGTCGGTGATCGTGGTCGCCGCCACCAGCGGCACGTCGAGCGCACCGCCCGCGACCGTCACCGTGGCCGTGATCCGCCAGATCCCGTCGATCGGCAGGTTCGGGCCGGAGCCGGTGAACCGCCCCATCGTGGAACGCTGGAGCGCGAGGGTGGATGGCTCGACGCCGGTCAGGGAGGCCACCTCGAAGCGCAGCTCCACCGCGGACGCGTCGACCGGCTCGCCGGAGTCGTAGTCCCGCAGCGCGAGATCGAACGTGTTCACACCGGCGCCACCAGGCGTCGCGACGAGGCGGGCGCGGACGCTGGTGCCGAAGTCGTGCCCGGAGGCGATGATCGGGCGGTCGGCCGGGCCTACGGGTCCGCCGGCGGCCGCAGGTGGCGAGAGGTTCACGAGGAGCGCGGACAGGCCGAGGACCGCGACGGCGAGCACCAGCTCGGCTGCGCCGATTCGGCGGAGGCCGGTCGCGAGGCGAGCGGCGTTGCGGAGCGTGAAGAATCGATTCGCAGCGCCGAGCGCGGCGAGCGCGAGCAGGAGGCCGCTCTTGGCGAGTACCACCCGCCCGAAGTCGGTTGTGACGAGCGCATCGAGGGTGGCGACCTCCGCGACAGCCCGCGCCACGCCGGTGAGGGCGACCACGACCAGCGCGACCCCCGCCCAGCTGGAGAATCGGCGCGCGGTGTCGAGGCGCTCCCCCGCCGGCGTCGACCGCAGCGCCACGAGCAGGCCGGCCAGCCCGCCGACCCACACAGCGGCCCCAAGCCCGTGGAGGGATTGCACGGCTATCTGCTGGATCCAGGCCGGGCCGGCGGCGGCGTGTCCGGTGGCCACGTCGACGACGAGCGCGCCCGCGGCAGCCACGCCGACGGCCGCCCAGCCGCCGCGCCCACCGAGCGTCGGCACGGCGGCCAGCGCGACGAGCGCCATCCCGACGATGGCCAGCGAAATCGCGCGGGCCAGCGCGGCAATCCCGATCGATGTCGACGGAAGGGCTTCGATCGGGGCGCCCGTCTCCGCCCACTGGACCCCCACGACCCCGATCGTCCCGAGCGCCGTCAGCGCCCAGCCCGCCGCGGCCATTGCCAGGAGGTCCGGATTCCGGCCGCGGACCACCGCGAGCGCCACCAACGCCGCGCCGAGGAGGACCACGAGCCCGAGATACAGGATCCAGCGGGCGCCGATCGCGGGCGGCGTGCCGCTCTCGCTGGCGCCATCGGTGGGCGCACCGGGGGCCGCCGAAGGGGGCGCCTGGCCCACACCGAACACGAGCGAGCCGGCAGAGATGTGGCTGTCGACGGCGGAGACCGTGCGCCACGACACCGTGTACACGCCGTCATCCAGCTCGCCGAGCGGGACTGTTACCGAGAGCGCCGGGTCACCGGCGGCGACCACGGGTCCCGTGACCACGTCCCGCCCGCCGCTGTCGAGCACCTTGATCGACGTCAGCCGGAGGTCCGGCGTCTCGCTGAAGGTGAGCGTCACCGCGGTCGGGGGGCTGCCGAGCGCCGCTCCGGCTGCCGGCTCCGAAGATCGGAGCCGGGCATGGGCGGACACCGCCGCGGGACTTGCCGCGGTGGCGAGCACAGCCGCGGCGGCGAGCAGCGGCACGAGGGCGGCGAGCCGGTGCGAGCCGGCCCGTCGCGTGGCGAATCTCACGCCGTGCCTGCCCCTCGTCCGCGCGGGCCGGCCGGCAGGCGCGTTGCGAATCTCACGCCGTGCCGGTCCCTCGCCGGCCGCCGCGCATGACCATCGCGAGCGCGCCGATCGCGAGGACGAGCCCCGCGCCACCCAGCACCGCCCCGACGAGCAGTGCCCGGTCCGCGGCGGCCGATGCGGACCGCGCAGCCTCGTTAGCCGCCTGGGCGGCGGCCATTGCGTCGGCGCCGGGCGCGTTCGACTGGAGGGCCTCGATGCGGCCATCGATTCGGTCCAGGCGCGTCGCCACCTCGGCGAGGGTCGGCACCTTCACCGGGAACTCGATGTCGCTGGACGAGCGGACCGAGCTGAAGGTGTCCTCGCCGGAGATCACGGTCACGTCGACCGGAACTTCGTGGATGACGCCGCTGAACCGGAACGTGTACTCGCCCGGCGTCGTCGGGACCAGCTCGGCGTGGTACTGGCCGGGCGTGCCGAAGCCCGACGCGACGTTGTAGCCGGGGACGAGCGCCATGCTCTGCGTGCGCTGGCCGGCCGTCGAGACGACGACCATCACGGCGCCAGCGGGCAGGTCCGTGACGGGCTCGCCGTCGTGGTCCGTGATCGTGATCTCCACCCCGTTGGGCTGGCCGACGAACGTGGGCTCGTTCATCCAGCCGATCGAAACCTCGTACTCGCCCACGCGCACGTGCTCGTGGGCGGAGGCAGCAGGCGCGAGGGCAAGCGATAGCAGGAGCGAGGCGCTGGTGAGGCCGGCGAATCGCAGGCCACGGAACCGAGGGGTCATGGAGCACTCCAGGGCGGTGGGATTGGCCGATGAGCCCGACCGGCGCCTGGACGAGACGGCCGGTGCGGACTAGGACGCAGCCCCGCGCGGCGGGGCGCGGAGGCCGGATCGGCGGCCCAGCAGCGATTGGGCGGGCAACGCAATGGTGATGCCGGGTCGACGGGGAGCGCGGGTCGCCCCGGTCCGGGGCAGCCTCAGGCGGGCGGTTCGGAGCTTCGCGAGCAGGATCCCGCGGCGCCACTCGTAAAGGGCGGCGACGAACCCGACACCGAGGCCGACGGCGATCGCGATCCAGAGCCCGCCGGTGTACTCGGGCGTGAGCAGGATGCCCGCGCCTGGTGCGGGAGCACCGGTCGAGGCCCGTTCGATGTTCTCCTGGACCGTCAGCAGGACGACCCCAACGGCCGCGAGGCGCATCCCGGTGCGCAGCCAGATCCGGCCCAGGAGTCGGGGCTCCAGGGTCCCCGCGGGTGTCGAGGCCGCGGCCCGGCCGCGACGGCGAACCTGCATCGCGAGATAGGCGAGCCGCCCAATGGCGACGACCCCTAGCATCGCCGCGAGCAGCACGCTCGTCGTGACGGCGCCGCCCCACGTCTCGCCATGCCCGCTGTGAACGAGCGCCTCCCCATAGAGCGAGCCGTACCGTGCGAGGAAGACCAGCTCGTGGGCGAGCACGAGCGCCACGACCTGCAGCGAGGCCGCAGCGACGAACCCCGCGAGGCGCCCTGACATGGCGCGCACTCTAGCCCATGCCCGGCGCCGACCCTAAGGCTTTGAAGACATCGATCGCCAGTCGGTCGTACCGGATCGCGATGTCCGGCCAGAACATCGATTCGAGAGGGGTGAGTCCGGGCATCTTGCGCCAGACACTGACAAAGCACAGTTCGACCGCCCGCCCGACCAGACGACGACCGACGTACGCCTCGGCCATTTCGTCACCGAGCAGCGGCACCCGCTCCCGAAGCATGTTCAGCGTCTCGATGTCCGCCCCCGGCTTCGAGAACTCCCCGCGAGCGATGCGAACGGCCACGACGTCGCTCGATCCGAGATCCCGGATCGGCGCGTCGATCTCGAAGTGGATCACCTCAAGGCCCTCGAGGCCGATTGCGGTGGCGATGCTCAGGGCGGTTCGGCCGCGCGCGTCGCTGCTTGTCACGGCCTCCGGGGAGTCCCAGAGTGATACGAACGCCAATTCGAGCATGCCGTCGCCCTGCCGGGCGCCTAGGTGGAACGTCACCAGGCCGGCCTGCTCGCGGACGGCCGCGCCCAGCTTCTCCTGCAGCGCCGCACGCAGCGTCTCGAGCTGCTCCGGCGATGCCTGACCTCGAATCACGCGCAGGATCACGGTGCCTCTCGTGTGCTCCTGGAACGCGACGCCCCTGATTGACCGGCTGATCCTAGGCGCATGCCGGCGCGGTGTCGCTAGGGAAGATGGTGCATCCCGCTCGAGTGGCGTCCCCGGCAGCATTTGAACCTGCGACCCGGTGCTTGGAAGGCCTGCGCTTCAGATCCGGTTGGCAGTGGGTCTGCATGTTCGAGGTGCGCGGGTGTGTTGACGACGGGTGCCGCCGTGGCTCAGTCCTCCTCGTCGTCCTCGAAGTCCGGCCAAGCCGCGATGTCGACACCGTGGTTCTCGGGCGACGCGAGTGTCCACCAATGGGGTACATGCGTACCGTCCGCCAGGCGTCCGCCAGCTTC
>DATKBR010000108.1:0-4619 GCA_035513775.1 Candidatus Limnocylindria bacterium
ACCGCCGCCGTGACGGGCCATGCCACCGTACGAGTCGACGATGATCTTCCGGCCTGTCAGGCCCGCGTCGCCCATCGGGCCGCCGACGACGAACCGCCCCGTCGGGTTGACGTGCATGATCGGGTCCGTGGTCCGCAGCTCCCGCGGGATGGCGGGCAGGATGACGGCCTCGGCGAGGTCGTCCTGCAGCCGATCGATGCGGACGTCGGGGTCGTGCTGGGCCGCGACCACGACGGTTCGAACCTTGACCGCCACGCCGTTCGCGTACTCGACGGTGACCTGCGTCTTGCCGTCCGGCCGGAGGTAGGGCAGCTGGCCGGACTTGCGCGCCTCGGCGAGGCGGCGGGCCATTCGATGGGCCAGGGCGATCGGGAGCGGCATGAGCTCGGGCGTCTCGCGGCAGGCGTAGCCGAACATCATCCCCTGATCGCCGGCGCCCAGCTCCTCGACGTCGACCGACTCGCCCCGGACCTCGAGCGCCGCGTCGACGCCCATGGCGATGTCCGGCGACTGCTCCTTGATGGAGATCAGCGTGCCGCACGTCTCGTAGTCGAAGCCGTAGTCGCTGCGCGTGTAGCCGATGTCGCGAACGGTGTCGCGAACGACCTGCTGGAAGTCCACGTAGGTCGAGGTCGTGATCTCGCCGAGGACGATGACGAGGCCCGTGGTGGTGGCCGTCTCGCAGGCGACGCGGGCGTCCGGATCGTCGCGGATGATCGCGTCGAGGATGGCGTCGCTGACCTGGTCGCAGAGCTTGTCCGGGTGGCCCTCGGTGACCGATTCAGAGGTGAACAGGTATTCCGGCGCGTCGACGATGCTGGTCAAGGACACCTCAGCTGCTGATCGTGCCGAGATTACCACCGGACCGGTGCCACCTCGACTGGCACGATGGTCGCCCGACCCCGGACTATGCTCCCGAGGATGAATCGTTCGATCGAGGCGGCGGACGAGCCGAGCCAGAACACGATCACGCAGGCTGCGCTGGACCCCGGGTCGCTGGACCCGGGGCCGCTGGACGCGGCCGACCCGCTGGCTCGGTTTCGGGACCGGTTCGCGCCAATCGAGCCGGGGCTCGTCTATCTCGACGGGAACTCACTCGGCCGGCCAACGAAGGCGGCGCTCGAACGGGTGGCGGCCGTCGCCGAAGCGTGGTCGACACGCCTGATTGGCGGCTGGGACGAAGGCTGGCTCGAGCTGCCGGTTACCGTCGGCGACCAGCTCGCGCGCGGCGTCCTCGGCGCGGAGCCGGGCACCGTCGCCATGACGGACTCGACGACCGTGAACCTGTACCGGCTCGCGGCGGCGGCGCTCGATGCGCGCCGGTCTCGGCGCGCCGTCGTCATCGAGCGGTCCGAGTTCCCGACCGACCGCTACGTCGTCGGCGGGCTGGCACGGGAGCGAGACCTCGAGATCCGCTGGCTCGACGGCGACCCGGTCGAGGGCCTGACCACCAGCGACGTAACGACGGCCCTCGACACGGAGGTTGCACTCGTCATCCTCTCGGCGGCCAACTACCGCTCTGGGGCCATTGCGGACATCCGCGCAGTCACGGACGCGGCTCGCGCCGCCGACGCGCTGGTCCTGTGGGACCTCTCGCATGCGGCCGGCTCGATCCCGGTGAACCTCGAATCAAACGGCGTCGACCTCGCGGTCGGCTGCACCTACAAATACCTCAACGGCGGGCCCGGTGCACCCGCGTTCTTGTACGTCCGCCGCGAGCTCCAGGACGAGCTGCGTCCCCCGATCCAGGGCTGGTTCGCGCAGTCGGACCAGTTCGAGATGGGACCGACGTTCGAACGTCGGCCAGGCATCGAGGGGTGGCTCGTCGGGACGCCGGGCATCCTCGGCCTGACGGCCGCCCAAGCCGGCATCGAGGTCGTGGCCGAGGCGGGCATCGACGCCATCCGCTGGAAGGGCATTGCACTCACCGAGTACGCGGTCTCCTTGCTCGACGCGTGGCTTGCGCCGCTCGGCTGCCCACTCGGCTCACCGCGCGACGCCGCCCGCCGCGGCGCGCACATCGCAATCCGCCACCCAAACGCAGGCGCCCTTGCCGGTGCCCTCATCGAACGATCCGTGATCGTCGACTACCGCGCCCCCGACTCGATCCGCGTCGGGATGTCCCCGCTCACGACCTCCTTCGAGGACGTCCACCGGGGCATCTCGTCCCTCCGATCCCTGCTTGCCTGACACACTTCACGCTGAACGAGGGCCTCAAATGGACGACGAACCGCTCCACCCCGACACGATCGCCGTGGTCTCCGGGCGCCCGGCCCCATCGCCGGGCGCCACGCTGAACGCTCCGATCGTGCCCGCGTCCACCTACCACCATGGCGGGGATCTCGAGTACGGCCGCGACGGGAACCCGGGGTGGGAGGCATTCGAGGCGACGCTGGGAGAGCTCGAGCACGGACAATGCGTGACCTTCGCCTCCGGGCTCGCCGCCACTACGGCCGTGCTCGATGAGCTGCCCCTGGGCGCGAGGGTCATCGCGCAGCGCGCCCCGTACTTCGGCGTGGCCGAGCTGCTGCGCGAGCGTGCCGGCCGCGGCCAGATCGAGCTCGACACGCACGCGGCCCTCACCCCCGAGAGCCTCGCCGGCAGCATGGACGGCGCGGCGCTGCTCTGGATCGAATCACCGACCAACCCGATGCTCGACGTCGTGGATCTTCCTGCCGTGATCGCGGTTGCGAAGCAGGCCGGAGCGCTCGTTCTGGCCGATAACACATTCGCGACGCCGTTCGGGCAGCGGCCGCTCGAGCTGGGCGCAGACCTGGTCCTGCACTCCGCGACGAAGCTCATCGGCGGTCACTCGGACCTCCTGCTCGGCGCCATCGTCGCCGCCGACCCGGCGCTCCGGCAGCGCCTTCGCGACCGCCGGTCGATGACCGGGGCGACGCCGGGTGTCCTGGAGGCGTTCCTGGCCCTTCGCGGGCTACGAACGCTGCCGGTCCGCCTCGAGCGCGCCCAGGCGACCGCTCTGGAGCTGGCCGCAAGACTCGCGGGGCACGCCCGCGTAAGCCGCGTCCGCTACCCCGGGTCGGGCACGATCATCTCGTTCGAGACGGCCGGCTCCGGCGAGGACGCGGAAGCGGTGTGCGAAACAGCCCGCCTGATCGTCCACGCGACGAGCCTTGGCGGCGTCGAGACAACGATGGAACGACGCGCGCGTTACCCCTCGGAGCGAGCGGCCGGAACGCCCGACACGCTGCTCCGGCTCAGCGTCGGCCTCGAGCACGTCGAGGATCTCTGGCACGATCTGGAGCGCGCGCTCGCGGCCAGCAAGGCGTGACGAATGCAAGATGTGACGTCGGCGCCCGCAAGCGAGCGACCCGTAGTCGAAACACTCTCGACATCGGACGGCGACAGGTGATAGCGCGCAGGCCGCTCGCCGGCGCCGAGGCGGTTCCAGCCTGGATTTAGGCGGAAGCCTTGCCCGCGGAGGCCGATGCGGGCGCCCCAGCGGCATCAGCGGCGTCGGCCGCGTCGTGAGCCCCGTGCTTCTTGTGCTTCCAGTCGGGGAAGGCGAGCATCAGGTGCCGCAGCAGGACGTGCAGGCGCTCCTTCTCCGTGTCGCTCAGGACGGAGCTGAACAGCGCCTCGCGCCGCGCCTGCGCACCGACCGCCTCGTCCCAGGCCGCGTGCCCTTCCTTCGTCGGCTCGACGAGGGTGCCGCGCCGGTCATTTGGGTCGGGCAGGCGCCGGACAAGCCCGGCGGCCTCCATGCGATCGAGCCGGTTGGTCATCGCCCCACTCGACAGCCGGAGCTCCGTGGCGAGCCTGCCCGCGGAGACCTGGTACGGCGGGCCGTGCCGGCGCAGCTTGCCGAGGAGCAGGAACGATCTGCGATCGAGCTCGAATTCGGCGAGTGTCTCGTCCATCGACTGGTTGACGTTGAACGCCAGGATCTGGATGCGCTCGATGATGCCCTCGGTGAGGGGATCGAGGTCGGGAATCTCGCGGGCCCAGATCTCGAGCGACTCGTCGAGCGCGTCGCGTTCCGGCCGCTGCTGAGGCATGGGCGAAGTCTCGCACCAGATACCGCTCGATGTCAAGTCAGTCGATCTCGTGTTACTCCATCTTTAGTATCTTGACATCAAGCAACATAGCCCTTACGATCTCCACAGAACGGAGCGCGAAAGGCAGGGTCGTGGGATATGTTGTGGTCAGACAAGGCATTCAGGATCTACATGGGCAACGCGGGCGAGGGCATCGACCCGGCGCGCGGTGATGCTGCCAGCGACGTGATGTCGCTTGCGCGGACCACGTCGGCGAGCGATGACTGCGCCGACGTCATGGTCGCGCCGAGCGGCGGCTGGCTCGCCAGGGCCGTTTCGGCACTGGCCGATCGAGCGGCGCTGACGCGCATCGCCCGAAGCTGACCCGAACACCAACCCTCCAACGCTGATCCCCGGCGCGCAAGCGTCGGGGATCAGTGATTCCTGGGTAGGCGCGGGGCCTTCGCCCCGCGGTCGGGCCTTCGCCCCGCGGTCGGGCCTTCGCCCCGCGTAAGAGTTCGACCACCCACCCCGCGGGGCTAGCGTGTTCTCGTCGGTTCCATACACACGGGTATTGGAAGCGACGGGGGAAGCCTCCGAACAGCTCCGCCGGTCGATGCC
>DATKBR010000109.1:0-3788 GCA_035513775.1 Candidatus Limnocylindria bacterium
ATTCCGGAGAAGACGGTCGACGAGCTGCGCTGGCGCGGCACGCCGCGCGCGGCCTGGGAAGCCTTCTGCGACCGATGGGGCCTCGACGGCCGGCGCTCCCGGCCGCACCGCTGGCTGGACCAGGTTTAGCTCCGAACCAGGCTTAGCTCCGAACCAGGTTCAGCTCTGGACCAGGCGCAGCAGTTCCGCGTGGTGACGGGCCGGCGCGGCGATGACTCCGATCGTTCGGGTGGGGTGCGAGAGGTCGAACCACGGCCCGCCATCGAGGTCGGTGAGGGTCGCGCCGCCGCGTTCCGCGATCAGGCCCGCCGAGGCGACGTCCCACAGCGAAAGGCCGCCCTGCTGCACGAACGCGTCGAACCGGCCGTTGCCGACGTAGGCGAGGGACAGCGCCGCCGAACCCATCGACCGCGGCACGCGGATGGCCTTGCGGATTGCCCGTGAGCGACCGGTGAGCGACCGCCCCGAGAGCGCCATCGAGACGACGTAGTCCGTGAGCTCGGTCTTGACGGAAGCCCGGATGGCGCGGCCGGCGAGCGTGGCCGGACCGTCGTCCGTGGCGGCGAACGTCTCCCCGCGCATCGGATCGTGGATCACGCCCACGATCGGCCGACCCGCGTCGACTAGCGCGATGGCGACGCAGAAGAACGGGATGCCGTTGGCGTAGTTGATCGTGCCGTCGAGGGGATCGATCACCCATGTGCGCCCGACGCCCGCGGTGGGCCCGTCGCCCGCTCCGCTCACGTGCTCGCCGCTCTCCTCCGCGATGATGCCGTCGGTCGGGTAGATCGCCCGGATGGCCGAGATGATCAGCTCCTCGGACAGGTGGTCGACCTCGGTCACGACGTCCTTGGCGGACTTGTGGTCGATGCGCTCGACCTTCTCGAACCGCTCCACCTGCAGCTCGCCGGCGCGCGCCGCCAGCGCGGTTGCGAAGGCGAGCTCCGCCGCTCGGCTCGACGGGCGATCGGCCGCGGACGGCGGAGCGGTCACGGCGGTCATGGTGATGAGCAGTCCACGGCGAGACCTACGATCGCCGTGCCGAACCTGGTCACCACGGTGGTGAATTCGAGTGTCTCGCCGGGCTGGACCAGCGGCGTCTGGACGACCTGGCGCGCTCCGCCGGCGCGGGCCGGCTGCGCGATGACGGCGCAGGTCGTGGCGGCCGCCTTGTCGCCCTCATTCGACACGGCGATGGTCACGGACAGACCGTCCGCGGCCGGCTTCATATCGCGCAGCTGCCCGCTGAATGGCCCCGTCCCCGCGAGCGCCGCCCGGCCGGCCACGGCCAGCACGACGATGAAGGCGATGATCCCGACCGCTGCGATGCCGTGCATCTGCGTCGCCGATGGCTGGGACAGCTCCAGCGGATTGCACAGCTCGCATAGGCCCGCATCCGCGGGGACGCCCTCGCGCCCGCAGCGGATGCAGCGGTGCGTCGGCTCCAGCTGGCGCCGGACCGTGGGTGCGGCCGGTGCGGCACGGTTGGGCGTCATTGGCCGCCAACCGTCGCGCAAGCGCGACATCGAACGAAGGAGACGGTCCCGCCGGGCTGATTCCAGGGGCCTGTTGGCAGGCCTCTGCGGAGATGCCGCGAAAACGTGCTCGGGAAGGCACCCGATCGCGGGCTGGGAGCAGTTCCGTGTCCGGCATTCCACAGGCCAGCCGTCGATTGCCGCGTTGGCGCGACAGCCGGTGACGCAGGCGGTTGCCGCGGCACGAGGCTCACCACCGATCGACCGCGGCCACGAGGGCGTCCACGTCGTTCGTGGTCCGGGCGGTGACGATCGCCTCGTCGGCACCGAGCTCGGCGTACTGCGCCCAGGCCTCGCGCGGCGCCTCGACCCACTGGCTCTCGCGGAGGGCGTCCTGGCCGCTCTTGCCGCCGCCGAACCCGACGGCGATCCAGGCCTCCTCGACGGCTCTGCCCTCTGCCGCCAGCGCGTCCCGGTACACGGGCAGCAGCCGCTCGAAGTCGTCGATCTCCGCCGCCCAGCCGTCACCGACTCGCGCCGCCAGCTCCAAACCGCGCTTCGAGCTCGCCCCGATGAGGATCCGCGGCGCGGGATCGGGCACGGGGAACGCGTGGGCCGCCTCGAGCGGGTAGAACTCACCTGGGCGGGTGACGGGGCCGCCGGTCCACAGGGCGCGAATCACCGCGACTGCCTCCTCTAGCCGCGCGACACGCTCGCCCACCTCGGGGAATTCGATGCCGTACGCACGGTGCTCCGGCGCTCCGCCACCGATGCCGATCCCCAGCGTGAATCGCCCGCCGCTCGCGCCCTGGAGCGTCGACGCCATGCGCGCCACGACCGCCGGGTGCCGGTTCATGACGTTGGTGATGAATGTCCCGAGGCCGATCCGGCTCGTGGCGGCCGCCGCCGCGGCGAGGATCGTCCACTGCTCGACCACCGGCACGGTCTTGTCGCCCTTGCCGACGAAATGGTCCCACGACCACAGGCCGCGGTAGCCGGCCTCATCGAGCCGGCGCGCGCTCTCCAGCCACCACGGGGCCGTCGCCCCGATCGACCCGAGCGCCACGCCGATGGGCAGGGTCGACTCAGCCATCAGGAAGAGTCCGCCGCTCGCGCGGCATCCCGTGCGGCGGCTCCATATGCGCGGGCGCGGCCGCGGCCACGCATACGCCCTCGGAGATGCGCGTCGCCGTCATACGAGTGCCACGATCAACGAACGCCTTGTCGCCGACAGGAGGTCCGCGACTGCCGCTGCGTGGGCATCATCTCGACTCGTATTACGGCGACACGCATCGCCCACGGGCGCTCGATTGGTGCCCTGGATTTGGTGCCATGGATTTCACGCATGTAAGCCCCGGCCCGCCGCACGGCTCTACAACCCCGTTTCGAACAGGCGGATGTCCTCGGGCGAGATGGCGTGGCCGTCGCCGCGGGTCGGGCCGAGGGCATCGGCGGCGCCCAGCTCGTCGAGGTCCGCCGGGAAGCGCCCGATGAGATCGAGCACGACTTTCTGGATGCGCTCCGCGTTCTGCGCAAAGACCTCCAGGACGCTGTGCGCGTCGACCGCCTCGGTGCCCTCGTGGACGCCGGCGTCGTAGTCCGTGATCAGCGCGATGTTGACGACCGCCATCCCGAGCTCGCGGCAAAGCCACGCCTCCGGGTACCCCGTCATCCCGATGACCTGCCAGCCTGCGTCGCTGAACCACTTCGACTCAGCCTTCGTGGAGAAGCGCGGGCCCTGGATCACGACCATCGTCCCCGATTCGTGGACGTCCACGCCGTGGTCCCGGATCGTCTCGATTGCGAGCCTGCGCAGCAGCGGGTCGTAGATCTCGGCGGACGAGAGGTGGGTCACGATCGGCCCGTCGTAGAACGTGTCGATCCGGCCGCGCGTACGGTCGACCAGCTGGTCGCAGACGACGAAGTCCCCCGGTTTCACATTGACCTGGAGCGAGCCCGCGGCGCACGGCGAGATGACGGCCTTCACGCCGAGCGAGCGCATCGCCCAGACGTTCGCCCGGTAATCGATCTTGTGCGGGGGGATCGTGTGGCGCCGCCCGTGCCGGGGCAGGAACGCGACCGAGCGACCGCCCACCGAGGCGAGGAAGAACGAATCCGACGGCGGGCCGTAAGGCGTGTCGACCTTGATCTCGCGTACGTCGTCGAGCAGCGAGTAGAACCCGGAGCCGCCGAAGACGCCGATCTCGGCCTGCTGTGCCAATGCGCCTACCTCCACGAGCCGATGTGCCCGCGGATTCTAGTCGCGGATCGGAATACGATGACGACAGTGTCCTGGTCGCCTGGAGGAATGCG
>DATKBR010000110.1:0-34217 GCA_035513775.1 Candidatus Limnocylindria bacterium
AGGCCGGCATGGAGGCCGGCGACGAACCCGAAGCGGAGGCATCCTTGCCGAAGTCGTACGTTCGCCTGACCCATCCCCTCGTGCGCGACACGAAGGGGGGCGAGCTCCGCCAGGCCACCTGGGACGAGGCGCTCGACCGGACCGTCGCGGGATTTCGCGCCGCACTGGCCGCCCGGGCCAGCGCAGAGGCGAAGGCCCCGATCGGGATCTTCAGCTGCTCGAAGGCGACCAACGAGGTCAACTTCGCGGCCCAGAAGTTCGCGAGGGTGGTCCTGGGCAGCAACAACATCGATAGCTGCAACCGCACCTGACACGCACCGTCCGTCGCCGGTCTGGCGACAGCGTTCGGTGCTGGTGGCGGAACCAGCTCATATCGCGAGGCTGAAGAGACCGACCTGATCGTGCTCTGGGGCAGCAACGCCCGGGAGACGCATCCGATCTTCTTCCACCACCTCCTGCGGGGCGTCCGCAACGGCGCCCGGCTGTTCGCGGTCGACCCGCGCCGCACGAGCTCGGCGGAGTGGGCGGACGTCTGGCTGGGACTCGACGTCGGGTCGGACATCGCCCTCGCGAATGCCGTCGGGCGCGAGATCATCCATGCCGGCCTCGCGAACCGCGAGTTCATCGATCGGGCGACGGACGACTTTGAGGCTTACCGGGCGAAGGTCGAGAGCTACACGCTCGAATACGCCGAGCGCGAGACGGGCGTCCCCGCGGCGGCAATCGGGGAGCTGGCCCACGCCTACGCCTCCGCGGACAAGGCGATGATCTGCTGGACGCTGGGGATCACCGAGCACCACAACGCGGTCGACAACGTCCTCAGCCTCATCAACCTCGCGCTGCTCACCGGCCACGTCGGCAAGTACGGCAGCGGCCTGAACCCGCTTCGCGGCCAGAACAACGTCCAGGGCGGCGGCGACATGGGCGCGCTGCCGGACCGGCTCCCGGGGTTTCAGTACGTCGAGAACGACGGTCTGCGGGAGAAGTTCGACGAGGCATGGGGTGTGAAGGTCCCGCCGCGGCGCGGCTGGCACCTCTCAGCGATGCTCGAGGCCATGGACCGCGGCGAGCTGACCGCGCTCTACGTGATCGGCGAGAACCCGATGCAGTCCGAGGCGGACCGAGGCCTCACCGAGCGGCGGCTCGGCGGCCTGGAGTTCATGGTCGTGCAGGACATCTTCCTGACAGCCACGGCGGAGATCGCGGACGTCGTCCTTCCGGCCGGTGCCTCGTGGGCGGAATCCGAGGGCACCGTCACCAACTCGGAGCGGCGCGTGCAGCGGGTGCGCAAGGCGATGGATCCGCCGGGCGAGGCCCGCGAGGACCTGTGGATCATCTACGAGCTCGCGCGGCGGATGGGCTTCGACTGGGGTGAGGCGTCGGCCGAGCGGACCTGGGACGAGGTCCGCGAGATCTCGCCCGTGCACCGCGGGATGACGTACGAGCGGCTGGAGGCGCTCGGCGGGCTCCAGTGGCCGTGCTGGGACGAGCAGCACCCGGGCGAGCTGTTCCTCCATTCACGCCTGTGGGAGGACCCGGTGCCCGGCCTGCGAGCGCCGTTCAGCCCGGTCGACCACGACCCGCCGGTGGACAAGCTGACCGACGACTTCCCCATCCGCCTGACCACCGGCCGCCGCCTCGACTCGTATAACACCGGCGTCCAGTCCGGCAGCTACACCTCGCCGCTGCGGCGAGGCGAGTCGCTGGACGTCTCGCCGGAGGATGCGGATCGCTATGGGCTCGCCGAGGGCGAGCGGGTGCGCGTCGTCTCGCGGCGAGGGGCGGTCGAGACGCCCATCCGCATCGACCCATCGCTGCGTCCCGGCCTCACGTTCATGACCCTGCACTTCCAGGACGACGTCGCCACGAACATCCTGACGATCGATGCGACCGACCCGAAGTCCGGCACCGCCGAGTTCAAGGCGACGGCGATCCGCATCGAGAAGCTCGAGGCGCCGGTCCCCGCCTGAACCCTGGATCAGGCCGGACGGACGACCGGCAGGCCGACCGATCGCGCGGCGTCTGCCAGCCGGTCGTCGTACGTCACGAAGGCGTCGAGCTCCGAGCCGAGCGCAAGCGCCGACGCGATATGGATCGAATCGATGGTCCGGAGCGCGGGCGGGACCACCACCCCGGCAGCCGCGCCGATCGCCGCACCGAGCTCGATCACGTCGACGTTCCGCAGTACGTAGCTCCGACGCTCCGCATCGTGCGTGCGGCGGCGGGCGGCCCGATCAACCTCCACCACGCCGACCCGACTGGTGGCTACGCGCTCTGCGGCGACGTACCAGTGATGAAAGGCGCCGGATTCCGGCTCGATGTGGATGAGCTTGACCAACGCGGACGCGTCCGCGTAGGCGAGTCGGGTCACCGATCATCCTCGTCGCGCATGGCCTGCAGGATCGCCGACAGGGTGGGCTCGCCGGGAGCCGGATCGGGGGGCGGCGGCGGGAGCAGCCGGTGATCGCGCGACGCCGGGGTGATCCGACCATCGGCGATCATGCGGTCAACGATTGACGACGGCTCCGGAGAGTGCGGGCCCAGGCTGGCGACCGGTCGCCCGTGCTCGGTGACCTCGAGGGTCTCCCCGGCCTTCACCCGGTCGAGGTAGACGGACAGGTTCTGGCGCAGCTCCCGAACGCCGACCCGGCCGGCGCTGCCGCCTTCCTCGCTCATGTAGCACATGGTAGCACAACGTCGGCGCCTCGACTGCGGCAGGCCCGGCGTTCGTATGCGTGGATTCGGCGCGGCGCATCGCATGGCCCTCGGCGATGCCCGTCGCCGGAATACGAATGGTGCATAGCCGTCGGTTCCAATCGCTTCAAATGCTGGCGATACGCATCGCCAAGGGCGAACAAGGGTTAGTTGCCGATTTCGCGCATACGAACGTTCCAGGCGGCCGGGCTCCCGGGCCGGCCCCGTCGGGCGCTACGGCACTGGCTGCCGGAGGCGACGCGCGGGCAGCATCGTTGCAGGAGGTACTGCCATGCTCAGGAAGCTGTTCGTGATCGGGGCTGCCCTGCATCCGCCGGCGCGGGCGTCGTGATTTCCCGGCCGGATCGGCGCGACTACACTCGCACCCGATGGACCTGCACGTTATCGGGCCGCTCGCGACGCCGGCAGAGCGCGCTGCGGTTGATGCGGTCCTCGGGCCGGCCGATAGCGGCTGGCATGGCGGCGGGCGCGATGCCCGCACCCAGGGGCACGTGGCGAGGGGCGGGCACCAAGCCCGGAGCCGCCGCGACATGCTCCTCCCGGCGCTGCACGCGCTGCAGGATCGGGTCGGGCAGATCACCCAGCCGGGTATGAACTACGTCTGCAAGCGCCTGTCCGTGCCACCCGCCGAGGCGTACGGCGTCGCCACGTTCTACTCCCTCTTCGCAACCAAGGCGCGGCCGCCCGCGGTGGCCTACGTCTGCGACGACATCGCCTGCCGGCTCGCGGGCGCCGAGGGGGTGATCGAGGACGTGGAGCGGGCGCTCGGGCCGGCTGGCTCTGCCGCGCGGGATGGCCGGATCGGCTGGCTGCGCAGCCCGTGCCTCGGGCTGTGCGAGCTGGCGCCCGCGGCGATGTTCACGATCGCCGGTGAGATGCCTGTCCGCGAGGTCGCGGCGCCTGTCGATGCGGCCGGCATCGTCGCCCGTCTCGAGCGCGCGACGGGCGCTGTGGCCGGGGCGGCCCGGTCGGACCGGGCGCGTCCGGCGCCCGCGCTCGAGGCGGCGGGCGCTTCCGTGCCCCAGGCCGGCGAGGCGCAGCTCCAGCTGCTCCGTCGCGTCGGAATCGTGGACCCGACTTCGCTCGACGACTACCTGGCCGATCGCGGCTACCAGGCGCTGGAGCAGGCGCTCGCAATGGGCGCCCAAGCCGTCATCGATGAGATCACCGAATCGAAGCTGATGGGCCGCGGCGGCGCGGCATTCCCGACGGGCCGCAAGTGGGCTGCCGTTGCGTCCCAGGCTGGCCAGCCGCACTACGTCGTGTGCAACGCCGACGAGTCAGAGCCCGGCACGTTCAAGGATCGCGTGCTCATGGAGTTCGACCCGTTCGCCGTCGTCGAGGCGATGACGATCGAGGGCTTCGCCACCGGCGCCTCGAAGGGCTACATCTACGTTCGCGGCGAGTACCCCATTGCCGAATCGCGCATCCGTGGCGCCATCGACCAGGCGCGTGTGGCCGGCTACCTGGGCGCCTCGGTCATGGGCTCCGGCTTCGCCTTCGACATCGAGGTTCGGCGCGGCGCCGGCGCCTACATCTGCGGCGAGGAGACGGCGCTGTTCGAGTCCATCGAGGGCAAGCGCGGCGAGCCGCGCAACAAGCCGCCGTTCCCCGTCGAGGTCGGGCTGTTCGGGAAGCCGACGGCGGTCAACAACGTGGAGACCCTCGCCAACGTGCTCGCGATCCTGGAGGAAGGCCCCGGCGGCGGCGCGCGGTTCGCCGCAACCGGCACCGAAGGCTCTACCGGCCCGAAGCTCTTCTGCCTGTCGGGCAGCGTGGCGAAACCCGGCGTCTACGAGGTCCCGTTCGGGACGACCCTCGGCGAGCTGCTGGAGCTCGGTGGCGGCGTGCCCGGCGGCCGCGCGATCCGGGCGATCCTGCTCGGGGGCGCGGCGGGCGTCTTCGTCAGCCCGGACGTCATCGACACGCCGCTGACCTTCGAAGGCACGCGCGCCATCAACGCGACTCTCGGCTCGGGCGTCGTCATGGTCTTCGACGAGACCGCCGACATGGTCGGCACGCTGCGGCGAATCGCGGCGTTCTTCCGCGACGAGTCGTGCGGCCAGTGCGTCCCGTGCCGCGTCGGGACGGTGCGCCAGGAGGAGCTGCTCGCGCGCCTCGCCGACAAGATCGCGGTCCGGACGCGGGAGGAGGAGCTGATGCTGCTCGCCGACATCGGCCAGGCCATGCGCGACGCGAGCATCTGTGGCCTCGGCCAGACCGCCTCCTCAGCGATCGAGTCGGCGATGCGCCAGCCAGAGCTGATCGCGCTGTGAGCGGCGATCCGACCGCCTCGGCGGGCCGCGCCGGGCCGCACGAGGGGCCGCCGCACGGGTCCCAGGCGGCGACGCTGGAGCCGCCGGCGCCCGGCATCGTGTACACCACTCCCCCGGCCCGCTCCACGCGCATCCCGGAGGCTCCGCCTGCGACGCTCCCGCCGCGCGTCGGCCTCCAGATCGACGGAGTCGAGGTCTCGGTCCCCGCCGGCTCGACGATCCTGGACGCCTGCCAGGCGCGGGGGCTCGATATCCCGACCCTGTGCTACCTCGAGAATCTCACTCCCGTGAACGTCTGCCGCGTGTGCGTGGTGGAGGTCAAGGGCGCCCGCGTGCTCGCGCCTGCGTGCTCGCGCAAGGTCGAGGAGGGCATGGAGGTCCAGACCGAGTCGGAGCGGGTCAAGCTCTCGCGAAAGGTCGTGCTGGAGTTCCTGGGTTCGTCGGTGGACATGTCGCTCGCCGGCCCGCGCTTCCCGGACGGCGACGCCGCGCGCTACCAGGAGCGGTACGGCTCGGATCCGGGCCGCTACGGACCGCCCGCCGAGGGCGCCGGCGCCCATGAGCGCGACGATCGCGAGCCCGGCCACCACCACTCCCCGCGCGGCGACGAGGCGGCCCTCGCGACGACTGTCCAGCAGCCGGTGAAGGTCGACAACAACCTGTACGTCCGGGACTACTCGAAGTGCATCCTCTGCTACAAGTGCGTCGAGGCGTGCGGCGAGGACGCCCAGAACACGTTCGCGATCGCCGTGGCGGGGCGCGGCTTCGATGCGCGGATCTCCACGGAGTTTGACGCGCCGCTGCCGGACTCCGCCTGCGTGTACTGCGGCAACTGCATCGGCGTCTGCCCGACGGGAGCGCTGATGTTCAAGAGCGAGCACGACATGCGCGAGGCGGGCACCTGGGACGAGTCGGCCCAGACCGTGACCTCGACGATCTGCCCGTACTGCGGCGTCGGCTGTGTCGTCGACCTGCACGTGCAGGACAACACGATCGTGAAGGTCACCTCGCCCATGGACTCCACGGTCACCGAGGGCCACCTGTGCATCAAGGGCCGTTTCGGCTTCGAGTTCACCAACGAGCGGCGGCGGGAGTAGCGCGACGGCGGGCCGGCGGTCGATTCCGCCGACTACTACTCAGCCCGGTCGCCGGCGGCCGATGCGGCCCAGGTGCGTGTCGTGGAATGACGATGGGTACTTGAGGCCGTAGCCGAACAGCCGATCCATGCCCGTATGCGCGACGAGCACCGCGCCGGCGAGCGAGAGCTGCGCACTCCCGAGCCACCATCCAAGCCCCAGGACGAGGCCGCCGACGAGCCAGTTGTGTGCAAGGTTGTAGGTGGTCGCGCCCAGGCGCGGCCCGCGCAGGTAGCCAAGCATCGAGAGATCCGGCGCCAGGAGCAACGGCAGGAACCAGACCAGCTCTCCGCCGTACGCCTGCCACGCGACCCAGCCAAGTGCGACTCCCGCGAGCCCCTCCGCGCGGAGCCAGCGCCACACCCACGGTGTGGTTTCCTCGAGGTGGACGTGCTCGCTCATCTGCCCCGATCGTAACCCAGAGCCGTGACGCTGATCAGCGCCCGACGAGGCCCCCGCTACGCGGAGCCCGCCCGGCGCCGGCGGGCGAGATCAAGTCGTCGGGCATCGGGCCGACGAGGACGTCATCGGGCGGCCATCAGGTCGTGCAGGTCGACCCGGCCATCGTGGCTGTACACGTTGAAGCCGTCGCCGCGCAGGAATCCGATCAGCGTCACCCCGAGCCGGTCCGCGAGCCGAACGGCGAGGTCCGAAGGCGCGGAGACCGCGCAGATGATCGGCACGCCCGCCACGGCGGCCTTCTGGACGATCTCGAAGCTCACCCGGCCGGACACCATGAGGATCCGGTCCCAGAGCGGCAGCTCGCGCACGCGCACCCGTGACCCGATCAGCTTGTCGAGCGCGTTGTGGCGCCCGACGTCCTCGCGGATCGCGGCGAGGCGCCCGTCGGTTTCGAACAGGCCGGCGGCGTGCAGCCCGCCTGTCCGTTCGAACGCAGCCTGGGCGGCGCGCAGGGCGTCGGGCAGCGACGTGATGACCGACCGGGGGACGACCGGCAGGCCGCGCGGCAGGGGCTCGCAGCGCACCGCGACGTCGTCGATGGAGGCCTTGCCGCAGATCCCGCACGACGCGGTGGCGACGAAGTTGCGCTTCGCGACGCGGCTCGGGTCGAAGCGGCGGGCGAGCCGGACAAGCACGCTGTCGTCGGGCTCCGCCATCACGCCGGGGTCGCCGTACTCCACGCCGGTGACCTCGTTGCCCTCGAGCAGGCCCTCGCTCGTCAGGAAGCCGAGGGCAAGCTCCTCCTCGTGACCGGGCGTCCGCATCGTGACCGCGACCTGGACCGGCTCCTGGCGGGGACCGGCGGCACGAATCTCCAGCGGCTCCTCCCCGACGACGAGGTCGTCGCGGACCTCGAGCTCGGAGCCGCGGACGGAGACGACCTTCGTGCTCGTGACGTGCCGTCTCGGCAGGTCGGGATCCAGCGGCAGGCGGGCTCCCGCCTCCGGCGACCCGCCCACGTCGTCAGCTGGAGTGCGGGTGGGCGTGGGCGCGGACCGGCGGCCGTCGATCGGGCCCCGGCTCGACGTCGCCACCGACGGCGAGGATCAGCCGCTCGGAAACCGCCGCGATCTCGGCGATTGCCGCATCGAAGGCAGCGGCGTTACGCGCCGACGGCTGGCGGAAGCCACTTACCTTGCGCACGTACTGGCGCGCGGCGGCCTCGACCTCGCCGGTCGTCGCGGCTTCGTCCTGGTGGCGGAGGGTTCTGATGCTTCGGCACATGTCTGGGAGCGTATCGCGCCCGCTGCGATCGGGCCGTGCCTGAACACTCCGGAGCGTTGGCGCACCCGTTGTAATGTGGCTGCAACTCCCCGGCCGCGCGAACCGGCGATCATGTGACCGCTCCGCGGCCGGATTCAGACTCGCCGGCGAGCGCAAACCGAGGAGGTCGCGCCCAAACCGTGGATCCGATCACGACCGCGCTGCAACTCGGCTTCTACGTCCTGTTCGCAATGAGCGTCTGGCAGTACCTGCACCACCGCGGGTCGCTGGAGCTGTCCGTGATGGCCATCTTTGGCTCGTTTGCCGCGCTGTTCTTCCTGTCCTTCCTCGACGACATCCAGCCGGCGATCGCCCCGGTCGCCCGACCCATCCTGGTCGCGCTCCTGTTCGCCCAGCCTTACCTGGTGGTTCGCCTGATCGGCCAGATCCGGACGGTGCCGAGGCTCCGGGAGCGAATGGTGCTGGCCGGTGCCGTCGCCGCGTGGGCCGCGGTGGTCCTGCTGCCGGCGGCCGTCCCCGCCGCGCGACAAGCGGGCATCCTGTTTGCGGTCTTCTTCTTCTTCGCCGTGGAGATCGGCGCGGCGACGTGGTTCGCCTTCGAAGGCCGGCGCCGGTATGGCGTGGCCAAAGTCCGCCTTGCGTCTGCGGCGATCGCGACTGGGCTCTTCGCCGCCGCGATCCTGCTGGCCGGGCTGAGCTCGGTGGCTAGCGCTCCCGGCGAATCAAGCGCCGATGCGATCACGTTGACGCGCCTGATCGCGCTCGTCGCCGCCTTCGGGTACCTGGGCGCGTTCGTGCCCCCGCGCTGGTTCCGCCGCGCGGTGAATCGGGCGGCTTCGTTCCAACTGGTTCGCAAGCTGGTCGTTCCATCGACCAAGACGAGCCCTGGCGGTCTCTGGACGGACTTCGCCGTGACGGCACGGAACATCCTCGGCGCCACCCGTGTCTCGATCATGGCGGGGCCGGGCGCCCCGCTGGCCGTCGTCGGCGACCGTTCCGCGGATGACCCTGCGGGCGCCGTTCCGACGGCGTCGACGTCGAAGGTGGAGGTCGCCGTTCGGCCAGACGCCGATGCATCCGAGATCCTTGTCGCCGAGGTCGAGGGCAGGCCGCTGTTCGTGGAGGACGACCTGGCCCTGATTCGGGACCTCGCTTCCCTGACGGCTCACGCGATCGACCGCGAGGAGATGCTCATCGGCCTCGGCGAGGCCCGCCGGGAGGCGGAGGAATCGCGCACCGCCCGCGCGAGCGAGGCGCGCTTCCGCGCTCTCCTGGAGGCGGACCCCAACTCGATCCTCGCCCTCGACGAGGACAGCCGGGTGTCATGGGCAACCCGCCAGGCGGGCGCGTTGTTCGGCTGCGAGGTGGACCACCTCATCGGGATGCCGCTCGGGGACCTGGTCGCGCTGCACAAGGACGAGACGCCGACCACGGTGGGCGATCGTCCGGTCTACCGGTCGGAGACGACGGGCCGCCGCATCGATGGCACCCACTTCCCAGCCGAGATGGGCAGGAGCACGTTCGAGCTGGACGGGCGGCCCTTCCAGGTTGCAGTCGTGTCCGACGTCACCTGGCGCCACGAAGCCGACCAGATTCGCGACCGGTTCCTGGGCGTCCTGTCGCACGAGCTGCGGACGCCGGTCACGTCGATCTACGGCGGGACGCAGCTCCTCCTGGGGCGCGGTGCCCGGCTCGATCCGGAGACCCGGAACGAGCTGCTGGTGAACGTCGCAGGCGAGGCGGAGCGGCTCCAGCGGATGATCGAGAACCTCGTCGCGATGGCGCGCATCGAGCGCGGTGGCGACTTCGGCGGCGTACGGCCCGTCCTGATCGACCGGATCATCCGCCAGCTCGTTGAGCGGGAACGGGGCCTGTGGCCGGAGGTGACGATCAAGCTCGTCTCCGAGGGACCGGTCCAGATGGTGGGTGCCGACGAGGAGTACCTCGCCCAGATCATGCGCAACCTGTTGTCGAACGCCGCCAAGTACAGCGGCGCCGGCGCGACGGTCGAGGTGAGCCTCGAGGACGGCGAAGGGGAGGTCATCGTCAGGGTCCGCGACGACGGCCCCGGGATCGTCGACGACGACTCTGAGCGCCTGTTCGGCCTCTACTACCGGTCCGCGTCGCAGGCTTCGATCGCGCCGGGCGCCGGGATCGGGCTCTTCGTGTGCCGTGAGCTTGTCACCACGATGGGCGGCCGGATCTGGGCCACGCCGCTGCCGGACAAGGGCGCCGAATTCGGCTTCAGCATCCCGGTCTACGTGGACGAGCTCGATGCCATGGAGTCAGAATCGGAGCTTGTTGCGAGCGCATTCGATCGAGAGGCGCCCGCGCCGGCGGCGAACTCGCCCGCAGCGACCGCCTGATCGACGGGCCGGGCGCCTGGGACGGGCGCGGCGACGGCCCGGGCCGATGGCCCGCGACGGCCGTCAGGCCAACGGGGCGAAGCGGGCCGTGAAGTGCCGGAGAGCCGGCGGTTGATCGACGATCCGCACCCCGCGCAACGAGGCCGCCCGCTCCGCGACATGGCGCACGACCTCGATGACGTAGTCAATGTGGCTCTGGGTGTACGTGCGCCGCGGGATGGCGAGGCGAACCAGGTCCATCGCGGCCGGCTCCTCGATGCCGTCCGGGCGACGCCCGAACATCACGGTGCCGATCTCGCAACCGCGGATGCCGCCCTCCCGATACAGCGCGATCGCGAGCGCCTGACCGGGATATCCAAGCGGCTCGATGTGCGGCAGCAGCGCCCGGGCGTCGAGGTAGATGGCGTGGCCGCCAAACGGCTTGACGAGCGGTACTCCCACGGCGTCGAGCGCCTCGCCCAGGTACGCCGTGGAGCGGACCCGGTAGCGCAGGTAGTCCTCGTCGACCACCTCCCGGAGCCCCTGCGCAATGGCCTCGAGGTCGCGACCCGCGAGGCCGCCGTAGGTCGGAAAGCCCTCGGTGAGGATCAGCAGGTTGCGGCACTGCTCGGCGAGGGCGTCGTCGTTCATCGCCAGCCAGCCGCCGATGTTGGCGAGACCGTCCTTCTTGGCGGACATGGTCATGCCGTCGGCGAGCGCCGCCATGTCGCGCACGATGTCCGGGATGGTGCGATCCGCCTGGCCTGGCTCGCGCAGCTTGATGAACCACGCGTTCTCGGCGAAGCGACAGGCATCCAGGAACAGCGGCACGCCGTGGCGGTCGCAGACGGCCCGGACGGCGCGCAGGTTCTCCAAAGAAACCGGCTGGCCGCCGCCGGAGTTGTTGGTCACGGTCACGAACACCACCGGCACGCGCCCCGCGTGCTCGGCCAGGAAGCCGTCCAGGGCGTCCGTGTCCATGTTGCCCTTGAAGGGGTGGATGAACGAGGGATCGCGGCCCTCCGCGATCACCAGGTCCACCGCCTCCGCGCCGGAGGCCTCGACGTTCGCCCTGGTCGTGTCGAAATGCGTGTTGTTGGGCACGACCTTGCCCGGCCCGCCGATGACGCTGAACAGGATCTTCTCCGCCGCGCGGCCCTGGTGGGTGGGGATGACGTGCTTGAACGGGAACAGGGCGGTGACGCCTTCGAGGAAGGCGAACCAGGAGGGCGAGCCTGCGTAGCTCTCGTCGCCGTGCTGGATCGCCGCCCACTGGTCCCGGCTCATCGCGCCGGTGCCAGAATCGGTGAGCAGGTCGATCAGGACATCGTCGGCATGGAGGTTGAACAGGTTGTACCCGGCCGCCTCGAGTGCCGCATCACGCTGCTCGACCGTCGTCAGCCGGATGGGTTCGACGGAGTGGATCCGGAACGGCTCGATGATCGTTCGCCAGCGGTCCACGGTTCCGAGCATACGCCCCGGGCCTGATGCCGACGGAATGGAGCCGGCAACCGCGCCGGCGCCGAGGTCAGCCGCCGAGCTTCCAGTACACCCCGCCGCCGGTGAAGCAGTGATTCAGGAGGGTGCACAACCCCTTGGTCATGTCCCATGTCCGCCCCGCGACGTACGGCCCGCGGTCGATGACCCGGGTCGTCACGGTTCGACCGTTGTAGCGGAACGTCACCACCGTGCCGCATGGGAGCGTCCGGTGCGCGACGCCGACGGTCTCCTTCGTGAGCCCGCCTGGCATCATCCCGCACGCGCCGCCGTTGCCGTAGAAGCCCGGTCCGTACCAGCTTATGTTGTTGTCGAGGTGCCAGATGACCTGGACGATCATCTTGGCGGCCGGCACCTGCGCGACGGGCCTGGGCGCGGCGGTGCCGAGCGGCACCGGTCGGGGCTCACTCAGGATCGCGTCGGCTGCGAGGCGGCCTGCAGACTGGGTTTCGGGATCAAGCTTCGGAATCGTCATCGCCGCCACCGATTGATCGATTCCGACCTCGCGGAAGGTCGCAGGATCGATGGCTGCAGGCGCACTGGGGTTGCGCGACCCGACAAGCCCGGGGACGACGACCGAGGCGAGCATCGCAATGAGCGCGGCGCTCGCGACGACTCTGGAGAGTCGCACGTCTGGGTAGACCTTACCCCAGGTAGGCACATCGCGGGTTGCGACGAGGCCGCGGATTTGCATCGCAGCACGATTGCGGGCGTCGTCTCGTGATGGCCGCAGGCGATCCCCGCGCCGGCGCCGCGACCCGGGCGATCACGCTCGACGGCCGGCTGGACCTGCGCTCGGCGTTCGGCCCGCTGGCCCGCGGCGCCGGCGATCCCACGATGCGCGTGTCGGCGGGAGCGGCGATTCGGGCGTCGGTGACACCCGACGGGCCGGGCGCGATCGAAGTCCGAGTGGATGGCACGTCGGTGCGGGCCTGGGCCTGGGGGCCCGGCGCGGAGCAGCTGCTGGACGGCCTGCCGGCGGCGCTGGGCCTCGATGACGATGACGACGGGTTCGATCCGGCGCTCCACCCGGTGGTCGCGGGGCTCGCCAGGCGATTCGGGCGGGTCCGGCTGGCGCGAACTGGCGCCGTGTGGGAGTCGCTGCTGCCGGCGATCCTGGAGCAGCGGATCACCGGCACCGAGGCGTGGCGCAACTACCGCCGGCTCGTCCGCGCGCATGGCGCGCCCGCACCCGGTCCCCTGGGGGTGCTCCTGCCGCCGACCGCCGAGGCGGTCGCCGGATTGCCGTCGTGGACCCTCACCGGCCTGGGCGTGGAGCCACGACGCGGCGCGGTCCTGCGGCGAATCGCGCGGGAGTGCCCGCGCCTGGAGACCCTGGGCGGCCCGGCCCGCCTCCCGGGCGGCGGCGGCGCCGGGGCCGGCGCGCTGGTGGCGGCGCTGCGCGCCCACGCGGGCATCGGGCCGTGGACCGCGGCCGAGGTCACGCTCCGGGCTCTCGGCGACCCGGATGCCGTGAGCGTGGGGGATGCGCACCTGTCCAATGTCGTCACGTTTGCGCTCACGGGCGCCCCCCGCGGCACCGACGAGCAGATGCTGGAGCTGCTGGCGCCCTGGGCCGGGCACAGAGCGCGCGTCGTACGCCTGATCGAGGCGTCCGGCATCCGGCCGCCGCGCTATGGGCCGCGGGTAGCGCCACGCGACCTGGTGCGCGATTTCTCGCCGGACGCGCGGCTGCCGGTCACGCCTCGCGGGGGTCCGCGCGGCCGCCCGTCACGTTGAGGCGTATCGTCTCGGCATGCCGGACATGCCGAAGTTCGAGAAGCCGCCCCCGGAGCTCGTCGAGCGGTTCGGGGCGGTCCTGGACCGAGTCGGGGGACCGGAGGTCAAGCGCCGTCCCATGTTCGGCTACCCGTGCGCGTGGGTCGGCGGTCACATGGCCAGCGGCCTGTTCGCCAAGACGTGGTGGGTCCGCCTCGCACCGGAGCGCCTCGCCGAGGTGGAGGCCGCCGGCGACGGCGGACCGTTCGAGGTCATGCCCGGCCGCACGATGAAGGGCTACGCCGCGATGTCCGACGCGGTCCTCGCGGACGACGCCCGCGTCGAGGCGCTCATCGGCGAGGCGCTCGACTACACCGCCACGCTGCCGCCGAAGAAGGGCAAGTAGTCCCCGCCGACCTCTGGCCCCGACGATCCGCTGCCGGGGGCGTTACGGGTTCGCGGCGGCGAAGGTGTCGCAGCTTTCCATCGTGCCCTGATCGAACCCGGTCCTGAACCACTTCATGCGCTGCTCGGCGGAGCCATGCGTCCAGGACTCCTTGTCGATCGTGCCCGTGGCCTGCTCCTGGATCCGGTCGTCACCGATGGCCGCCGCCGCAGTGAGCCCGTCGCGGATGTCCTGCTCGGTGATCGACTCGACCGCGGTGTCGTCGGGCGTTCGCCAGACCGAGCTGGCCCAGAATCCCGCAAAGCAGTCCGCCTGGAGCTCGAGCCGGATCGACAGCTCGTTTGCCCTGCCGGGGCTCGACTGCTGATCGGCCCGCACCTGGTCCATCGTGCCGACGACATCCTGGACCCGGTGGCCGTACTCGTGCGCGATTACGTACGCGTGCGCGAACTCGCCGGAGACGCCGAATTGGGTACTGAGCTGCTCGAAGAAGCCTTCGTCGATGAATACCTTGCCGTCCGCGGGGCAGTAGAACGGCCCGGTCGCGGCCGACGCGGAGCCACAACCAGTCTGGGTTGATTCGGTGAACATGACGGTCACCGTCTCCGGGTAGTCCTTGCCGCGGGCCTGGAACTCCCGCTCCCAGAACGACTGGACGTCGACCGTGACGGTGTTGACGAAGTTGCCGAAGCGGTCGTTCGGGTCGAGCGACGAGATCGCGCCACCCTGGCCTCCGCTCAGGCCGCCGGAACCGGCCCCGCCCGAGCCGCCGAGCAGGTTCATGACGACGATGATGATTACGAAGATGACGATGCCGCCGATGCCCCCGCCGATCGGGAGCGGGATGCCGCCGCCGCCAAGTCCGCCCATGCGCACGCCGCCGAGCCCGCCGCCGCCCCCGGCGCCGCGACGGTCTTCGACCTGGGTGGAACGAGATGGCTTCCAGCGCACGCTGCGACCTCCTGACGGCTCCGCGTCGCACCTTGGTGGCCCGTCGCGCGAAGCTGGCCGCGCCTTCCGTGCTCAGGCGGAGGGGCGGGTCATCGCCTCCGGCCGCATGAGTGCATCGAACTCGGCCTCGTCGAGATAGCCAAGGGCGAGGGCGGCGGCGCGAAGCGTCGAGCCCTCGTGATGTGCCTTCTTGGCGATTTCGGCAGCCTTGTCATAGCCGATCCGAGGTGTCAGAGCCGTCACGAGCATGAGCGAGTTCGCGACATGCTCGTCGATCCGCTCCCGGTCGGCCTCGAGCCCTTCGACGCAGAACTCGCGGAAACTCCGGCACGCGTCCGTGATCAGCTCGATCCCGTGGAGGAGATCGTGGGCGATGATCGGCTTGAACACATTGAGCTCGAAGTTGCCCTGCGACCCGGCGATCCCGATGGCGACGTCGTAGCCCATCACCTGGACGCAGACCATCGTCATCGCCTCGGCCTGCGTCGGGTTCACCTTGCCGGGCATGATCGAGGAGCCCGGCTCGTTCTCCGGCAGGCGCAGCTCGCCGAGGCCAGCGCGCGGCCCGGATCCGAGCCAGCGTATGTCGTTGGCGATCTTCATCAGGCTCGTGGCCAGCGTGCGCAGGGCGCCCGAGGCGAAGACCGTTGCCTCCTGGCCGGCGAGCGCCGCGAACTTGTTGGGCGCTGTCACGAACGGCAGCCCCGTCAGCTCGGCGATGCGCCCCGCGACGCGCTCCGGGAACTGCGGATGGCTGTTGATCCCGGTGCCGACGGCAGTCCCGCCGAGCGCGATCTCGTACAGGCCGGGCAGCGATCCCTCGATTCGCTCGATCCCGCCGTCGAGCTGGGCGACGTAGCCGCTGAACTCCTGGCCGAGGGTCAGCGGCACGGCGTCCTGGAGGTGCGTCCGCCCGATCTTGACGACATCGTCGAACTCGGCGCGCTTGGCGTCGAGGGCGTCGCGCAGCGCCCGGACGGACGGAACGAGGTCCTCGACCAGGGCCATCGCCACGGCCATGTGCAGCGCGGTCGGGAAGGTGTCGTTGCTCGACTGGCTGCGGTTGACGTGGTCGTTGGGATGGATCGGGCCCTTGCCGCCCCGTGTTCCCGTGGCCGCCTCGTTGGCGCGGCTCGCAATCACCTCGTTGACGTTCATGTTGGTCTGCGTCCCGGAGCCCGTCTGCCAGACCCGGAGCGGGAACTCGTCGGTGAGGGTGCCCTCGGCGACCTCGCGGGCCGCCACGACGATTCGGCCGTGGACGTCGGCGGGGATGAGGCCCAGCGCCGTGTTCACGTCCGCGGCGGCTAGCTTGAGCAGGCCGAATGCCCGGATGATCCGCTCCGGCATCCGGTCGCGCCCGATCGCGAAGTGGTGCAGCGATCGCTGGGTCTGGGCCGCCCAGTAGTGGTCGGCCGGGACCTCGATCGCGCCCATCGAATCGGTCTCGCGGCGCGTCCCGCCGGAGCCTTTCGTCGTCACCAGCTCAGTATGGCCGAGCGGCCCCGTGATTGCGGCCGAGTGGCCCCTTCCTGCCAGGGCCCGACGCAGTAGGCTGCGCGGTGATGCGACGCCTGTTGCTCTGGATGGCGCGGAACCGCTGGCTCCGCGACCACCTGCCGCGCCTGTGGTTCGCGAAGCGGGCCGTCCGCCGGTTCATGCCCGGCGAGGACGCCGCGAGCGCACTGGATGCGGCGGCGAAGTTCCGCGCCGACGGCATCACCAGCATGTTCACCCGCCTCGGCGAGAACATCACGACGGTGGAGGAAGGCGACGAGGTCGTCGAGCACTACCTCGGGCTGATGGCCGACATCCGCACGCGCGACCTCGATGGCGAGGTGAGCGTCAAGCTGACCCAGCTCGGCTACGACCTCGACGTCGAGCGGACGCTGGGGCATGCCGCCCGGCTCGCGGAGCGCGCCGCCGAGAACGACAAGACCCTGTGGATCGACATGGAGGGCAGCGCCTACGCGGAGGGCACGATCGCCTTCTACGAGCGCCTCAAGGCGGACCACCCGAACACGGGCCTGTGCCTGCAGTCCTACCTGCGCCGCACTGCCGCAGACGTACAGCGACTCCTCCCGCTGGACCCGCAGATCCGGCTGGTCAAAGGCGCGTACGCCGAGCTGGAGTCAATTGCGTACCAGTCAAAGCACGACGTCGACGCCAACTTCGTGGCCCTGGGCGTGGCCCTCCTCGAGGGTGCCAGGAGCGGCCGCCAGGTGCGCCTCGGCCTCGGCACGCACGACGTCCGGCTGATCGAGCAGATCGCAGAGCACGCCAGGGCGATGGACCTCCCGAAGTCCAGCTTCGAGGTCGAGATGTTGTACGGGATCCGCATGGATCAGCAACGCCGGCTCGCCAAGGAAGGCTATCTCGTCCGCAACCTCATCGCGTACGGTCATGCCTGGTATCCCTGGTACATGCGGCGCCTTGCCGAACGCCCCGCAAACGTCATCTTCGCGCTCCGCCAGATCATCGGTTAGCGCGCGGTTCAGCAGCCTTCAACGCGTCGTCGTTGGATAATGGCGGAACCATTCGTTACGCTACGCGCTCGTCTATATCTTCACGACCACCGCAGTGTATTCGCTCCCGAGGAGGCCCCCCACATGGTCCGCGTTCGCGATGCCAAACCAGAAGAGCTTGCACCAAAGCCGCGCAAGCCACGTGCACTAACCCCGCGTCAACTGGCAAACAAGCGACGTGAGCAACTAATCGCGAAGACGCTCAACGAGCTAGGTGCCGGACCGGCCTCCTCGATCAAGAAGATCGAGCTGGAGGACAACGAGAAGCTCGCCACGATTCGGCTCGCCATCGCGAAGCAGATCAAGGCCAGCGGAAGCGCCGTCAACCTCGGAGTCCGCAACGGCGCGATCTACCTGAGCCGCGGCCCCATCCCGGGCGGACGCGGCGGCGGCCGGCGGCCGAAGCAGGCCTGAGGCGCGCCACGGCCGAACCCCGTCGAGGGTCAGGGAGCGGGCTGGTGCCGGTAGAACGGCAGCGGTTCGGGCGGTAGCGGGGTCACGCCGCGGATGAGGTCGGCCGCGCGCTCTGCGACCATCATCACCGGGGCGTAGATGTTCGCGTTGGTGATGTAGGGGAACACCGACGCGTCGACGACGCGGAGCCCGTTTGTGCCATGCACCCGCATCGTCGCGGGATCTACCACCGCGCCGTCGTCGACGTCCGTCCCCATCCGAGCGGTGCACGAGGGATGCAGAGCGGTCTCGGCGTCGTGGCCGACCCAATCGAGGATCTGCGCGTCCGTCTGGACGGACGGCCCGGGTGACACCTCGCCGGCGTCATAGCGCTCGAACGCGGGCTGGCCCAGAATCTGCCGGGCGACGGTGATCGCCTCGACCCACTCGCGTCGATCCTGCGCCGTCGAGAGGTAGTTGAAGACCAGCGCCGGGTGCACCCGCGCGTCGATGGAGCGAATCCGGACGGTGCCGCGAGCGTCGGAGTACATCGGGCCGACGTGCACCTGATAGCCGTGCTTGCCGGCCGGCGCCGTGCCGTCGTAGCGGATGGCAAGCGGCAGGAAGTGGAACATCAGGTTCGGGTAGGCCACGTCCTCGTCGCCGCGCACGAACCCGCCCGCCTCGAAGTGGTTCGTGGCGCCGGGCCCGCGCCGGAAGAACAGCCACTGGAACCCGATCCAGGGCCGGCGCCACAGCTCCGTGGCATGGGGCTGCATGGAGACCGGCTCGCGACTCGCGTGCTGGACGTACGCCTCGAGGTGGTCCTGCAGGTTCTCGCCGACGCCCGGCAGGTGCTGGACCGGTTCGATCCCAAGGCCGCGCAGGTGCGCGGCGTCGCCGATCCCGGAGAGCTGGAGCAGCTGCGGCGTGTTGATCGCACCGCCGGCGAGGATGACCTCTCCGGCCAGGACGCGGTGGTGCCCGCCCCCGGCCAGGTACTCGGCGCCCGTCGCGCGCCGGCCGTCGAACGTGATCGAGGTCACGAGCGCCGAAGTTCGCACCTCCAGGTTCGGGCGGCGCATCGCCGGACCGAGGTAGGCGGTCGCCGCAGACAGCCGCCGGCCGCGATGGATATTGCGGTCGAATGCCCCGAAACCCTCCTGGCGGAAGCCGTTCACGTCGTCGGTGATCGGGTACCCCGCCTGCTGGACGGCCTCGAAGAACGCTTCGAACAGCGGACTGGTCGCCGGCCCCCGCTCCAGGGCCAGCGGCCCGGTCCGGCCGCGAAAGGGGTCGTTCGGGTCCGCCGCGAGAGCCGTCTCCATGCGCTTGAAGTACGGCAGGCAGTGGGCGTAGTCCCAGGCATCCATGCCGGGCACGGTCGCCCAGCGCTCGTAGTCCAGGGGATTGCCGCGCTGGAAGATCATCCCGTTGATGGACGACGAGCCGCCCAGGACCTTGCCCCGCGCGTGGTAGACGCGCCGCCCGTGCATGAACGGCTCGGGCTCGGAGCGGTAGCTCCAGTCGTACAGGGGGCTGCCGATCGGAAACGCGAATGCCGCCGGCATGTGCAGGAAGACGTCGAAGCGCCAGTCCGGCCGCCCGGCCTCCAGGACCAGCACCCGTGTGCCCGGATCCTCGGTGAGGTGGCTGGCGAGCACGCAGCCGGCCGACCCCCCACCCACGATCACCACATCGAACCGATCCTCTGGCATCGCCGGGGACTGTAGCCTGCGGGCAGGTTGTCGGGTGGCGTCGTTCCCGCGGGCTACCCCTCGGGGAGGACGCGGACCGTGAGGCGATGGCGGCCTGGGCCGTCGGCGCTGGCGACGATGCGGTAGGCGAGCTCGCGGGGGCGCCCGTCGGCGTAGTTGAAGCGGGGCGTCGACGCGAGCGCGCCGCCGGACCGGAACTCGTTCCAGAGCCCGACGATGTCGTCGCGGATCGTCGGGTCGGCCGGGTTGCTGAAGTCCTCGATCCGGTGGCCGACCATCCGGCTCGCGGGCAACTCGGCGATCCGGGCCAGGCTCGGGCTGACCTCGACGAAGCGGCGTTCGTCGTCGATGATCGCCCATCCCTCGGACTCTTCGGCCGCGACCTCGAGGCTCGGCGCACCTGTGGCCGCCGTCCGGAAGGCGTACCAGACGATCGGTCCGTCGCCGGTCCGTGCGAGCTCGGCCTGCTCGATGGCCACGGCGGCGGGGTAGCGAACGCGGAGTGCCCGCTGGAGCGCGTCGGTAGAGCGCGGTTCGGGCAGCACCGCCCAGGCCGCCTGCGCGAACTCCACGAACTCGCGATCCCGTGAGGGGAACGCGTGGAGCTTCACGTCCACGGGTTGAGCATAGTCCCCTGCGTCCCGGCCCCAGGATGCCGATCAGGCGATGCGTCTCACCCGCGGCGGAAGTGGAGCTGGAATTCCATGATCCCGTGGTCCTCGATCGACAGCACGAGGAATGACGTCGGGCGCTCGAAGTCGTAGTCGGCGAAGAGGATCTCGATCGAGCCGGTGACGGTGACCACGTCGCCGGACAGGCTCGCCTGCACCGGGACGATGACCGTCCGCGTCACGCCGTGGAGCGTGAGCTCGCCGGTCGCCGTGGCGTCGACCGTCTTGCCGTCCGCGGGCGCCTCGCCGAGTTCGATCGGGCCGGTCAATCGGAAGGTCGACTGCGGAAACCGGCCGGTCTCGATGGCCTGGTCGCGCAACCGCCCATCGCGCCGATCGTCGTCGCTCTCGAGCTGTGTCAGGTCCGCGGTGATCTCGACGCTGGTGATCGACGCGCCCGCGAGGATCAGCGAACCCAAGACCGAAGGCGTGCGCCCGACGGCCGTGTTCGCCCTGTTGTCCGCGAACGTCTCATCGACGCGGTAGCCGACGAACGAGGACGAGAAGTCGGCGAACGAGCCGATGGACGTGTCCACGGTCCACGTGCCATCGAGGCCGTCCGGTCCCAGCGTGCCGGCAGCGCCGGTCGGCAGGGCCCCGACGCTCGCGGCCGGAAGGCTGGCGCCGGGTGACCCGGTGGCGACGCCGACCGCCGGCGGCGGTGCCCCGCGGAGGAACAGGAAGGCCAGACCGGCCGCGCCGCCGAGAACGACGAGGCCGGCGAGGGCGAGGGGTGAGCGACGGGACATGGTCACGTGGTTGCCTCCGGGGCTGGCGTCGGCGACGCGGTGGGGATCCTGACGTCGAAGCGGGCGCCGCCCGCGGCCGAGGGCTCGACCGAGATCGACCCATCGTGGTGCTCGGCGATCCACCTGGCGATCGCGAGCCCCAGGCCCGTGCCGCCGGCAGGCGCGCCGGGTGCGCGCCAGAAGCGGTCGAAGACGCGCTCCCGGTCCTCGGGCGCCACGCCCGGACCGGAGTCCTCGACGGCCAGCGTGGCCTCGGTGCCGGACGGCGACGGGCGAACGATCACCCGCACCGTGCCGTCGCGCGGGCTGTGGCGGATCGCGTTGTCCACGAGGATGGTCACGAGCTGGCGCAACCGGGCCGGGTCGCCGAGCGCGGTCGTCGGCACCGGGTCCACCTCGAGCCGCACGCCCGCGTCGGCGGCCGGCTTGGCGAGCGCCCCGGCGGCGTCGGCGGCGACGTCGTCGAGATGGAGCGGCACCCGCTCGAGCGTGACGGCGCCGGAGTCGGAGCGCGCCAGCAGCAGCAGGTCGTCGACGAGCGTCGTCAGGTGCTTCACCTCGTCATCGATGTCGACGAGCGCGTTGCCGACCTTCGCGACCGGCTGGTCCGCGTTTCGGCGCAGGTGCTCGACGGAGCTGCGGATCACGGTGAGGGGCGTCCGGAGCTCGTGGCTCGCGTCGGCGGCGAACTCGCGCTGCCGTCGGAGCGAGGCACGTTGCCCGGCCAGGGACTCGCGGATGGGCACGAGCGCGCGTCGCGCGTAGACCGCCCCGAACCCGACGGCGACCAGCACGACCACCAGCCCGCCGAGCACGAGCGCAAGGACGAGGCTCTGGAGCGTCCGTTCCTCCGCTGTTCGGTCCTGGACTACCTGGACGAAGTACCGGCCCCGGTTCGTGTCCAGGGGCACGGTCAGTTGCCGAACTGGCACGCGTTCGGCGGCGTCGCCGCGCGATCGCACCGTGATCGTGGTGGTCCGGACGTCGCGGCCGGCACGTCCGGCCACCGTGGCCGCCTCCGAATTCGGAAGGCCGCCCGGGATGGAGATCTGGCGCGGCCCGATGGCCGTGCCGTCCGGGGCGATCACGATGGCGAAGGTGCCCCCGCCGCCGAACAGGAAGTCGATCGGGGAATCGGCGCCGCCCGGCCCGGCCGGCCCGCGGCCGAATGACTGGATCTCCTCCGCCCGCCGGTCGAGGGCCGCGAGCCCGGTGGCCTCCAGGGACGACGCAACGCTCACGTACAGCGCGACACCGAGACAGAACAGGACGAGGAGCGTCGAGCCACCGCTCCATGCCACGAGCCGCCAGCGCACGCCACGGACCAGGCGCGCGTCGGTCTCCGACGCGGCCCGCTCGGCCACGTCGACCGGCGCGGCCCCCTCAGCCATCGGCCAGCCGGTAGCCCACACCGCGGACGGTCTCGATCCAGCGCCCGGCGTCGCCGAGCTTGGTGCGGAGGTAGTGCACGTACGCGTCCACGGCGTTCGGCGTGACCGCAACCGAGAACGGCCAGGCCTGATCAAGGAGCTGGTCCCGGGTCAGCGACTGGCCCGGGTGGCGCAGGAAGCACTCCAGCAGCGAGAACTCACGCGGGCTGAGGTCGACCGCCTTGCCCGCGACGGTGACGCGGCGGCTGCGCTCGTCCAATGCGATAGGCCCGGCCGCGAGGATGGGGTCCGGCCGGCGGGCGCCCGGCTCGGCGCGCCGCGCCAGCGCGCGAAGGCGGGCGGATAGCTCCTCGTATGCGAACGGCTTGACGAGGTAGTCGTCGGCGCCCGCGTCGAGCCCCGCGACCCGGTCGTTCACGGTGTCTCGCGCGGTCAGCATCAGGATCGCGAGCTCGCGCCCGTCGCGGCGCATTCGCCTCGCCACGTCCAGCCCGGACATGTCGGGCAGCCCGAGATCCAGTATCACGGCCTCGATGCCGGCGGTCGCCTCGGCGAGCTCCAGCGCCGTCCCGCCGTCCGGCGCGACCTCCACTACGTGGCGATCGTCCTCGAGCAGGCGGCGCAGGACGCGCTGGAGGCGCGGGTCATCCTCGACGAGCAGAAGGTGCATTGGGAGCTCGTCGCGATCAGGAGCGGCGTGCGGCCGGTACGCCCGTCATGGGATGGGCATGGTAGGCGCAGTGCGGGGGGCGAGCCGATGGGGACACGTCAGGCGGTCGCGCTGACGCTGGCCAGGTCGATGAGGTCGTCCGCGGCCGAGATCGGGATCGCGAAGCCGAGGCCCTCGGCGCTGGAGGCCATCGCGGTGTTGATGCCGATGACGTTGCCGCCGCCGTCGAGCAAGGGCCCGCCGCTGTTGCCGGGGTTGATCGCCGCGTCGGTCTGGATCAGGCCCCTTAGCGTCATCTGGCGGCGCGTCGACTGGTCCGCGACCGTGATCTGCCGGTCGAGCCCCGAAATGATCCCGCGGGTGACCGTCTCCGTGTAAGTGCCGAGCGGGCTCCCTATCGCGATCGCGGTCTGCCCGACCGCCAGCGCGGAGGAGTCACCGATGGCGGCTGCCTCGAGGCCGGCGGCGTTTACCTTGATCAGCGCGAGATCGGTCACGTCCGAGATTCGAATGATCGTCGCGGGGAGCTCCCGGCCGTCGGCGAAGGCCACGCTGAGGCTCTGGCTGTCGTCGATGACATGCCGGTTCGTGAGGATGTAGCCGTCCGCGGTGAGGACGACGCCCGACCCGACCCCGGTCGTCGGCACCGAGAATGGCGAGAACCGGTTGGACGACATGCCATCGGCCGTGATCGTGACGACCGACTGCCGGGCCGCGGCCACGACCGCGGTGATGTCCTCGTCAGACTCGCCGGTGGCGATAGTCCGGCCGTTGGCCGTCGGGCTCGACGCGGCGGTGGAGCCGTCGAGGTTGGCCAGGAGCAAGGCCGTCGTCCCCGTCGAGGCGACCACCGCCGACAGGATGCTCACGGCGAGCAGCCCGGCGAGTCCCCGACCGCCGGCGCGGGACGGTCGGGGTGCCGGGTCGGTCACCGGGAGGTCGGGCCGGGGAGGAACGGCCGGCTCGGACTCCGTGGAGAGGTGGCTGTCGCAGGTCGGGGCGAGGTCGGGCGTCACGTCGCCGCGCCCGGGATCTGTTCGCAGCTCGTCAGTCATGCCCGTCATCAAAGACCCGACGCCTGAGAGTCTCGTGAGAAACTCCGGGACGGCGACGAATGGCCCCCGGACAGGACTCCCGGCGAGTTGACACGCCGCGGCGCTACCCTGACGCTGCCAGCCCGCCGACGGCCCTTTGTGCCCGGCAGCGGACCTATCCATCCAGCTCGGCGAGGGGTACGTCAGGTCATGATCGGCGCCTGCGGTGCCACGGGCGCGTGGGACGTGCCACTGACCATGGCCCGGTGACGCAGCTCCGAGGCACGCGGGCCGCCGGCGTACTCGCGGTCATCGCCGCCCTCGCCGCACTGGGGTTCCTCGCGGCGATGCCCGGAATCATTGGCCCGGGCCTGCAGCCGTCGGCGACCGGTACTGCCATCGGCAGCGGCGGCCCTTCGGCGATCATCACCGCGTCGACCGTGCCCGCGACGCTTGGGCCGAGCCTGCCGCCGCCAACCGTCGTGGCGACGCCGGGCGCGACGCCGGGCACCACGGCCGCGACGACAATCGAGCCCACGCTGCGGCCGACGGCGAAGGCAACCGCGAAACCGACCGTCAAGCCCACGGCGAAGCCCTCGACGCCCCCGTCGGAATCCGATTCGGTCGTCCTCGTCGGCGCGGGCGACATCGCCGTCTGCGGTTCCGCCGGTGATTCGGCGACGGCTGCCCTCCTCGACCACATCGCGGGAACCGTGTTCACCCTCGGCGACAACGCCTACGAGAGCGGGACCAGCCTCGAGTTCGAGAACTGTTATGACCCGACCTGGGGTCGCCACTTCGACCGGACGCGGCCGTCACCGGGCAACCACGAATACAGGACCGCCGGCGCGACCGGCTACTTCGGCTACTTCGGCCAGCGCGCCGGCGATCCAGGCAAGGGCTATTACGCCTACGACCGGGGCGCGTGGCGGATCTACTCGCTCAACAGCAACTGCGAGTTCGTGGCCTGCGGTCCCGCGTCTGCACAGGTGGCGTGGCTGAAGGACGACATGGCCGCGAACCCCCACCAGTGCACGCTCGCGTACTGGCATCACCCGCGCTACAGCTCCGGCCGGCACGGCAACGACCCCTCGACCGATGCGCTCTGGGACGCCCTGTACGACGCCGGCGCGGAGATCGTGATGGCGGGCCACGACCACAGCTACGAGCGGTTCGCCCCCATGGACGGCGGCGGCGACCTCGCTCCGGGTCGGGGCATCGTCTCGTTCGTCGTCGGGACCGGCGGCCGGGATCTGTACGACTTCAACGACGTCCTCTCGACGAGCCGGAGGCGCAACGCGACGACCTGGGGCGTCCTCAAGCTCACGCTGTCCGCTGGGGCGTGGAGCTCGCGATTCATGCCGGTCGCGGGCAAGTCGTTCACGGATACCGCCAGCGGGACCTGCCACTGACGAGCGGCTGACGGGGCGTGTGATTCGATGGGAGACTGACGGCCGGCGCGGACGGCGCGCATGTGGCGCGGGGCCTGCCGGCTGGAAGTGAGGGATGCGTGCACTTCGACCGCACGGAGGCGCTGCGGCGCGCGGCTGCCGCCGACCACGGCGTGCTGGCCACGATGCAGCCGACCAGGGGCGCCGACCTCGTCCCGGCCTGCTTCGCGATCGTCGACGACTGGCTCGCGGTGCCCGTGGATTCGGTGAAGCCCAAGGGCTCCACCGCGCTCGGGCGGATCCGCAACCTCGAGGGTGACCCGCGGGCGACGCTGCTCGTGGAGCACTGGGATCCAGCCGACTGGTCACGCCTGTGGTGGGTCCGGCTATCCCTGCGCCGCATTGACGCGCCGGCCGCGACCGTCGCCGACCTCGTTGCCGCGCTGCGCGGCCGGTACCTCCAGTACCGGACGGCGCCATTCACCGAGATCCTCGCCTTCCGGATAGAGCACGTGGGCGGCTGGAGTGCCGCGCTGCCTTCGGGCGACGGCGGTTAGACCGGGCCCTGCCCGCGATCGACGTGAACCGCGTGCCAGCAGAACAGCGCCACGACGCTGCGGTAAGGCCGGAACCGCTCGCCCGCCGCCTGGAGCTCGCGCGGCTTCAGGAGCTCCGGCTCGTCGTGGATGAGGCGCCATCCGTGGCGGACGCCGAGGTCGTCGACGGGCCAGACATCGGGTCGCTGGAGCTCGAAGAGCAGGAACATCTCGGCCGTCCAGCGTCCGATCCCGCGGACCGTGGTGAGCCTGGCCACGATATCGTCGTCGTCCAGGGCCTCGAGCCCGTGGAGCGGGACGGTGCCGTCGACAACCTTGGTGGCCAGGTCGCGCAGCGCTGTGGTCTTGGCGGCCGACAGGCCCGCGCCGCGGAGGGCGGCCGCGTCCGTGGCGAGAATCGCCTCGGCCGAGACTGCTCCGCCGATCGCGGCCACGAACCGCCCGTGGATGGCCGCAGCGGCGCGGGTCGCCAGTTGCTGGAAGACGATTGCCCGGGCGAGCGAGGCGAGTGCGTTGCCCTGCCCGGCGCGCGGGGCGTACGGGCCGGCACGGTCGATGAAGGCGGCGAGCTTCGGATCGGCGGCGGAAACCGCCGCGGTTGCCGCGGCGAGGTCGACGGGCATGTCACGCAGGATGGCATGCGAGCCGGCACGCGAGCCGGCGGGTGGGTGCGACCGAGTGCTGCGGGTCAGCCCCGCACGATCACGTACATCTTGCCGCCGCCACGATCGAGCACGAGCAGCTCGCCCGAGGCGTTCTCTCCGAAGGACGAGATCGTCAGGCTCGTGTCCCGCAGCAGCACCGGCGTAGCCGGAGCGGTCGCGCCCGACGCCACCGCCCAGATCTCCCCCGTGCAGAAGTCGCCGTAGACGTACTGGCCCACGAGCGCCGGGATCTTCTTGCCGCGGTACACATATCCGCCGATCACCGAGCATCGGCCGCCGACGTGCTCGTACTCCAGGAGCGGCATCGTCTTGCCGCTGGTGTCGCAGTCGTTCGCGGGGTTGTAGCAGTGCGTTCCCTCGAGGACGCGCCAGCCCCAGTTGATGCCCTTGCCCGGCCCAGACGACGTTCTGATCGCGCGGTCGACTTCCTCCCACATGACCTGGCCAACGTCGCCGATCCACATGTTGCCGTTCGCGCGATCGAACGACCATCGCCAGGGGTTTCGAAGCCCCGTCTGCCAGATCTCATCGCGCCCAGGCTTGCCCACGTACGGGTTGGATGCGGGGATACGGTAGTTCTTGGTCGACGTCGTGCCGTTGATGTTGATGCGCAGCATCTTGCCGAGCAAGGAGTCAAGGCTCTGGGCGCGGTTGCCCAGGTCGCCGCTGCCACCCCCGTCGCCGGTGCTGATGAACAGGTAGCCGCCACTGGCGAACGCGAGCATCCCCCCGTTGTGGTTGGTGGCCGGCTTGGCGATCTTGATGATCGTGCGGGCAGTGGCCGTGTTCACCCGGTTCGGGTTGCTGGCGTAGGTCCTGTACTCGCGGACGACGATGCTGTCGTTCAGGTTCGTGTACGAGACGTAGAGCTTGCGGTTGGTCTTGAAGCCCGGGTGGAATGCGAGCCCCAGCAGGCCCTGCTCGAATGCCGTGCCGACCTTGCCGACGAGCGACAGGAACGGTGTCGAGAGGATCGCGCCACCTTTGTAGATCTTGATCTTTCCCGTCTGCTCCAGGATGAAGATGCGACCGGTGCCGTCGCGGGCGCTCGTGGCAAAGACCGGCTTGGACAAGCCGGACGCCCGCAGCTTGAGCACGATGCGCGGAACCGCCGCCGTGGTGATCGTCGGGTCGTCGACGTCGATCGGTCGCGCGAGGACCGGTCCGCCGAGGGCGAGGACGCCGAGCATCCCGCCGAGGATGGCCACGGCGGCCCGGTGTCGCAGGCCTGCCACGCGAAGGGGATGCATCGCCGGGCATGGTGAAGGGCGGCTACCGGGTTGTCCAGCGGGCTCAGAACATATGGGACGCACGAACCATGCGAAACGGGAACGAGCGGCGTGACGAACGGTGTCTCGCCGCACCGGAGCCCCCTACGCTCGCGCCGCCCTGGCGGCGTCCTGCTCGTGCAGGGTGCGGACGATCTCGCAGGCGAGCTGGGACAGCCGCTCGATGTCTGCCCGCCGGTGCTCGAACTGGTCCTGGGGGTCGAACTCCTGCCCCTGCTCGGAGACCTTGCGGGCGTTGTCGAGGACGACCGAGATGCCGCCGGCGCGAAGGCGCCAGACGCGGGCGAGGACGAACATCAGGCTCGCCTCCATCTCCGCGCCCACGATGTTGAGACGGTGGAGGTCCTCGAACTCGCCGGCCCACCACGACTGCCAGTAGCCACCGAACGATGAGCCGGGTCGCGGGTGGCCGGCGTAGAACGAATCTGCGCTGCGGGTGAGCCCTACGTGGAACGGGAAGCCCAGGCCCTCGGCGGCGACGATCGCCGCCTGCACCACCTCGTGATGGGCCACCGCCGGGTACTCGATGGGGGCGTAGCGCCGGCTCGCGCCGTCCATGCGCATGGCGCCGTCGAACACGACCATGTCGCCGTTGTTCACGTCGTCCTGGAAGGTGCCGCAGGTCCCGACGCGGATGAACGTTCGGGCGCCGCAACGGGCGAGCTCTTCCATGGCGATCGATGTCGACGGCGCGCCGATGCCCGTCGAGGTCGCCGAGATGGGGACCCCCTTGTACGTGCCGGTGTACGTGACGTACTCGCGATTCGTCGCGACGTGGCGGGCCTCGTCCCAGAAGCCCGCGATGATCGGCACCCGGGCCGGGTCGCCGGGCATCAGGACGGTCGGGGTGATGTCGCCCGCGTCGATGGCGAGGTGGTACTGGGTCACAACTGCCTCCTCGACGGTTCCCTCTGGTCGGCGACGGTAGCAGCCGGCCGTGTGCGAGGATGCGACGCGTGACCCCGCAATGACCATTCGCTCCTCCCGGGCGCTCCGGCGCGCGATGCCGGCCTGGCGCGCCTCGCTCGCAGTTGCGTTGACGCTGGCGCTAGCCGCGTGCCAGGCGGGGCCTGCGCCTGCAACGCCGCCCGGATCGGACGGACCGGGAACCGCGGCCCCGGGATCACCGGGCCAGAGCGGCGTCATCGCCTCACCGGCGGCGGAACCGGCGCTCGCTGCCGCGCTCCGGGATGCGATCGACATGCCCGACATCCTCACGGACCTCGAGCGGCTCCAGGCGATCGCCACCGAGCACGGCGGCACCCGGCCGGCCGGCAGCGCCGGCCACGACGCATCCGTCGAGTTCGTCGCGGACGAGCTGCGCCAGGCCGGCTACGTGGTCGAGCTCCAGCCGGTGGCGCTGCCGGCGTTCGAGCAGCAGGGCCCCAGCGTCCTCGAGGTCGTCGGAGGTGGGGCGGCATTCGAGGACATCCGTGACTTCAAGGCGATGCTGTTCTCGGGCACCGGCGACGTCACCGCTCCGCTGTACGACCTCGGCTTCGATCCCCGGTTCGAGCCCGACCAGCCCCGCGGGCTCGGTTGCGACCCGAATCACTGGACGGACGTGCCGGCCGGCGTGGTCGTGCTCGCCCAGCCCGGACCCTGTCGCCGCCTGGAGGTCGTGCTCGCGGCGCAGGAGGCGGGCGCGGTCGCCATCGTCACGGCGTATCCGGGCTGGACGCGGGACGCCGTCCTGCGCCCGACGCTGGTCGACCCCACGGGTGTCCGGATCCCGGTCATCGGGGCGACCGAGGCGATGGGTGCGGCGCTCGCCAAGGCGGCGCTCGATGGCGCCAGCGTCCACGTCGAGACCGACACGCTGGTGGAGACGCGCACGAGCATCAACGTCATCGCGGAGACGCCGGGCGGCGACGCATCGAACGTGCTGATGCTCGGTGGGCACCTCGACTCGGTCGTCGACGGGCCCGGCATCAACGACAACGGCACCGGGACGATGACCGTCCTCGAGATCGCCCGCGAGGTGGCGGCACTCACGGCGGCGAACCCGGCGGCCGGCCCGGCCTGGAAGGTGCGCGTCGCCTTCTGGACCGGCGAAGAGATCGGGCTGCTGGGATCCTTCGCCTATGCGCGCGGCCTCACCCCCGATGCCATCGGCGCGATCCGGGCGTACCTGAACTTCGACATGCTCGGCTCGAGCAACGGCATCCGGACCGTCTACGACGGGCAGGCCACGTCCAACCCCGCCGCCAGCGGAGTCGTAAGCGACCTGTTCATCCAGGCCATCGAGGCCCAAGGGTTGGGCTGGCAGCCGGAGGCGGTCGGGGCGGTCAGCGACCAGTTCCCACTGGACCAGCTGGGGATCGCGGTCGGCGGCCTGTTCTCCGGCGCCAATGAGCACAAATCTGCGCCGCAGGCGGTCCTGTTCGGTGGCACGGCGGGGGCGCCGAACGACCCCTGCTACCACCTCGAGTGCGACACCGTGGACAACGTCGATGCGGTTCTGCTGGAGCATATGGCCCGCGCGGCGGCATGGGTCGCCGGGGCACTCATCTCAGGGGAGGTCGATCTCGCGCTATGAGCCTCGAGCTGATCTCGAGAGAGGACGAGCTCGCCGTCATCGAGGCGTTCATGGATCGCCCGGCAGCGGGTCCGAGCGCGCTCGTCCTGGAGGGCGAGGCCGGGATCGGCAAGTCCGCGCTGTGGCTCGCGGGTGTCGAGTCGGCGAGAAGACGCGGCTTCCGGGTGCTCGTCTCGCGTCCCGCCGAGACGGAGCAGACGTTGCCGAACGTCGTGCTGGGGGACTTGTTCGGCGAGGTCACGCCCGATGAGCTGACCGCCTTGCCGCCACCGAGGCGGCGCGCCTTCGAGTCGGCGCTGCTGCTGCAGGACGCGTCCGACATGCCGATCGATCCACGCGCGCTCGACGTGGCGATCCTGACGCTCCTCCCGTCGCTGGCCAGCGGCCAGCCGCTTGTGCTGGCAATCGACGACGACCAGTGGATCGACCCTTCGTCGGCAGCTACCCTCGCGTTCGCGCTCCGGCGGTTGGAGCGACTACCCGCCCGGCTGCTCCTGTCCCGGCGCACGGGCGCCGCTCCGACGGCCGAGCTCGAGGAAGCGCTCATCCCGACGGAGGTGGAGCGGGTCCGCGTCGGCGCGCTGAGTCCGGGTGCCGTGCAGTTGCTGGTGCGAGAGCGACTGGGGATCACGTTGTCCCGGCCCATGGTCTCGCAGCTCCACGAGGTGTCCGGCGGCAACCCGTTCTATGCACTCGAGCTGGCGCGCGCGCGAGTGGGTGAGCCTGCCCTCGACTCCACGATGCCGCTGATCGTTCCAGCCAGCCTCGAGCGACTGGTCGACGCACGCCTTGGCGCCCTCGACGCCCAGACCCGGGCTGGCCTGCTGCTGATCGCTGCGCATGGTCGCTTTCCGGTCGGGTTCGAGCGCTCGTTGGATGTCCCGCCCGAGGCCATCGACCAGGCTCAAACGGCCAGGGTGATCGAGACGGCCGCCGGAGTCGTTCGATTCACGCACCCGTTGCTAGCGAGCGCCGTCTACCAGGGAGCCTCCGCGGCGGACCGTCGCGGCGCGCACCACCGGCTGGCGACGCTCCTCGACGATCCGGTGCCCCGCGGCCGCCACCTCGCCCTCAGCACTGATGGGATCGACGAGGCCCTGGCATCAGAGCTCGAAGCGGCGGCGAGCGTGGCGCTTGAGCGCGGTCTGTCGATCGCTGCCGCCGAGCTGGCGGAGCATGCGTTGCGCCTGACACCGCCGGATGCCGCCGAGGATCGTCACCGCCGGGCGATCGCCGCTGCCCGGGCGCATCTGGCGGCCGGCGAGGGCGGCCGCGCCCGCACGATCTCCGACGACCTGCTCGCCGCGTCGCCGGCCGGCCGGCGGCGGGCCGAGACGCTCATCCTCCGCTCCGAGCTCGAGGCTCCCGATGCGCAGTTGGCGTTGCGCGAGGAGGCCCTGGCGGAGGCCAGGGATGCGCCGGATCTCCGAGCCGCCCTTCACGCCGGTCTGGCCGAGGCGGGCTTCTTCGGGGCGATGAAGACTTTCGCGTGGATGGACCGCCATGCGCGGGCGGCACTGCGCCTTGCGGAGCGGCTCGAGGACGACACGCTCCGCGCGGACGCACTCTCGATCGTGGCGATGCTTCGCTTCAGCCATGGCGAGCCCCACTCGCACGAGATGGCCGAACGCGCCTACGGGCTCGCCGCGGTGCTAACCGATCCCCGGCACGTCGCACGGGCCGTGGCGTCGGTGGGATTCGGGCTCGCGTGGTCGGCCCCGGCGGAGGAAGCACGCGACTGGCTGGAAGGCCGGCTGGCGACGTGGGCCGATCGCGACGAACGCGTGCGCTACGAGATCGTCTCGTATCTCGCCCTCGTGGAGTTCCGGGCCGGCCGATGGGATGTCGCGAGCGACTATGCAGACCAGGTCCACGAGATCTCCGAGGGGTACGGGCTCCTCAGTCCGTACGACTTCCTCGTATCCGCCCTGGTCGCGCTCCATCGAGGGGAGCTCGAGGTGGCCAGGGCGATCGCGCGACATGCGCTGGCGCTCGGCGAGGGCCAGCAGCTGGAGTTGTTCTACGCGATCGTCGCCATGTGCGACCTGTGGGCCGGCGATCCGGAGGCGGCAGTCGCCAACTTCATGCTTGCCGAAGGTGCAGCCGACGTACAGGGCGAAGACGAGCCCACCATGCGGTTCTGGCGTGCGGAGTACGTCGAGGGCCTGCTGCAGCTTGGCCATGTCGACGACGCAGCACGGCTCACGGCCGACTGGGATGCCGCCGCCCAGCAGCTCGGGCGCGCGCGGGTGATCGCCCAGGCAGCGCACTGTCGCGGACTCATCGCTGCCGCCAGGGGCGACGTGACGGTGGCGGCTGCCGTCCTGCAGGAGGCGGTAGACCGGCACGAGAACTCGGGTGACCCGTTCGGGCGCGCGCGAGCCCTGCTCGCGCTCGGCGTCGCCCTCCGTCGCACCCGCAAGAAGCGCGCGGCACGCGAGGCGATGGGGGCCGCACTTGCCGGGTTCCTGGACCTCGGCGCGGCCGGCTGGGCTGCCACGACCCGCGCCGAGCTTGGGCGGATCGGAGGTCGCCAACGGATGGAGGGCCTCAGCCCCTCCGAGCTGAGCGTCGCCAGGCTCGCCGCCGAGGGCCGTACGAATCGGGAGATCGCGTCGGCGCTGTTCCTTGGCGAGCGGACTGTGGCCAGCCACCTGGGGCACATCTACGCCAAGCTCGGCATTCGATCCCGGACCGAGCTGGCCCGGCTGCTTCCTCGCAGCGAGGAACCGACGGCCGAAACCTAGGCAAGGTTCGGCCGTCCCGACGTTTCCTCCGCCCCGCAGCGGGGCCACGGTGACTGCTGACCACGAGCGACCAGCCCGTGGCAGTAATCAACGCCAGGAGCGCCGGAGATATGCGTACCTCCAATCACCGCCGCGGAGCCGTGCTCGCGCTGGTTCCGGGCATGCTGCTGCTCGCCGCGGCGGCAGAGGCCAGCCCGACCAGACCCGAGTTCGAGCCAGGGGCCGGCAGCGCACAGACGATGGTCCTCACCGTCGGGCACACCAGCGCGGGGGATGCCCTTGCCGGCCCGAACGGGATGACGCTGTACGTTCGGACCACGGATGTCGACGGGGTCAGTGACTGCACCACGGGCACGTGTGCCACGACCTGGCCAGCCCTCAAGGGCGACGCGTCGCAGGTTCGAAGGGGCACTGGCGTGTCCGGCAGCTTTGGAACCACGACGTGGAGTGACGGCACGTTGCAGATCACCCACAACGGGCAACCGCTCTACTACTACAGCCGCGACATCGCCGTGGGCGACGCCCGCGGCCAGAAGCCCGGCGGGGCGTGGCTCATCGCTCCAGTTGGCGATGCCTCCGCATGCCAGACCCTTCCGATCCCCGCGCCGACGGCCGAGTCGACGTTCCGCGCGCCGGCGCCCGCCAACCGCGCATCGGAGAACTCGAACGGCGAGTACTAGCCGCACGCGAGGCCCGCCATCGAGTAGCCCACACGACGGCCGACCAGGATCGGCCTGCAGAACTCGCGAACGACCGTCGCCGCGTTGTCGGTGGCGGTCCTCGCGATTCCTGTGCCGGCGGACACGCTTCGGCGCAACGCGACGTGCGGCCGCCGTCGCGGCGTACGAGTGAGCAAGGTTCAGCCATCCTGCCGTTTCCTCCGACCCTCCTCGCGCCTAGCGTGCCGGACATGCCGAGCTACCTCGTCGAAACGTTTCTCGCGCGTGGCGCCGCCGGCGAGCGCCAGGCACGAGAGCAGCGGGCGAACTTGGCTGCCGAGGCGCTGACGCTAGAGGGGACGGGCGTCCGCTTCGCTGGGTCCATCCACGTTCCCGAGGACGAGATCTGTTTCTTCACCTTCGACGCGCCGTCGAGACGGGATGCCGTCCTCGTCGCGCAGCGTGCCGGACTCGACGCGCTTCGCGTG
>DATKBR010000111.1:0-3338 GCA_035513775.1 Candidatus Limnocylindria bacterium
CGAGGGCCAGGTCGGGGTGATCGCGCTGCAGCTTCTCGGGCAGCGTGGCCCAACCCAGCAGCGACGGCCCGAACAGCTCGGGCACCTCGCGGATCCGGTGCGGCTCGGTCGGCGCCCGAACGTCACCGGGCGCCTCGGGCGCGATGAGCACGAGGCCACTGACCGGATGCCGCTCCGCTGCCTTCAGCACGAGGAGGGCGCCCATCCCGTGCCCCACCGCGACCACACCCGAACCCAGCCGGTCGATTGCCGCGCCGACGTCCTCGACGAACGACTCGAAGGACAGCTCCGCGGGATCGGCCGTCTGGCTCCAGTGGTGATTCCGCAGGTTGAGCGCGTGGCCCTCCCAGCCCCGGCCGGCGAAGTAGCCGAGGAACCGCTCCCACGCCCACGACCCGCCGAGCTCCCCGTGGACGAACAGCAGCGGCTTGCGGCGCGACCGACGCTCCGGCAGCCACGACTCGATGTACAGGCCGCGCTCGTGAAGCTCGATCTCGTCTTTGCGGACGGGACGGCTCGGCGGCGGCAAGGTGGCGTCAGGCGACGAGGGCATCGATCCTCCGGGCGCTGCGGGGCTACTCGAGTGGGTTGATCACCAGGCCGGTCAGGGCCTTCGGGTAGATGTACGTGCTCTTCTGGGGCATCACGTCGCCATCCGCGGCGACGGCGACGATCTCGGCGGCGGGGGTCGGGTCCAGCAGGAGCGCTGCCGTCGCCGGCAGCACACCCGTCGGGGCATCGCCGTCGTCGACCCACCGAACGGCTTCCGGTGCGGACATCGTAAAGGCGATCCGGCCTTCGGCGACCGCGGCCGGGTCGATGCCGGCGAGGCGCTCTATCGCCACGGAGGCGAGGGTCACGTCGAGGCGGCGCACGGCGGTCCCGCCGGCGGGCAGCAATGGCGCGAAGGACCCCCGCCGCGCGCGGAGGATCGCCCCGCCCTCGCGCGTCCACAACCCGAACCGGCCCTCGCCGCCGTGCGCGTCGCCGGCGCCCCCGAACGCCGCCACGAGCGCATCCCGGGAAACGTCCGTCTCGACCTCGAACAGCTCGGGCAGCCGCGCCACCAGGCTCGCCACTGCCCCCGGCTCCAGGCCGAGCAGCACGCGGTGCGTCGGCAGGACGGTGAGTGCCCCCTCGACGGGCTCGAGGATGAGCATCAGGATCTCGGCCCACGCGGGCGCGTCCTCCAGCACCGGCCCCTGGCGGCGCTCATCGGCGTAGCGCAGCGCGGTCTCGTAGCGGTGGTGCCCGTCGGCCAGCGTGATCGGCGCGGCGCCGAGCCGGTCGCAGATCCCCTGGATGATCGCGTTCTCCGCCTCGTCCTCGCCGACCCGCGCCAGCCACAGGCGGTGGCCCACCCCGTCCTCGTCGGTGAGCTCGCTCGCCGGCGCCGCTGCGGTCACCTCACGCAGCCACTCGGCGACGCGGCCCGTGGGATCCGTGCCCAGCCCCACGACCGGGCTCGTGTTGACGCCAGTCGCGCGCAGCAGCCGATAGCGATCCTCGCGCGGCTCGGCCAGCGTGCGCTCGTGTGCCCGGATCCCGGACGTCGCCCCGAACGGCTCCAGGACGACCCTGGCGAACACGCCCCGACGAATCGCGGTGCGGTCCGTTCCCGGAACGCGGTAGGTCTGCTCGTACGGGTACAGCGCGAGTCGCGAATCGCGGCGGAGCGTGCCGTCGGACCGCCACGCGGTGAGCGCCCGGGCGGCGCGGCGATAGCGCTCGTCGGGTGGGTCGCCGGGGAGGTCCTCGGGCAGGTCCAGCCGGACCACGTTGCGGGGATCGCGAGCGAGGAGCCGCCGGTGGGCCTCCGGGCCGATAACGTCGTACGGGGGCGCGACCACGGCCGAGAGGTCATCGACCAGCTCGTGGGAGTAGCGCAGAGCGCGGAACGGGCGGATCGTCGGCACGGGCCGGAATCGTACGATAGCCCGCGCCATCGGCCACGAGCCGGGGCCGGCGGACCTGCCGCGCAACTTCTGGGGGGTGCCCGGCGTCGATGGGTTCGGCCGCCGGCTCTCTCGAGTCCGCGCGGCCGCCAGCAGCAGCCCGCCTCGAGGAGAACGCGTGCTCCATCGGCCGTCCGGCCACCGGCATCCCGGAGACGAGACTCCCCGCGCGCGCGGCGCCGTGCTCCGACTCGGCGCGATGTTCGCCGTCGCGGCCCTCGTGCTGGGGCCACTCGCGCTGACCGGCGTCGCCGCGGAAGGCCTCACCATGAGCGCAAGGATCCTGCTCCAGGGCCACGCGCGCGCCGGCAGCTGGGCGGCGATCGAGGTCACGCTCCAGAACGACGGCCCGCGGATCGAGGGCGAGCTCCGGATGGACGGCGGCGCGCAGAGCAATGCCCGGTACGCGATGGCCGTCAAGATGGAGACCGGGTCGCGCCAGACGTACGTCCTCCACGCGCAGCCCCCGGCTTTCGGCCGCAACGTGACGGTGGATCTAGTCGCCGGCGACCAGGTCATCGACAGCGTCTCGGTCGCGTACCTCGTCCACGATTCGACCCAGCTGGTCGTCGGCGTGCTGGCGGAACGGCCGGCGGGCATCGTCGCGCAGATCGCCCTGCCCGTGAACGCCGTCGGCGTCGCCGCGGCCATCGTGCCGCTGACGATCGGAGACCTGCCCGAGCGCGCCGAGGGTTGGGCCGTCCTGGACCGGCTCGTCTGGCAGGACCTCGACAGCAACCAGCTGTCCCTGGCACAGCTGGATTCGCTGCGCCGCTGGCTGGCGGCAGGCGGGCGCCTGATCATCGTGGGCGGCAGCGCCGGGATCGGGACCCTGTCCGCCTTCCCGGACGACATCCTGCCCTTCCGCCCGACGGCAACGCTCGACCTCGACCCGGCCGTGCTGACGGACCTGATCGGGCCGCTGCCGCAGGGCGCCACCGACCTGCCGGCCATGGGCGGCGCCCTGACTCGCGGCCGCGCCCTGGCCACGGCCGGTGACCGCGTCGTTGCCGCTGATCTCGGCTACGGCAATGGCCGGGTCACGCTCCTTGGCTTCGATCCGACGACGGCATGGCTGTCCGAGAGCCGGAACATCGACTCACTGTGGCGCGGCGTCCTCCCCGAGCGCACCCGGGACGGCTCGGTGCTCGTCGACGACAGCCAGCTCGTCCAAGCCGTCTACCAGCTCCCTTCGCTCGCGCTCCCGCCGACATCAGGCCTTCTGGTGATCATTGGCGCGTACATCCTGATCATCGGCCCGCTGAACTACCTGATCCTCCGCCGCCTCGATCGGCGCGAGCTCGCGTGGATCACCATGCCGGTGCTCGTGCTCGGGTTCTCGGCAGCGGCGTACACCTATGGCGCGCTCCTGCGCGGCACCGA
>DATKBR010000112.1:0-18181 GCA_035513775.1 Candidatus Limnocylindria bacterium
GAACAGGCTGACGATGGCCAGGTCGCGGCGCCCGTCGAAGGACTTGTCTTTGGCGAGATAGCTGGTCAGGATCTTGATCTGGTCGTCGGTGATGACTGGAACGTCGGCTTGGGGCACGGTCGGTTCGCCGCCAGTGACCGGGCTGCGGTCGATGACCGGGTCGCCGGTGGGGTGGCCTCGGTCGTCGAGGCCAGTGAGGAAGCGAAAGAACGCCCGGATGCCGCGATAGCGGATGGCGACGCTGGCAGGGCTCTGGGCCCGTGGGGGCGTCCGGTTGTCACCGTCTCTCTCGGCGTTGAGGAAGGCGTCGATGTCGCTGTTGGTGATGTCGGCCACGTTGCGGCTGCGACCGGTGGCGTCCAGAAAGGTGATGAGGAGGTTGACCGATTCCCTGTATGAGGCGAGGGTTCGCAGGCTCCGTCCTCTGGCGCGGCGGGCGTTGAGGAAGGTCGTGAGCTCGGTCGCGATGTCGCCAGCGATGGGTTGCTTGGGGGTCCAGGCAACCGCTCGGCGTGGTGGGCGGGGCGCGCGGCTGGTTCGGCGCGCGTCGAGGTCGATGATCTTGGCGGCGGCGGTGCGAGTCATGGGAAATGTCCTCGTGGCGGTATGGCCGGGGGGCCGTGATGCCACGGGAGCGATCCGGAATTAGATGCGCAACGTACGGCTTGGCCTTTTTCGGGTCAAGGGTGATCCGAGATCAGTTGCGCGTTCTGAGCACGAAACAAGGGTGTGGTGAGCCTGGAAGGACTTGAACCTTCAACCCGCTGATTAAGAGTCAGCTGCTCTGCCATTGAGCTACAGGCCCGCGAGGCGGCAGGATACCGCATGTTCGGAGACCAGCCGCCCGATCGTCATCACATCGACGCGCGCTCCGGCGACGACTAGCATCGACGCGTGAACAGCCGCGGCGCCGCCAGGATCGAAGTTGCCCTGCTGATCGGCGTGCTGGTCGGCGGCACGGTCGTCGTCTCCGGCGCCGTTCCGGACGGCAGTGGCGGTGGCACCGCCGGGATCGTCGAAGCCGCGCCGCCCGGCGACGGTCCATCCGTCATCACGATGACGGGCAGCTCGTCCACCTTCGACGTGCGCGACCTGCCACAGCTGCCGGCGAACTCCAGGCGCGACGAGGTCGCGGAGCGTCACGGCCCGCGGGCGCCGCTGCAGGGCGGGACAGCCTTCGCCGAGGTCGGCTCGGGGACCGGCGCAATCGCCGCCCCGGCACCGCCGAGCCTGAACTCCTTCGAGGGCCTCGCCTTCAACGAGGACTGCGACGGCGACCAGTGCGGAGACGGCCACCCACCCGACACGAACGGAGACGTCGGGCCCACCTACTACATCCAGACCATCAACACCGCCATCGGGATCTACAACAAGGCGACCGGGTCACGCGTGGCCGGGTTCACCTTCAACGCGTTCATGAGCCAGGGCAACTTCGGAAACCTGTGCGACACGGACAATTTCGGGGACCCGGTCGTGCTCTACGACACGTTCGAGGACCGCTGGGTCGTCAGCGACTTCGCGTTTCAGGTGGACGGTTCGGGCAACATCGCCAACCCGCCTGGCGCGTTCCAGTGCATCGCCGTCTCCCAGTCCGGCGATCCCGTCTCGGGCGGGTGGAACTACTACTCGCTCCACCTCACCGACGGCCTCCACGACTACCCGAAGCTGGGAATCTGGCCGGACGGCATCTACATGTCGGCCAACATGTTCGACTTCGCCGCGGGCGGCAGCTACCAGAACGTCCGCGTCTGGGCGCTCGAGAAGGACGCGATGTACGACGGCCTCCCGGCCGACGCCGTCGCCTTCGACGCGCCCGACCGAACCGGACCGTGCACCGTGTTCACGCTCCTCCCGTCCAACGCCCGGGTCCAGACCGGCACGCCGCCGGCCGGCCGGGAGAACATGTTCAGCTCGGCGTGGTGCTACACGACCCGCGTCCGAATCTGGAAGTTCCACGTTGACTGGGCGATTCCCGGCAACTCGACCTTCACCGGGCCGACCGATTCGATGACGAGCACGGCCTGGGACTCTGGACCGGGCACGGTGCCCGAGCTCGACGGGAACGAGCTGGACGCGCTCCCGATGCGCCTGATGATGCAGAACCAATACTCGAACATCGGCGGGGTCGAGTCGCTGTGGAACTCGCATACCGTTGCCGGCGCCAGTGCCGCCCAGGCCGCGGTGCGCTGGTACCAGGTGCCCGTCACCGGTGGCACGATCGGCGATGCCGTCCAGGCGTCGACCTTCAACCCGGATTCGAACCATCGATTTATGCCCAGCGTCGCCGTCGACCGGCTGGGCAACATGGCCATCGGTTACAGCGTGACCGGCGCCTCGATGTATCCGGCGATCCGCTACGCCGGCAGGCTCGCGGGCGACCCGGTCAACACGATCACGCAGACTGAGACGTCGCTGATCAACGGCACGGGCGCACAGGTCGGGAACTGCGGCGGCGGGCCGTGCGAGCGCTGGGGCGACTATTCGGCGATGACGCTCGATCCGGATGGCTGCACCTTCTGGTACACGAACGAGTACTACGCCGACCTGAGCCTCAACCACAAGACACGGATCGGCTCGTTCCGCTACGCGGGCTGCACGGACGCGCCTCCGCCCACGCCCGTCCCGCCCACGCCCACGCCCGTCCCGCCGACACCGACGGCACCAGGTGACACGACCGCGCCGAGCGTGACGAACCCGGCCCTGTCGCCCAATCCGGCCATCCCCGGCGCGACCGTGGCCGTGACCTCGACGGCCACGGACGCGGTGGCCGTCGCCTCGGCTCAGACGCAGCTCGACGGGGGCGCCTGGACCTCGATGACGGCGGTCGACGGCGGGTTCGGCGAGGCGAACGAGGCGGTGGCTTCGACGATCGCCGCGCCGGCCAGCGCCGGCTCGCACCAGGTCTGCGTCCGTGCCACGGACACGAGCGGCAACACCAGCAACGGCGCGGCCTGCTCGACGCTGACCGTGATGAGCTACTCGCTGTCACCGACATCAGCGAGTGCCTCGGCGCGGCAGGGTGCCTCGGCGACGTACACCATCAACATCAGCCGCTCGAGCTTCCCGGCCTCGATCGACCTGAGCGTGAGCGGGCTGCCGGCCGGGACGACTGCCTCGTTCAACCCGGACCCGGCCGGAGGTGCGTCGTCGCTGCTGACGGTGACCACCTCGAACTGTGGCACGGTGACGCCGCGCGGCACCTACCCGCTCACGGTCACGGGCCTCGCGTCCGGCCTCACGCGGACGACCAACGTCTCCCTGGCGGTGACCAACGCGCCGCCGAAGGTGACGTCGCCTGCTTCGACGCTGTACATGAACACCACCCTCGGCACCTCAACGGTGCGGGTCAAGACCTCGTGGTCGGGCTGCGACCCGGACGGGGTGACGCTGTACAAGCTCCAGCGCCAGGTCAACGGCGGCCCATGGACGAAGGTCTCGCTCCGGTCGGCGACGTCGCTGTCGATCAACCAGTCTCTCACGAGGGGGTCCAGCTATCGATTCCGGGTCCGCGCGACGGACGGCCTGGGTGTAACGAGCGCCTATGCCTACAGCCCCAAGTTCACGCCCAGGGCCAGTGACAACACGAGCGGCCTGATCGCGTACGCCGGCAGCTGGTCGACGGGCACGCCGAGCTCGTGCTACGGCGGGACCGTGCGCTATGCCAAGGCCGCCGGAGCATCGGCGACGTACACCTTCACCGGCAAGAGCGTGGCGTGGATCGCCTACAAGGGGCCCAACCGCGGCTCGGCCCGGGTCTATGTCGACGGCGTCCTCAAGGCGACCGTCAGCCTGCACGCGACCACCAAGAAGGCGCGGCCGCAGGTATTCGCGTTCAACTGGTCGACCAGCGGGGCGCACACCATCCGGGTGGTCGTGGTCGGGACGGCCGGCCATCCGCGCGTCGACGTCGACGCGTTCGTGCGGCTCGCGCCCACCTGATCTCCGCGAGGCCTGGCCCTCAGGCGCGCCCGATCAGCGGGATTCGCTGGCCGTTCACAGTGCCGGCCTCGGGCGTGCACAGCCACGCCATCGCGGCGGCGATCTCTTCGGGGCGCTGGTCGGTCGGCTTCTCGTCGCCGATCGAGCGGAGGACGACGACGTTTGCCGTCGCCGTCGTGCCCGCGAGGTCGCGAGCCACGGAGATCGTCAGCGCCTCGACGGCGGCCTTCGAGGCCGCATAGGCCGCGTGCTTCGGCGTTGGGGCGGCGGCCACGAACGTAGAGACGGTCACGATTCGGCCATCCGGCGCTGCCGCGATATCCGGGAGAAACGCTCGGACGGCGTGGATCGTCGACCACAGGTTGAGGTCGAGAAGATGTGACCAGCCGGCATCGTCGGTCTCGGCGAACGGTGTCCCGCCGGCGTATCCACCGACGAGATGCAGCAGGACGGAGACCGGATCCAATCGCGCTCGAATGGTCGCTGCAGCGGAGACCGTCTCGTCGGCACTGCCGAGGTCGACTGCAAGCCCGAGGTGGCGTTCGCTCCCGCCTGGCAGCTCCGCGGCGAGCGCCTCGACCTCATCCGCGGAGCGCGCGATGAGCGCGAGCCTTACGCCGGTCTTGGCGAATCGCGCGGCAACCACCGTGCCGAGCTTGCCGCTCGCGCCCGTGATCACGACGACCCGTCCGTTCGACCCGGCCATTGCCACCACTCTACCGAAGCTCGTCGACGAGCAGGTCCATGAGCAGGCCGTCGTGGTACGTCCCATCGCGTCCGCGCTCGTATCGGCGCATCACGCCAACCGGCTTGAACCCGATCTTCTCGTACGTTCGAATCGCGCGGGCGTTGCTCGCCGCCGGGTCGATGGTGAGGCGGTGGTGGCCGCGGACGTCGATCAGGTAGCGGGCGACGGTCCGCACGGCGTCTGTGCCGAGACCGCGACTTTGGAACCGCGATGACAGGAAGATGTCGATGCCCGCGCTCTTGTAGTCGTCGTCGTCGCTCTCTGCGGCCTGGATGCTGCCCACGAACTCGCCGTCGACCTCGATCGCCCAGACCGTCCGGTGCGGGTCGCCGGCCAGCAGCTCGGAGGCGCTCTTCTCCGGCCCGCGCGTGTCCCAGACAGCCACAACGGTGGGCTCCGACAGTACCGACAGCAGCGCATCGCGATCGGCGTGCCGGATTCCGCGCAGCACGACCGCCTCGCCCCGCAACGTCGGGACGACTTCGCCATCGGCGTTCCGGACGACCTCCGGCGCGTCGTCCGGCGTGTCCGTGGGTCCCTTGCGCGCCGTGATCGGCTTGTCCATCTCCAGTCCGTGAACGGAGTAGCCGAGCCGCTCGTACAGTCGCAGGGCGCCCTCGTTGGCCGCGTCGAGGTTCATCGACATCCTGTGAGCGCCGCGGCTCGCGCCCCACTCCTCGGCAGCGCGCAGCAGCGCGGTCCCGACTCCGCGACCGCGCCACTCCTCCGCGACCGCGATCCCATAGTCCACGCGCACCCTCGGAATCCGCGCGCCGGGCGGACCCTTCGGGCGGCGCAGCCATAGCTCGATCATCCCGATCGGACGGCCCTCACTCTCCGCCACGATGGCCTCGTCGCGAGGCTCCACGGCGTGCCAGTGGCGGCGCGATGCCACCTCCTCCTCGCGCGTGGTAGGTCGCCAACGATCCGGATCGATCGCCGCGTGGTGGAGCGCACTCGCCCACTGGAGCTCGACCATCGCCGGCTCGTCCTCCGGCACCGCGGGGCGGATCTCGAACGGCTTGCGTGTCATCCCGCCACCTCGGGTTCTGCCCCGACGCCCTCGATCGAGACCCTGGGCAGCCAACCGAGCCAGCGCGGCAGCCACCAGTTCCAGTCGCCGAGGAGGGTCATGCTCGCCGGCAGCAGGAAGCTCCGGATGAGCGTGACGTCGATGAAGACCGCCACCGCGAGCCCCACTCCCAGCTGCTGGATGAACACGAACTTGAAGGTCACGAACACCGCGAAGACCACGACCATGATCGAGGCCGCGCTGGTGATCGTCCCGGAGGTGACGGAGATGCCGCGCGCCACGGCCGCCCGCGAGTCCAGTCCTCGGTCGCGGGCCTCCTTGATCCTGGTGAGGATGAACAGGTGGTAGTCCATCGACAGGCCGAACAGGATCGTGAAGATGAAGATCGGCACCCAGCTCTCGATGACGCCGCCCGGCGTGATGCCCAGCTGCTCGGCGAACCAGCCCTCGTGGAAGACGAGCACCAGCACCCCGAACGCGGCCGCGGTGGACAGGAGGTTGAGGAGGATCGCCTTGATCGGGATGACGATGGACCGGAACGCGATGAGCATCAGCACGAACGACAGCCCGAGGACGAAGGCGAAGATCCGCGGCGTCGCCTCGGCGTAGATCTCGACGATGTCCATCGTCCGCGCCGCCTGCCCGGCGACGTAGACCTCGACGTCGGCGAAACCCGGCGCGCCGACGACAGCGGGCCTGATGACCTCGCGGACCTCCCGCACGTTGGCGCGATTCGCCTCGTCGTTGCGGTCGCCGCTCATCTGGAACGTCACGAGCGCCGCGTGGCCGTCCTCGGCGACGCGCGCCGTGGTGCCGGCGCCCATGCCGGGCAGCGCCGCTACCCGCACCTTCAGGTCCTCGATCGCCGCCGCGACGTCCGGTCGCGCGGGTTGTGTCACAACGACGTCGAGCCGGATCTCCTGCCCGAACGGAAACTTCTCGTTGACCAGCTTGATGCCCGCGATGCCGTCGATCGTCGAGGGCAGGGCCGTGAGGCCGGTGGTGCCGGTGCGCAGGTTGAGGGCCGGTGAAGCGACCGCGAGCAGGAGGCCGGCCGAGAGCAAGGTGAGGAGCACGGGTCGTCGCATTACCGCATTCACGAGGCGCGCCCAGAAGCCGCTGCCCGGCGGCTGCGCCGCCCGCCGCTCCAGGGCGTCCATCGCGGACGTGCCGCCCCGCCGCATCGTTGCCACCGGTGCGCGCCGCATGAGCCTCGGCAACCACGTGGCCGGCCGTCCGAGGTTCACCCGGTCGCCGACGATGGCGAGTGTCGCGGGCAGGAAGGTGAGGCTGCCGATGACCGCAACGAGCACGACGCCCATCGTGCCCACGGCCATGGACGTGAACAGGCTGATGCCCAGCGTCAGGAGGCCGCCAAGCGAGATCACGACCGCGACGCCGGAGAAGAACACCGCTCGGCCGGCGGTGCTGCTGGAGGTCTCGATCGCGTCGAGGACGGCCGCGCCGCGCTGCCGCTCGGAGCGGAAGCGCGTGACCATGAACAGCGAGTAGTCGACCGCAACCGCGAGGCCCATCAGGATCAGCAGCTGGGCCGCGTTCGCACTCACCGGCCCGACGCTCTGGCTGTACAGGCCGAGGAGCCCGTAGCCGGCCGCGAGCGCGGTTGCCGCGAGCACCAGCGGCACCAGAGCCGCGACGATCGCGCCGAACGCCAGCAACAGGATCACGAATGTCAGCGGGATGGTGAGCAGGAGCGAACTGTCGAGCTCCTCCGCGATCAGGTGGTTGAAGTCCCGGTTGAGGAACGTGCTGCTGATGACGTGGATGCGCGCATCCGGCAGGCGGCTTCGCACCGCCTCGACGATCGCCGGCACGGGGCCCAGCTTCTGCTCGACGATGCCCGCCTCACCCGGGATGTTGCCGACCACCTGGACGGTGGAGCCGTCCGGCGAGATCACGCCGGCCGCCGCCTCCGGCGGGAGGGCGAACGGGTCGATGACGCTATCGAACACCTGGGTCTCGATCCCGTCGACCGTCGCCTTCGCGGCGGTCATCTCGGCGGCGATCGCGTGGACCTGCGCCTGGAACACGGGGTCCAGCGCGACGCCCGGGTCGGCCCCGACGACGATGACGAGCCGCTCCGCTGGCGCCACGGGCTCACCCGCCCCGAGCACCTCGTAGGCGATCTCCGATTCGAGGCGCGGCCCGTTCGGGTCCTCGTCGACGTCGATCGCGCGGATCCCGCCCGCCGCGGCGCTCGCGCCAAGGGTGCCCAGGGTCGCCGCGAACCACAGCGCGACGACGAGCCAGCGGTGCCGGGCGCTCCACGCGGCGATCCGAACGGTCAGCGGGGCCCTCGTCACTCGCCAGAGTCTAGGTCCGGGACAGCAGGTACACCCGCTGATCCAGGATCGGACACAGAGCGTATTGAACATCGGGACGGATGAGCCCCGGGGCCGAGCCGAGCTCGGATACGAGCGCTAGGAGGCGTCGCGATGGCCGACAAGAGCCTGTACGAGCGACTCGGTGGCGTATTTGCGATCGCCGCCGTGGTGGATCAGTTCAGCGACGACGTGGTACGGAATCCCGTCGCCGGTCAGGGTTCTGCCAATCCGGAGCTCAGCAATTGGCACACCGAGGAGCTCGATCGCCTGGCGGGGCTGAAGTTCATGCGGACCCTGTGGCTCTGCGAGGTCGCCGGTGGACCGTTCCAGTTCAATGCGACCAAGCCCGGGTCGACCCACCTCGGGTTGGAGGAAGCGCATCGCGAGCTGAAGATTGCCCCCGCTGAGTTCGACGCCGTCGCCGCCGAGCTTGGGCGCACCCTCGACACCTTCAACGTGCCCGCGCGCGAGAAGGACGAGGTGCTCGCGGCGTTCGTCGCGCACAAGGGCGAGGTCACCGCGGGCTCGGAGCCCGTCGGCGGGGCCTGAGCGGTACGCCCGCGAGGGTCAGCCCTGCTCCTGGTTGTCGATCTGCGCCCGCTGGATCCGGCCCGAGAAGTCGACGTAGATCGACTTCCACTCGGTGAACGAGTCGAGAGCGGCGTGGCCGGCCTCGCGGTGGCCGTTGCCGGTCTCCTTCCAGCCGCCGAACGGCAGGTGGGTCTCGGCGCCGGTGGTGCCGGCGTTGACGTAGACGATGCCCGTCTCGAAGTCGCGCATCGCTCGGAACGCGGTGTTGGCGTCGCGGGTGAAGATCGACGACGAGAGCCCGTAGCGGGTCTGGTTGAGCGCGGTGACGGCGCCCTGGTAGTCATCGACCGGGATGACCGACAGCACCGGCCCGAAGATCTCCTCCTGCGCGATGCGCGCCATCGGCATGACGCCGGTGAAGATCGTCGGCGCGAAGAAGTTGCCGTGGGCGAGGTCGCCGTCGGTCGCCGGCGCGCCCCCGAGGACGAGCTCGCCCTCGCCCCGACCGACGTCAACGTAGCCGCCGACCTTATCGACAGCCGCCGGATTGATCAACGGTCCGACATCGACCGATCCGTCGAGGCCGGAGCCCAGGCGCAGCTTCCTCGCGCGCGCCTCGAGGCGCTCCAGCAGCGGCTCCACGACCTCCCGCTCCACGATGACCCGCGAGCACGCCGTGCATCGCTGGCCGGTGGTGCCGAACGCGGACCACAGGATGCCGTCCGTGGCCAGGTCGAGGTCCGCGTCGGCCATGACGACGACCGCGTTCTTACCGCCGAGCTCCAGCGAGATCCGCTTCAACCGGCGGGCCCCGCGCTCGGCGATGGACTTGCCCGTCGAGGAGTGGCCGGTGAACGAGATGACCGGCACGTCCGGCGACTCGACGATCGCGTCCCCGACCTCGCCGCCCGCGCCGGTGACGAGGTTCACGACGCCCGCCGGGAAGCCCGCTTCGGCCATCAGCTCGACCAGGAGCGTGGCGCATTGCGGCGTGTCACTCGCCGGCTTGAACACGACCGTGTTGCCAGCCACGAGCGCGGGCATCATCTTCCAGCACGGGATTGCGATCGGGAAGTTCCAGGGCGTGATGATCCCGGCGATCCCGATCGGCTGGCGGATGCTCATCGCCCACTTGTCGGGAAGCTCCGAAGGCACGGTGTCGCCGAACATGCGGCGGCCCTCGCCGGCCATCAGGTAGGCGATGTCGATGCCTTCCTGGACGTCGCCGCGGGCCTCCGCGAGGACCTTGCCCATCTCGCGGGTCATGGCCCGCGCGAGCCTCTCCTTGTGCTGGGCCATCAGCTCGCCGAACCGGTACAGGATCTCGCCGCGCTTCGGCGCCGGCGTGGCCTTCCAGCGCGGCAGGGCCATCTCGGCGGCGCGCACGGCCATTCCAACGTCCGCCTTCGTGCCGGCCTGGAACTGCCCGACAACGTCCCGCCGGTCGGCGGGGTTGAGACTCTCGAAGGTCTCGCCGGACACCGATTCCACCCATTCGCCGGCGATGAACAGCCGGAACGTGGGTGCGGTGCCAGGTGATGCGGGCGAGCCAGGGGCAAGGGTGTCGGTCATGTCCGCAGGATAGTCCCCGATCAGCCGAGGTCGAGGTGGATCCGAAGCGCATCGTCCAACCGACGCATGAGCGCGAATGGCACCAGTCCGAGGTAGTCTCCGACGCGACCGACATCCAGGGCACGAACCCGCTCCGCCTGTGCTTTCGAATCTCGCGACAGACCGGTGCGACTGGCGGGGAGCAGCACCTGGAACGGGTACACACGGGCGAGGCTGGTCGTCAGCGGAACAACCGTGATGACGCCGCGCCCGAAGCGCGTCGCCGTGACGTTCGCGACGTCGTTGCTCACGATCACGGCGGGGCGTCGATCGTTCGCCTCCGAACCCTGCGCAGGCTCGAATTCAACGAGGTGGATGTCGCCGCGCCTCATCGCGGACCGAGGCCGTCCGCCACCGTCGTTTCCCACAGGGCCGCATCGCCCGAGGAATCCCATTCCTCCCATGCAGCGGCATACGCCTCGCTGAGCTCGGAGGTACGAAGCAGGCGCACGGCCTTCTGCACCGCCGCCGAGCGTGACTCGAGGCCCGACTTCTGCGTGTATTCGTCGAGGAAGGCGAGATCGTCGTCCGGCAGACTGATGCTGACTTTCATACTGCTATCCTACTAGGGTCGTACCACGGTAGCAAGCCCCTAGGGCCTTCCCTCGCTCGTGCAGGGAACTGCGCGTACGGCCCTCGCCGTCATGTGACCAACACCAATCGAGTCGACCGAGCATCGAGGCAGGAATGACGCGCATGCACGCTCGAACCCGCCGGCTCGTTGCCGGCGCCCTCCTCGTCGTCGCCGTGGCCGCCTGCGGCAGCCCGGCCGTAACGTCGCCTGCTGCGGCAACCGGGTCGGCCATCGAGTTCGGGATCCGCACCGCTGCGCAACAGTTCGACGCCTGCATGGACGCGCTCATGAGCGGGACGCTTGCCAGGCACCCACAGTCCGGCCTCGGGATCGCGAACGAGGGTGAGCAGACACCCGTCGAGTGGCCATTCCGGTACAGCGCGCGAGTCATCGAAGGCCGCGTGATCCTCCTCGACGAGACGGGCAAGGCCGTGGCCGCTGAGGGTGACGCGATCACCGTCGGCGGCGGCTTCGGGAACCAGTTCTGGCATGCCTGTGCGCCGGTGAACCGGGTTGCGAAATGAGGTGGCACGACATGCCGGCACCAGTGTGTCAGCCCCGTGCCGATGCGCCTCGCTCGTTGCGGATCGCCCAGGGTTGGAGGATCGAGTAGGCGGCGTCCGTCCACGGAGTTGCGATGCCGGTTTCGCGGCCGAGCCGGCGCAGCGTCCCCTGTAACGCCTCCAGCTCCATGCGATGGCCCGTGAGGAGGTCATGCCGCAGGGAGGCGGCTTCGTCGTCCTTCTGGGCGAGGACGAGGGCGTGCTGGCGGTCGACGAGGTCATCGTCCAGCGGGACGCCCAGAGCGCGGCCCACGGACCACGCCTCGGCCATGATCGCCCGCATCATTTCGGACGCCGCCTCGGAGCCGCGAATGTCGCCGACGGTGAGCTGCGTCGCCGCCGTCACGGCGGAGAAGGCGACGAGCAGGACGTACTTCTCCCACTTCACCCGGCGGACGTCGTCCGCGGCGTGGGCATCGATCCCTCCCGCGCGTGCGGCCTCGACCAACCGCTCGACACGGGCCGACGGCGGTCCGGGTTCGAGCTCGCCGATCACGATCCTGGCTCGCCCCGAGCGAACAACGCCGGGAGCCTCGATGGCCGACAGGATGTACGTCGCCGCGCCCATGACGCGCTCCGGGCCGATCACGGACGCGATCCGCGCCTCGTTGTCGATGCCGTTCTGGAGCGAGATGACCCCGGTGTCTGTGGTAAGCATCGGCGCCAGTTGCCGTGCCGCGCTCTCGGTGTCGTATGACTTGACGAGGAAGAGGACGAAGTCAACCGGCCCGACCTCGGCCGGGTCGTCCGTCGCCCGCACTTCGACGAGGGACCGCTCGCCCTCGGGAGTGACGAGCGTCAGCCCGTGCTCGCGCATGGCCGCGAGGTGCGCGCCGCGGGCGATCAGGTGGACCTCGGCGCCGCCGGCGGCGAGGCGCGACCCGAGGTAGCTGCCCACTGCACCCGCGCCCATCACCGCGATGCGCATGTGGACGGAGCGCTAGACGCGCTCGAATGCGGCCGCGACGGAGCCGCCGCCGCCGAGGCACAGCGTCGCGAGGCCGTAGCGGCCCTCGCGACGCCGCAGCTCGTGCAGCAGGGTCGCGACGATTCTCGCCCCCGAAGCCCCGATCGGATGCCCCAGCGCGATCGCGCCGCCGTTGACGTTCACCTTCGACCAGTCGAAGCCGAGCTCGCGACCGTCGGCGAGGGTCTGCGCGGCGAAGGCTTCGTTGATCTCGACGAGGTCGAAGTCGCCGATCGACATGTCGACCTTCTCGAGCAGCCGCCCGACGCCCGCGACGGGGGCGAGGAACAGCCACTTCGGCGCGACCTCCGCCTGGGCGTAGCCGATGATCCGGGCGAGCGGCTTCAGCCCGAGGCGCTCCACGGCGCGCTCGCTCGCCACGACCGTCGCGGCGGCGCCGTCGGTGATGCCCGGCGCGTTGCCGGCGGTGACGGTGCCCTCGGTCGCGTCGCGGCGATCCTCGCCGTCCGGCAGGTCGAATACCGGCTTCAGGCGCGCGAGCGCCTCAGGCGAGGTTTCACGACGCGGCCCTTCGTCGGTGTCGACGACCGTCTCGCGGCCCTTCGCGTCCGTTAGCGTCACCGGGGCCATTTCGTCCGCGAAGCGGCCGGCGTCCTGCGCGGCGATGGCGCGCTGGTGGCTCTGTAACGCGAACGCGTCCTGGTCCTCGCGGGAGACCTGGTCCTTGATGGCCACCCGCTCGGCGTGAGTGCCCATGTGGCAGTCCTCGATGCCGCACCACAGGCCGTCCTGGACCGCCGAGTCGACGAGCGTTCCGTTGCCGAGCCTGTAGCCGAATCTCGCCTTCGGGAGCAGGAACGGCGCCATGTTCATGCTCTCCATGCCGCCCGCGACGGCGACCTCGGCGTCTCCCGCGCGAATCTCCGCGGCGGCGAGCATGATCGACTTCAGGCCGGAGCCGCAGACCCGGTTTATCGTCGTGGCCGAGGTCGTGTCCGGGAGGCCTGCGAGCAGCGCGGCTCTGCGAGCCGGCGCCTGGCCGGCGCCGCCCTGGAGCACCTGGCCCATGAGCACCTCGTCGATCGGAGTGCCATCGGGCAGGCCGGCGCGCGCCACGGCGGCGCGAATCGCCACGCCCCCGAGCTCGGTGGCTGGGGTGTTCGCCAGCACCCCGCCGAATTTGCCGATCGGTGTTCGGGCGGCGCTGACGACGTAGACATGGCCGTTCGGCCCGGGATTCGAAGAATTCACGACACGAATCTACATCGGTCGCGACCCGACCCCCGTCGGTCGCGGTCCTCGGTGACGGCGAGGATGTTGCCCTCCGAGTCCTTGAACCAGGCGTTCACGTCCCCGTTGTGCTCCGACCCGGCCGCACCCGGCCCGGGGTCAGGTCGCGCTTCGCGACCGCCCAAGCACGGCGTCCGCGACGATCAGGCGATGAATCTGGTTCGTTCCCTCGTAGATCTGGGCGCCCTTGGCGTCGCGCATGAGGCGCTCGATGCCGGTCTCGCGGGAGTAACCAGTCCCGCCGAAGAGCTGGACGGCGTCGGTCGCGACCTTCATCGCCGCGTCCGAGGCGGTCCACTTCGCCAGCGACGAGAGCTCGCCGATCGGCTCGCCGCGATCCTTGGCGCGCGCGGCCTCGTGGACGAGGGCTCGGGCGGCGGCGGCTTCGCGGGCCATCTCGGCGAGCATGAACTTCAGGCCCTGCCGCTCGGCGAGGGACGCGCCGAAGGCCTTGCGCTGCTGGAGGTACGCCGCGGATTGCTCCAGGGCGGATCGCGCGATCCCGACGCACGCCGCGCCGATCGAGATTCGGCCCTCGGCCAGGCTCGAGAGCGCGATTCGGTATCCCCCGCCCTCGTCGCCCAGTCGGTTTGCCGCGGGCACGATCGCCCCGTCGAAGATCAGCTCCGTCGCAGGACACGCGCGAATGCCCATCTTCTTCTCGTGCGCCCCGAATCGGAAGCCTGGCGTGTCCTTCTCCACCAGGAACGCGGTGATGCCCTTCGAACCCTTCGCCGGATCCACGGTCGCGAAGACGAGGTAGCGGTCCGCGTCCGGGGCATTCGAGATCCAGATCTTGGTGCCGTCGAGGCGGTACCCGGCATCCGCGGCGCCTGCCTCCTCACCCTCGACCCGGGTCGCGCGCGTCCGGAGCGCCGCGGCGTCGCTTCCGCCGGACGGCTCGGTCAGGCAGAACGCGCCGAGCGCCTCGCCCGCGATCATTGGCGGCAGCCACCGCCCGACCTGCTCGTCGGTGCCGAAGTTGAGCACGGGGAACTGCGACAGCAGGTGCACCGACAACGTGACTGCCGACGCCATGTCCGCCGCGCCGATCTCCTCCATGACCAGCGCCCAGCCGAGGTAGCTGAAGCCACCACCCCCGACCGACTCGGGGAGGGGGGCGCCCGTCAGCCCGAGCTCGCCCATCCGGGTGAAGATCGAGCGGTCGAACCGCTCCGCCTCGTCGCGCTCGATCGCCGTCGGCGCAATCTCGCGCTGCGCGAACTCGCGAGCCGTGTCGCGAAGCAGCCGCTCCTCGGCGGTCAGGCCGCCCGGCGCCGCGTCGCCAGCGCCACTCCTCAGTTCCGCGCCCTCCGTCGATGACCCCATCAATGCCGTTCCGTGGCGGGAAAACCTATGCCAATTGCTGCATAAGTCTCAACCCGGGTCGCCGACCACACGGGCAAGCAACCTGGGGCCCAAGTCTGGTTATGCATCAATTGGCATGGAAATGCGGCGAGGGGAACATGGGACGGCGACGGCCGGTGGGAGGGGTAGGCACAACGCGGCAGGCGTCGGCGCGAAGTGCGCGCACCATATGCGGCATGAATCAGCCACGCGGATACGTGTGGAAGCCACGGCCGGTCTTCTGGCCGAGGTGGCCGGCCTCGACGAGGTCGACGAGGACCTTCGGCGGCGGGTAGTGCTCCTCGCCGATCCCTTCGTGGAGGACCAGCAGCACGTTCAGGCACACGTCAAGGCCGATGAAGTCGGCGAGCTCCAGCGGACCCATCGGGTGGTTCAGGCCGACCTTGGCGCCCGTGTCGATGTCGTCGGCCGTCGCGCTCCCCTCCTCCAGGATGCGCATCGCCTCGGCGAGCAGCGGCATGAGGATCCGGTTGACGATGAACCCCGGCCGGTCCGCCGAGACGATGAGCTCCTTCCCCAGCTCGGCGGTCAGCTCCCGAATCGTGGCCTCGGTGGCATCCGTCGTCGCGGAGCCGCGGATGAGCTCGACGAGCGGCATCACCGGCACCGGGCTGAAGAAGTGCATGCCCACGAACCGCTCGCGCCGCGCGGGCGACACGGCCTCGGCGAGGGCGTCGATCGAGATCGAGCTCGTGTTCGAAGCGAAGATCGTCGCCTCTGGCGCGCGTTCGTCGAGGCTCGACCAGAGCGTCCGCTTGACGTCGAGGTCCTCGAACACGGCCTCGACGACGAGGTCGGCCGACCGAACTTGCTCCAGGTCGTCCGTCGCCAGGACGCGCCCCATGATCGCGTCCCGATCATCGGAGTCGAGCTTGCCTTTCGCGACGGCCCGCTCGAGGTTGCCCTGGATGCGCTCGCGGCCGGCCTGTGCCCGGGCGAGGTCCGGCTCGTAGAGCGTGACGTGCTTGCCGATCGCGGCATGCACCTGGCCGATCCCGTGGCCCATGAGGCCGGCCCCGGCGACGAAGATCCGTTCGATTGCCATGCCCTGCAGGGTAGCCGCCGTCAGGCCGGCGCTGGTGCGATGCGGCCCGGCCGGCGGATCAGCAGCCACGCCGCGCCGATCGCCGCAATCACGCCGGAGACCAGGAACGTCGGCGGGTAGCCAGTCGCCGACGCGAGCAGGCCGAGCGCCGCCGGCGACAGCCCGAAGGCCACGTCGATGAACAGGCTGGCGGTGCCAACGACTACGCCGCGCTCCGCCGGCGGCACGCCGACGACCGACATGGCCATGATCGCCGGGAAGGTGAAGGCCACGCCGATTGCGAAGAGGGCCGTGCCGGCGAGCAGACCGAGCTGCGTCGGGACGAGCCCCGCGACGCCCATCCCGGCGGCCGACACGACTAGAGCCGTACCGGACAGCCGTGCCGCGCCGATCCGATCCGGCAGCTTGGCGCCGATCACCCGGAGCACGACGACGATGATCGCGAAGACCGCGAAGTAGGTGCTCGCGCCGATGTCGAGGTCGTCGGTCATCAGCGGCAGGAACGCGAAGAACGGCCCCATGCCGAACACGCCGCACAGCGCGAGCAGGCCGGGCTCCAGGCCGCGCCGGTCGAAGAAGCGCTCGTTGCGGGGCGCCGCCTCGCGGCTTGCCCCGGAGAGCGTCTCAGGGGCGATCCAGCTCAGCCCGACGGCGAGCGCCGCGATCGCGGCAGCGACGAGCCAGACAGCCGTGTAGCCGTTCCAGGCGTATACGGTCTCGCCGATGACGGGGCCGATCGCAACACCGAGGTAGAGCGAAAGCGACACGAGGCTGATCGCCTCGCCGCGGCGGTTCTCGGGGGCGAGATCCGTAGCCGCCGCGAGGCCGGCGACGAAGAAGAGCGCCTCGCCGACACCCAGCAGCAGGCGCATGACGATAAGCGTGGGAACGTCCGATGCGACCAGGTGCCCAAGGGCCGCCCCGACGGTGACGACGGCGCCGAGGACGAGCCCTATGCGACGTCCGCGACGATCGGCGAGGCGGCCCGCGAATGGCCGCATGATCACGGACGAGATGCTGAACGCGCCGATCACGATGCCCACGGCGACCTCGTCGCCGCCGAGCGGCCCGAACGTGTACCGCGGCGTGGCCGGCAGGAAGATCGCACCGGAGATGAAGAACGCCAGCACTGCCGCGGACAGCGCCGCGAAGGCCGGCGTCATGAGCGGCTCGTGCCCGGCACGACTGGTCCGGCCCGCCGGGCCGGAGCCGCCCATTTGCGCGCCGGTCATCGAAGCTGGGCGAGCAACCGATCGGCGGCGGCGAAGGGATCGAGCTCGTGCGCGGCGACGGCTCGCATCGTCGCCAGGGTCGCGTCGCGATTCACGGGCACGTGGAGCTCGCCGCGCAGCCGGTCCGCGAGGATGGCCCACACCTGTGCCTCCGCGCGCGCGAGCCGGGCCGGCGTGTCGCTCGCTTCGCGGCCGCGCGCGCGATGCCGGTCCAGTGACGCGAGCAGCTCCGGAATCCCCTCGCCCGTGGTCGCGGTGGTGAGCATCACCTCGGGCTCCTTGGGGCGCGGCCGCTCCCGCTCTCCCACCGTGGCCGCGTCGGGCGCCGGCCGCGCGCGGCCCGTGTCGCGGACGGTCGCATGAGCCCCGGGCCCGCCGCCGGCCGCGCGGCCCACCGCCACGAGCATCGCCCGCAGCTGCGACGCGGTTCGCTGCGCGCCCGGTCGATCGCCCTTGTTCACGACGACGATGTCCGCAACCTCGAGCAGGCCGGCCTTGATCGCCTGCACCTCGTCGCCCGTCTCCGGCGCCTCGAGCACGACCGTCGTGTCGGCGGCCGCGGCGACCTCGACCTCCGATTGGCCCGTGCCGACGGTCTCGAGCAGGATCAGGTCGAAGCCGGCCGCGTCGAGAACGGCGGCTGCGGTCGTCGAGGTCGAGGCCAGCCCACCAGCATGCCCGCGCGCCGCCATCGAGCGGATGAACACGTCGCGGTCGGTGGAGTAGGCCTGCATGCGAACCCGATCGCCGAGCAGCGCGCCGCCGGTGATCGGGCTCGACGGGTCGACCGCGATGACGCCGACCGCACGCCCTTCCGCGCGGACGGCGCCGATCAGCGCCGAGACGAGCGTCGACTTGCCCGACCCGGGCGGCCCGGTGATCCCGACGAGGTGCGCTCGGCCGGCAAGCGGGTACATCCGCCGCAGGGCAACCTCGGCCAGCGGGGTTCGATTCTCGACCGAGGTCAGGATGCG
>DATKBR010000113.1:0-21498 GCA_035513775.1 Candidatus Limnocylindria bacterium
TGCGCGACATCGACCTCGCCGAGGACGCGACGCAGCAGGCGCTGCTCGCCATCTGGCAGGACCTTCCCGGCCTTCGCGACCCGGCGCGCTTCGACGCCTGGTCGTACCGGCTCCTCGTGCGCGCCTGTTACGCCGAGGGCCGGAAAGAGCGTCGCTGGGCACCCAATCTCCGGCTCATGCCGGGGGACGAGCCGATCGCGGATGGCGGCCTGAGCTCGGTCGTCGATCGCGAGCAGCTCGAGCGCGGCTTCCGCCGCCTGTCCATCGATCACCGCACGGTGGTGGTCCTGTACCACTACCTCGACATGCCGCTCGACGGGATCGCCGAGGTCCTCGGCATCCCGGTCGGGACGGCCCACTCACGTCTACATCACGCGATGCGCGGCATGCGCGCGGCCCTCGAGGCCGATGCGCGGATCACGGCGCGGGAGGCAGCGCAATGAGCGCAGAACGCGACGTCAACCGCATCGTCCGGTCGTGGATCCGGGCAGAAGAGCACGAGTCGGCGGACCGAGTCCTCCAGACGGTGCTCTCGAGGCTGGACACGACCCCACAGCGCCGGTCGTTCTGGCGGGCGCGGAGGTCCACCCAGATGTCCCGATTCGCGCCTTTCGGCCTGGCCGCGGCGGCCATCCTGGCTGCCGTCGTGGTCGGCTGGCAGCTCCTGCCATCGTACCAATCCGGTTCTGGCGGCCAGGCCACGCCGTCGCCGACCGCCGGTCCAAACCCGACCCCAAGCTCGAGCATCCTGCCTCTGCTGCCGTACGATGCACTCCTGCCCGGGACGTACCGCCTCGTTTCGTTCACTAACCAGCCGCTCACGTTGACCGTGCCGGCGGGCTGGACCCACGCTGACAACTTCATCACCAAGGGCGATGCCTGGGACGGCAACGGGGTCACCCTCGCCACGTGGCAGGTCAGCCACATCTACTCGGACTCGTGCGATTGGGAGGGGACTCTCATCCCGGTCGATTCAGCCCCCGCCATCGTTGCCGCGCTGGCGGACCAGCAGGGCCATGACACGTCCGAACCGTCCGAGATGACGCTCGGTGGGCAGCCAGCGACCCGGTTCGAGCTGTTCCTCGATTCCTCGTTCGACGTTGACGCGTGCGATCGATCCATCGTCCGGCTGTGGCCGGACGCAGGCCCAAAGGAGCAGTACGGGCTACCGATCTATCCCGGCCAGACGAACATGGTCCATGTCGTGGACCATGGCGACTCAGTGACCCTCGTGGTGTCGATCCGGAACGACGACTCAGTGGCGGCAGATGTGAGCGAGATGAACGCCATCCTGGCGTCGATCGAGTTCCTTCCCTGATCACGCGGATCGTCACGCCGGTGGAGGCATGTACCGCCTGAATCGAAGCGGCCGCCGGCGTCGAGCCGGCGGCCGCAACTTCGTCTCGACCGGCAGGCCCTACGCCTTCTTGGCGGGTGCCTTCCTCGTCGCCGTCGTCTTGGCTGTCGTCTTCGCGGCGGCCTTCGTCGCCGTGGTCTTCTTGGAGGTCGTTGTCGACTTCTTCGCTGCGGGCTTCGCGGCGGCCTTCGTCGCAGTGGCCTTCGGCGCCGGGGTGGCGGTGGCCGTAGCGGCCGTGGTGTCGGTGCGGGTGGTCTTGCTCAGCGCGGCGCGGGCCTTGCCGGCGGCCGTCTGAGCGCCCTTCGCCTTGCCGGCCTTGCCGGCGGCGATGCGGGCCTTGGCGGCCTTCTGCGCGGCGGCCTTGCCGACGCTCTTGGCCTTGCCCTTGGCGACGACGGAGGTGCCGGCAAGCAGGTCATTGACCTTGAGGGCCAGCCGCGACTTGCGTCGCGCGGCCGCGTTCGCGTGGATCGCGCCGGACTTCGCCGCGCGGTCGAGCGCACTCATGGCCGCGGCCAGGCTGACCTGGGGATCCTGGTCGCCGGGGCTCGTCGCGACATCGATGGCGCTTCGGACCAGCGTCTTCGCCGCGGTGCGGCGCGGCCCGAGGACCTCGTGTCGACGCTCTGAGCTGCGGACGCGCTTCAGGCCGCCCGGGGAGCGGGCACCCGTCCACTTGCGGGGCGTTCTGGCCAAGTGTTGGAACCTCTCGAAGATCGATCCAGGAAGGGCAGCGCAGGCGCGAATCGGGCGCCGGGCGCGGACGCGGATGTTAGCAGAGGTCGACCTGTCACACTCTCGCCTCGATGGTGGCCATTTTCGGCGGCCTTGGCGCCGCCCTCTCGTGGGCCATCGCCACCCTGGTCTCGTCTCGTTCCAGTCGAATTATCGGCCCGATGTCGGTCCTCGGCTGGGTAATGGCGGTCGGCCTGATCGTGGCGATCGTCCCCGCGCTGCTCGCTCGCCCGGTGGAGCTCGGCATGCCCGAGCTGGCCGGGCTCGTAGTCGTGGGCCTATCCCATAGCTTCGGGCTGCTGCTGGCCTACAAGGCCTTGTCGATCGGGCGCGTCTCGATCGTCGCGCCGATCGTGGCGACCGAAGGCGCCCTTGCCGCGCTGCTTTCCGTCGCGTTCGGCGAGCCGCTCACCGGGGCCATGGCGTTCCTCCTGGGCGCCATCTCGGTCGGCGTCGTGCTCGCCGCCGCGGAGCGCTCGGCCGATCCGTCGACGCCGTCCTCACTGGCGCCGGAGGCGACCCGCCGCGCGGCCCTGTTCGCCATCGCCGCAGCACTGACGTTCTCGGTCGGGCTCGTGCTCGCGGGGCGCATAGGCCAGGAGGGCATGCCGCCCGCCTGGGTGATGCTCGCGTCGCGCACGGTCGGGGTCTTCATCATCGCCCTGCCCCTGGTCCTGACGCGACGATTCCGCCTGACCCGTGCAGCCTTGCCGCTGGTGGCCGTCGCCGGCGTGCTCGAGGTCTTCGGTGGCGCGATCTACGTCGTCGCTGCCGGTGAGGGTGTCGCCGTGGCGGCCGTGCTGTCGTCGCAGTTCGCCGCGATCGCAGCCGTCGCCGCGTTCTTCCTCTTCCGCGAGCGGCTCCAGCGCATCCAGGTGCTCGGCGTCGCGATCATCGCGATCGGCATCACCGCCCTCGCCGCCCTCCAGGGCTGACGATGGCTAACGTCATCCCGCAGGCTCGCCTGCGCAACTTCTCGATCATCGCCCACATCGACCACGGCAAGTCCACCCTCGCCGATCGGCTGCTGGAGCTGACGCACGCCATCGACCCACGCCAGATGACCAGCCAGGTCCTGGATTCGATGGACCTGGAGCGCGAGAAGGGGATCACGATCAAAGCCCGCGCCGTCCGGCTGGAGCACACGGCGAAGGACGGCCACGTATACGGCCTGAACCTCATCGACACGCCCGGCCACGTCGACTTCAGCTACGAGGTCAGCCACAGCCTCCAGGCTTGCGAGGGCGCCGTCCTCGTCGTCGATGCCGCCCAGGGCATCGAGGCCCAGACGCTCGCCAACGTGCACCTCGCGCTGCGCGAGGGCCTGACGATCATCCCGGTCCTCAACAAGATCGACCTGCCGTCGGCACAGCCGGAGTTGGTCATGGACGAGCTCGAGAACGCCCTGGCGATCCCGCGCGAGGAGGTGCTCCTCGTCTCGGCCAAGGACGGCACCGGCGTCCCGGAGCTCCTGGAGGCAATCGTCGAGCGCGTCCCGCCGCCGAAGGGCGACCCCGGCGAGCCGCTCCGCGCCCTGGTCTTCGACTCCCACTACGACCAGTACAAGGGCGTCGTCGTCTACGTCCGGCTCGCCGGCGGGACGCTGCGCGACGATGATCGTATCCGGCTGATGCAGTCCGGCGCCGAGGCGGAGCTGATCGAGCTCGGCGTGTTCCGGCCACAGCTGGTGCCCGTGCCCCGGCTCACCGCGGGCGAGGTCGGCTATGTCGCGACGGGCCTGAAGAACGTCCGCGAGGCCCAGGTCGGCGACACGCTCACTTCGGCAGGTGCGCCCGCGCAGGAGCCGCTGCCCGGCTACCAGGAGGCGAGGAGCCTCGTCTTCGCCGGCCTCTACCCGGTCAGCGGTGAGGACTACCCGCTCCTTCGTGATGCCCTCGAGAAGCTCCATCTCAACGACGCCTCGTTCACCTTCGAGCCGGAGAGCTCCGTCGCTCTCGGCTTCGGGTTCCGCTGCGGCTTCCTCGGCCTCCTGCACATGGAGATCGTCCAGGAGCGGCTCGAGCGCGAGTTCAGCCTCGACCTGATCGCGTCCGCGCCATCGGTCGAGTACGAGGTGGTCCTCATGCACGGGCGCGGCATAGTCCACGTCGACAACCCGTCGAAGCTGCCACCGGTAAACGACATCGAGGAGATCCGCGAGCCGTGGGTTCGACTATCGGTCGTCACGCCGGCCACCTACATCGGCGCGCTCATGGAGCTGTCGACGAACCGGCGCGGCTCGTTTCTGGATCTCGATTACCTCGACCCGACGCGGGTCCTGATGCGCTTCGAGCTGCCCCTCGCCGAGCTGATCGTCGACTACTACGACCAGCTCAAGACGCGCACCGCCGGCTATGCGTCGATGGACTACGAGGAGATCGGCGTGCGGCCGGCGAACCTCGTCCGGCTGGACGTCCTGGTGGCCGGCGAGCCGGTGGATGCGCTGTCGATGATCGTCCACCGCGACAACGCCGCCTCGCTCGGGCGGACGCTGGTGGGCAGGCTGCGCCAGCTGATCCCGCGACAGATGTTCGAGGTGCCCATCCAGGCCGCCATCGGCTCGAACGTCATCGCCCGCGAGACCGTGCGGGCCATGAGCAAGAACGTGATCGCCAAGTGCTACGGTGGCGACATCACCCGGAAGCGGAAGCTGCTCGAGAAGCAGAAGGAGGGCAAGCGCCGGATGAAGCGGGTCGGGTCGGTCGAGATCCCGCAGGAGGCGTTCCTGGCAATGCTGCGGACGGACGGCTCATGACGCCGCCAAGCCCGGCGCGCCCGTGCCCGGCGCGACATCGGGTGGCGTGCTGATGGAGAACGATCTCCGGGTGCTCGTCGGCCTCGCGCTGACGCTGCTGCTCGTCATGCTCCGCGTCGAGGCCCAGCGCTTCGGGGCCGCCGAGTACGACGAGCCCGTTCGCGGCCACCGTCAGTCCGTCCTCCGCCGCCTCGCCTGGTACATCCTCGGGGTCGGTGGGGTGCTCGCGCTGATGTTCGCCCACCCGACACCGGAAGTCTCGCTCCGGCTCCAGGTCGGGGACCGCGGCGGACTCCTGCTCGCATTCGTGCTCGGCGGGGTCGGCGTCGCCCAGGCGATCGGGATGGCCTGGTACCGCTACAAACGGCTTCGTTTTCCCGACATCGGCGCCTACCCGGGCGGGCTGGTCAACGAGATCCTCACCGCGTTCATCGACGAGGCGGTTTTTCGCGGCGCGGTCCTCGGCTACTTCCTGTGGGCCGGCGCGGACCCGAACCTCGCGATCCTGGGGTCCGCCGTCACCTACGTCCTGGCGACCCGCCTCGGGGCGCCGGGCCGCGATCCGTACATGTTCGGCCTGGCCGTGGTCATCGGCCTCGTCGGCGCCTGGGCCACGCTGCTCACCGGAGGGATCGGGGCGTCGTTCCTCGGCCACTCCATAACCCGCGTCGCCGTCTTCCTGACGACGGGCCACGCCGGCCAGCCGCCGGCGCGCGGGACCGAGGTGGAGGACGTCGAGCGCCGCCGGCGCACGCCCGACGGCTGGCGCGCCGTCGGCCGGAGCGGCGCCCGGGACCGTTGAGCCCCGCCGCGTCGGCGGACCCGGCAGCGGCGGAGCTCGTCGAAGGTTCTGGCGCCGCCGGCGACGCGCCCGCCGAGGCCCCGCCCGTCGCCCTGTATGTCCACGTCCCGTTCTGCGTCTCGCACTGCCCGTACTGCGACTTCGTTGTCGTCTCGGGTCGGGAGGCCAGGGGCCCGGTCAATCGAATTGGGGCGTTCCTCGACGCGCTCGAGGTGGAGCTCGAGCTCAGAGCTGCCGCGCTGGACGCGCGCTGGGGCCGCCCAGGTGCGCCAAGCGCGGGGGCCGAGGCTGCGTCGCTCCCGGGCACGCACCGCCCGGTCCTCGACTCGCTGTATCTCGGGGGCGGCACGCCGAGCCTGCTGCCGCCGACGGCGATTGCGCGCCTGATCGCGGTCGTCCGCCATCGATTCGGGCTGGCGCCGGACGCCGAGGTGACCCTGGAGGCCAACCCTGGGCCGGACGAGCGCGGCGACGCCGGCGCGCTCCACGAGGCGGGCGTGACGCGGCTGTCGATCGGCGCGCAGAGCCTCGAAGCGGCGGAGCTGCGCGCGCTTGGACGTCGCCACACGCCCGCGGATGTCGGCGCGACGGTCGACGCTGCTCGCGCCGCCGGGATCCATTCCGTAAGCCTGGATCTGCTCTACGACATCCCCGGGAGCTCGCTGCAGACCTGGGCCCGCACGCTCGACGCCGCCCTCCGGCTGGAACCGGACCATCTCTCGCTGTACGCGCTGACGCTGGACGACCCCGACGCGGAGGGCATCACCGGATCGGGCGGCGATCACCTGCCGCTGCGCCCTGGGCCGCGGCGCTGGCGCGAGCGCGCGAGGCCAGGGCAGGACGACGACCGGGCCGCGGCGATGTACGAGGTGGCGGACCTGCGCCTCGCGGCCGCGGGCTTCGCCTGGTACGAGATCAGTAACTGGGCCAGGCCCGGCCATCGGAGCCGCCACAACCTCGCCTACTGGCAGCGGCTGACGTACGAGGCGGTCGGTCCCGGCGCGCACGCGTTCGACGGCCGCACTCGGCGGTGGAACGCAGCGCGGCTCGATCGATACCTCGAGGCCCTCCGGCCGACCACGGAGCGCTCGCCGAAGCTGCCGCCCGGTGGCGAGGAGCGCCTCGACGGTGCCACCGCGGTGGCCGAGTCGGCGATCCTGGCGCTACGGACCTCCGACGGCCTGCCGGCCAGCACTCCGGCCGACGCGTGGGTCGAGGAACGGTGCGCCGAGCCGCTGCGCCAGGGCCTCCTCGAACGGGTACCCGATGGCCGCCTCGTCCTGACCGTGCGCGGTCGCCTGCTCTCGAACGAGGTCTTCGGGCGGCTGCTGTAAGGGCGGGACCGCGGCAATCGCGTTGACACTCCCCGTCGCCGCGGCTACGATGCCTGCCACGCGTTAGCACTCTGGCATGGAGAGTGCTAACCACGGGAAACGCAATCGGGAGAATGGCCTTGGCGCGTCGGATCCGTCGCTCCACCGGCCCACTGGACCTTCGCGCGCAGGCGATCCTCCGGGCCGTCATCGAGGAATACGTCACCACCGCCACGCCGGTCGGCAGCCAGGCGCTGGTGGACCGCTATCGTCTCGGCGTGTCCAGCGCGACGGTCCGCAACATCCTCGCCGAGCTGGAGCTGTCCGGTCTCCTTGATCACCCGCACACCTCGGCCGGGCGCATCCCCACCGACGCCGGGTACCGCTGGTACGTCGAGTCGATCATCGACTCCGCGCCGCTGCCGCCGGTCGAACAGCTGATGATCCGCCACCAGTTCGGGCAGGTGGAGTTTGCCAGCGAGCACTGGTTCCGCCTCGCCGCGTCGACGATCGCCTCGCTGACCCACGCAGCCGGAATCGCGACCCCGGCGAAGCCAGCGGCCGCACGCGTCCGCCGGGTGGACGTCGTCTCCATCAACGATCACATGGCCAGCCTGGTCGTCGTGCTCCGCGAGGGTTCCATCAAGCAATCCCTCGTGTCACTCGCGACGGTCGAGGACCAGTCGGCGCTCACGGCCGCCGCGGCGGTCATCAACGACCTCGTTCACGACGCGACCGCCGACGAGGCTGCCGCCGCTCTTGCCAGGCTCGACCCGACCCTTCCGCACGCCGATCTCGTCACACGCGTCGGCGAGCGCCTGGTGCGCCTGCTCGGGGACTACGATCGAGCCGCCGTCGAGGAGGTCTTCAGCGACGGCCTGCTCAACGTGATGGGTGCCCCGGAGTTCGCCCACAGCGAGAAGCTTCGCCGGGTCTTCACCGCGCTCGAGAACCGCGCGTACCTCGGCGAGCTCGTCGGCAGCGTTGCCGAGGCGGGCGTCGTCAAGGTGTTCATCGGTCACGAGAACCAGCCTCCGGACATGCGCGAGGTCGCGCTCGTGCTCGCGCCGTACGGGCGCCGGGATCGGGCCGTCGGCGTCGTCGGCGTGCTCGGGCCTACTCGGCTTGCCTATTCCGAAGCCATCGGAACGGTGCGCTTCGTCTCCGGGCTCATGAACGAGCTCGTGGATCACCTGTACAACTGAGCGGGGACGACAAGGACATGGACAGGACCACCCGCGCGCAGCAGCGCGCCGCAGCAATCGACGTCTCGCCGGCAAAGCTGGCGGCGGAGGTCGAGCGGCTTACTCGTGAGCGAGACCTGGCGCGCCGCCAGGCAGAGCTGGCGCGCGAGGCACTCGCGAGCATCCAGGCCGGTGGGTCGATCGCGCCCGACGGCGCGGCCACGGGCAAGGGCTCCGGCAAGGGGAAGGGCGGCGCCGCCGACGAGCTTCGCCGCGAGCGCGATGACTATCTCGCCGCCCTGCAGCGCGAGCGCGCCGAGTTCGTGAACTTCAAGCGCCGCACGGCCGAGGAGCGCGAGGCCATGCTCGGCCTCGCCGCCGAGGGCCTCATCCGAAAGGTGCTCGGCCTGGCGGACGACTTCGACCTCGCGGTTGAGCACCGGCCCCAGGGCGGCGTCGACGAGGCGTGGGTCGAGGGCATCGCCGCCATCGACCGCAAGCTCCGGCAGCTGCTCGAGAGCGAGGGCGTAGCACGCATCGAGGCGTCGCCGGGGATCCAGTTTGATCCTCGCGAGCACGAGGCGGTCGTCAACGTCCCGGGCACCGGCCGGCAGGCCGGCGAGATCGTCGACGAGCTTCGTCGTGGCTACCGGCTGCGCGACCGCGTAATCCGTCCCGCCCTGGTCGCGGTGGCCGACGACCCCGTGGCCGCGGAGTCCGGCGACACCACCGAATCAACCGAACCCATCCACTGAACGTCCACCGACACCAACCCACCGACCCGCACTGACAGGAGCACGCAGACCAATGGGCAAGATCATCGGCATCGACCTTGGAACGACCAACTCCGTCGTCGCCGTCATGGAGGGCGGCGAGCCGACCGTCATCCCGTCGGCCGAAGGCAGTCGGACCGTGCCCTCGGTCGTGGCGTTCACCAAGGGCGGCGACCGCCTCGTGGGCCTGCTGGCCAAGCGCCAGGCGGTCACGAACCCGGCGAACACCGTCTACTCCATCAAGCGCTTCATGGGCCGCCGCTGGGATGACCCCGAGGTCCAGCGCAGCATCAAGCTCGTGCCCTACGCGGTGGAGAAGGACCCGAAGTCCGACGGCGTCGTCGTCAAGATCGGGGACAAGGCGTATACCCCGCCCGAGATCAGTGCGATGGTCCTCCAGAAGCTGAAGGCGGACGCCGAGTCGTACCTCAACGAGAAGATCACCGAGGCGGTCATCACCGTCCCGGCGTACTTCGACGATACGCAGCGCCAGGCGACCAAGGACGCCGGCCGGATCGCCGGCCTGGACGTCAAGCGAATCATCAACGAGCCGACCGCGTCGGCCCTCGCCTACGGCCTCGACAAGAAGCAGGACGAGAAGATCGCCGTGTACGACCTCGGCGGCGGCACGTTCGACATCTCCATCCTTGAGCTCGGCGACGGCGTCTTCGAGGTCAAGGCCACCAACGGCGACACCCACCTCGGCGGCGACGACTTCGATCAGCGCGTCATCGACTGGCTGCTCGCGGAGTTCAAGAAGGACCAGGGCATCGACCTGGCCAAGGACTCGCAGGCCCTGCAGCGCCTCAAGGAGGCCGCTGAGAAGGCCAAGGTGGAGCTGTCCTCGACGGCCTCGACCGAGATCAACCTGCCGTACGTCACCGCCGATGCCTCGGGCCCGAAGCACCTTGTGATGACCCTGACCCGGGCCAAGCTGGAGGACCTTGTCGGCGACCTCGTCGACAAGACCATCCCGCCGGTCAAGGCGGCGTTGAAGGACTCGGGCCTCAAGCCCGCCGACATCGACGAGGTCATCCTCGTCGGCGGCCAGACGCGCCAGCCCAAGGTCCAGGAGGCAGTCAAGGCCGCGTTCGGCAAGGATCCCCACCGCGGCGTCAACCCGGATGAGGTCGTGGCCGTCGGCGCCGCGATCCAGGCCGGCGTGCTGGGCGGCGAGGTCAAGGACGTCCTGCTGCTGGACGTGACCCCGCTGTCGCTGGGCATCGAGACGCTCGGCGGCGTCATGACCAAGCTCATCGATCGCAACACCACCATCCCGACCTCGAAGTCGCAGACGTTCTCCACGGCGTCGGACAACCAGAACCAGGTGGAGATCCACGTCCTCCAGGGCGAGCGCGACTTCGCGCAGGACAACAAGACGCTCGGTCGGTTCATCCTCGACGGGATCCCGCCGGCGCCGCGCGGCATTCCCCAGGTTGAGGTCACGTTCGACATCGACGCGAACGGCATCCTCGACGTGAAGGCCAAGGACCGCGCGACCTCCAAGGAACAGCAGGTCCGGATCACCGCGTCCTCGATGCTCTCCAAGGACGACGTTGACAAGATGGTCCGCGACGCTCAGGAGCATGCCGAGGAGGACAAGCAGCGCCGCGAGGAGGTCGAGGTCCGCAACCAGGCGGAGCAGCTGACCTACCAGGCGGAGCGGACCATCGGCGACCTCGGCGACAAGGTGTCGCCCGAGGACCGCGCCGAGGTGGAGCGCCAGGTGGCGACTCTCCGGGAGGCACTCAAGGGCTCCGACCTCGCGGCGGTGCGATCCGGGATGGACGCCCTGACGGGCACGCTGTCGCGCGTCGCCACGGCGGCGTACCAGGCGGCGAGCCCGATGGACGGCCCGGGCCAGCCCGGCTCCGACGGGAGTGACGGGAGCGAGTCCGGCGAGTCCGGCGAGTCCGGCGAGTCCGGCGACGGTGCCTCGTCCGAATCCGGCGAGCCGGCCGGCGCCGGTGCTCGCTCGGGCGGCGGCGACGCCGGCGCCTCCGACGACACGGTCGAAGGCGAGTTCAAGGAGGTCTAGTCGCGCGGCTCAGTCGGGCGGCGGCGAGACGGCACGGAACGAGGCGATCTCGGTGGCGGCCTCGGTGGCGAGGATGCCGGCGGTGACCCGGGGCGGGCGGCGCGCGCGGGCGAAGACGTCGGCGACGGCGATGTCCGGGTCCAGGTGTGGCTCGTGCGGAGCGCCGTACACCAGCTCGGACACCGCGGCCTTGACGAGGGCGGAGGCGCACATCGAGCAGGGCTCGGCATTGACGACCACCGTGTAGCCCGCGAGCGGCGGTCGGTAGCCGGCACGGGCTGCGGCCCTGAGCAGCTCGATCTCGGCATGGGCGGTTGGGTCGTCGCCAGATACCTGGCGGTTCGATGCCATCGCCACCACCTCGCCGTGCGGCGAGACGAGGAGGGCGCCGAACGGAGGGTCGCCGCGCCGGCCCGCCTCCGCGGCGAGTCCGATCGCCGTCCGGACGAGCGCTTCGGAGGTGGGGGATACGCACATGACACGTGCATTGTCGCTGCCGCGCGTCGCCCTTCTCTAGACTTCGAGGCGTGACGTCCCGGATGCCGCCGCGCGATCCCGTCGGGCTGCAGGGTCGGCGCATCGGTGATCGGCGTGTACGCATCGAGCGCGTCAAGCCGCGCGACTACCGCGTCCAGGCCCCGAAGAGGATCAAGCGTCCGCGCTCCCCGGCGGTCGTGCTGCTGGTCGGGTTCACGCTGATGATCGGGCTGGGCACCGTCCTGCTGAGCCTCCCGGTCGCCTCGGCGGACGGGACGTGGACCGCCCCGCTGACGGCCCTCTTCACCGCGACGTCCGCGGTGTGCGTGGCGGGCCTCGTGGTCGTCGATACGGCGACCTACTGGAGCCCGTTCGGCCAGTCCGTGATCCTCGTGCTCGTCCAGATCGGCGGCTTCGGCTTCATGACCGGGTCGACGCTGGTCTTCTTCCTGCTCGCCGGCCGCAGGACCGGCCTGCGCGACCGAATGCTGGTCCAGGCCACGACGGATACCCCGAATCTCGGTGCCGTGACCGGCCTCATCCGCCGGGTCGCGATCTTCACCATCGTCATCGAGGCCGCGGGCATGGTGGTGTTGACCCTGGCGTTCCTGGCCAGGGGCGAGGCGCCCCTCCACGCGGCGATCTCGGGGCTGTTCCACTCGATCTCCGCGTTCAACAATGCCGGGTTCGACCTGATGGGCGACTTCCGAAGCCTGACCGGCTATGCCGACGACCCGCCGGTCCTGATCTCGATCGGCGTGCTGTTCGTGATCGGCGCCCTTGGCTTCGCGATCGTCGGCGACGTGGCGGCGAAGCGCAGCTGGATCCGGCTCGCGCTGGAGACGAAGGTGGTCGTCCTCACCTCCGCGGCGCTGCTGGTCGGTGGCGCTGTGCTGATCGGCGTGTTCGAGTGGAACAACCCGCTGACGCTGGGCGCCCTCGCGCCCCACGATCGCGTGGTGAATGCCATCTTCACCTCGGCGACCCGCACGGCCGGCTTCACCTCGATCCCGGTTGAGCACATGCTGGAGATCTCGCTCCTGATCATGATCCCCCTGATGTTCATCGGCGGCGCCTCGGGCTCGACCGCGGGCGGGATCAAGGTCAACACCTTCAGCCTGTTGCTGATCGCGATCATCTCGACGGCACGCGGGAATCCGTCGGCGGTGGCCTTCGGGCGGCGCATCCCGCACATCGTGGTGTACCGGGCGATGGCCGTGGCGCTCCTGTCGGTGGCCGTCGTCTTCGTGGTCGGGCTGGGGCTCGAGCTCACCGCGGGCGGCCGGCTGATCGATCGGGCCTTCGAGGCGGTCTCCGCGCTCGGCACGGTTGGCCTCAGCACCGGGCTGACGCGCGAGCTGCCCGATCCCGCGCGACTACTGATTGCGGCCGCCATGTTCGCAGGGCGGCTCGGACCGCTTACCCTCGTCCTGGCACTGACGGCCCGCGCGCGGCCCGTCTCCCATCGACCGGCGGTCGAGACGATGCGCATTGGATAGGGAGTGAGATGAAGCACTCGGTCATCGTCATCGGACTCGGCCGCTTCGGCAGCGCGGCGGCGCGGGAGCTAATGGCGCTCGGCCACGAGGTGCTCGCGATCGACGATTCGGAGGCGAAGGTCAACGAGCTGTCGGCCGAGGTAACGCATGCCGTGCAACTGGATGCCAGCGATGAGCAGGCGCTGCGCGACGTGGGCGCCGCGGACTTCGAGCACGCCATCGTCGCCATCTCCTCCAACACGGAAGCCAGCATCTTCGCCACGATGGCGCTGAAGGACCTCGGCGTCCGCAACGTGATCGCCAAAGCGGCGACGGCGCTCCACGGCAAGATCCTGGAGCAGGTCGGCGCCTCGCGCGTGGTCTTTCCGGAGCGCGAGATGGGGACGCGTGTCGGGCACTCCTTCAGCATCCCGCACGTGATCGACTACCTCGACGTCGCTCCCCGCTTCGGCATCGTCAAGGTGCGGCCGCCATCCGCGTTTGTCGGGAAGACGCTGCGCGAGATCGACATTCCGGGCCAGCTCTCGCTGACGCCGATCGCGCTCCGTCGCGGCAACAACGTGACCGTCAACCCACACCGGGACGAGCGAATCACGGAGAGCGACGAGCTCATCCTCATCGGGCTCGACGAGAAGCTGGAGCTGCTCGAGCGGTAGTCGGGCAACGCCGGCGCCCGTCGCCTCAGCGGAGGAACAGGCGGATACCCGGGGCGAATGCGTTCGCCGCGAGGACGATCAGGTAGGCGGCTAGCAGCGCCAGGCCGGCGACGAGGTGGAGCTGGATGTTGACGGCCATGACCGACATCAGACCGTACGGATTGTCGTAGTTCGGTCGGAGCCCGTGGTGGACGCGGCGGGCCAGTGGCACCGTGAGCAGGACAAGCAGGGCGGTGACGGGCAGGAGCCCCACGAGCACGCCGCCGGCCACGACCGCGTAGGCGGTCGCGACCGCGATGTCGTACCCGCGCACGACTGTTTCCCTCGAGAGTCGCACCGGCAGGGTCCGCTTGCCCGCGCGCGCGTCGCCGCGGCGGTCCGGGATCTCGTTGACGTACAGGATCAGCGCGACGAGAAGCGCCACGGGGATCGAGGCGAGGACCGGCTCCCACGACAGCGCGCCGCGTGTCTGCACGACGTATGCACCAAGGAGCATGAGCGGGCCGAAACCGATCGCGACCGCGATCTCGCCGAGGCCGCGGTATACGAGCTTCAGCGGTGGCGCGGTGTACCCGAGGCTGACGACGAAGCCGAGCGCGCCGATGGCCAGGAGCGCCATCGACCCTCGGGTCGCCAGTAGGAAGAGCCCGACCGCGGCGCCGGCGGCGTAGAAGATGGCCGACAGGGTCGCCATCTGGCGCAAGGTCACCAAGCCGTATTGGATGACCCGGGAACCGCCGCTGTACTTGGTCGGCGTGACGTTTGCATCGTCGGCGCCCTGGGCCGTGTCGAAGACGTCGTTGGCCACGTTCAGGCCAAGCTGGACGAACGATGCACCGACGATCGTGAGCAGCGCGGACCACAGGTCGAACGCGCCGTCGGCCGCCGCGATGACGATCCCCAGCGTCACCGGCACGATCGTGGCCGACAGGAACGGCAGGCGGGTCGCCCGGAGGGTGAGCCAGCCCAGGGACAGCCGTGGCTTGACCGGCGTGCCCCGCTCGGCCGAGAGTGCGTCGAAGTAGCGGCGCGACTGCCCGACGGAGCGCTCGGAGTATTCGAAGAACGGGAGCTCGGCCTCGTCCCAACCCCACGCATCGGTGCCCCGGAGCTCGAGCCGGCCGTCCCGTTTCGTCGCCCGACCCCATACGGTGACATGACGCCGTTGGTCGTAGCCGTATCCCGGCTGTGGCCGGATGTGTGACCCCGTGAGGGAGACCTCGCGGTCGGTCGGCACCCCGAGCCCCGCCGGCGGGTCGAACGTGGCAGTGCCTGCCTTCTGGTCGATCGTCGCGGTGATGGCGACGCTCAGCGGGTAACCGTCGTCGTCGATCCAGGTCAGGACGTAGATGGGATAGCCGGCCAGCTTCTCCAGACCGGCCGCGCCGTCGATCGCGGGCGTGCGGCGCATCAGTCCGCCCCCCGTGACACGTCGGTCACCTCCGGCGGACTCGCGGAGTCGCCCTCCGCCCAGTACAGGGCGCGCACGGGCGTGATCTCGATCAGCGCCCGTTCGAAGAACAGTGGGAGCGCGACGCGCTGCTTGAGGAACGCCACGATGGCTGGCTCCTTCCGCTCCCAGATCGGCAGAAGCCGCTCCCAGCCGCCGTGCGGGTCATCCTCGACGACACGTGCGTCTCCCTGGATGGTGACTCGGTCCCGTCGGGCGCCCACCGCGACCGGGTCCGAGATGGACAGGGCTACCTTGGGGTTGTGGCGAATGTGCTCCAGCTTGCGGCTGAACAGCGCCGACGAGGTCAGGTAGATCCGCTCGCCGTCGTAGAGGGGGATGAGCGGATACGTGACGGGCCGTCCGTCCGAGCGGGCGACCGACAGCTCGCCGACGAGGGACTCATCCAGCAGCGTCTCGACCTGCTCGGGTAGAACACCCATGACTGTCTCCTGCGTCTATTCCTGCTACCGGAACATAGCATGTTCCACCGGTCTCCGCTGGCTGGCCTCGGGCGAGGCGCCCACTGCGCCGGGGGGCTAGCATTCGCCGTTCATGACCGAGATTGACGAGGCGCTGTCGCCTGTAACGCGCGCGAGTGGGGGATCCACCGGAGGGGCGAGCAGCGCTCCGCCGCTGATCCGCGCGCGCGGGCTGACGAAGCGATTCGGCACGTTCACCGCGGTCGACGGCATCGACTTCGATGTCGCGCCCGGCGAGGCGTTCGGCTTCCTGGGTCCGAACGGTGCCGGCAAGACCTCGACGATGCGGATGATCGGCTGCACCTCGCCGGTGAGCGCCGGCGAGCTCCGCATCCTGGACATGGACCCGGACCGGGACGGGCCGGCGATCCGCGGCCGCCTCGGCGTCGTGCCCCAGCAGGACACGCTCGACAACGAGCTGACAGTGCGCGAGAACCTGCTGATCTACGGGCGCTACTTCGGGCTCCCGCGCGAGGAGTGCGCGCGGCGCGCCGATGAGCTGCTCGACTTCGTCCAACTTGCCGACCGCGGCAAGGATCGGGTGGAGCCACTCTCGGGCGGCATGAAGCGCCGGCTCACGATCGCCCGCAGCCTCATCAACGAGCCGGACGTGATGCTCCTGGACGAGCCGACGACCGGCCTCGACCCGCAGGCGCGCCACCTGGTCTGGGACCGGCTGTATCGCCTCAAGCAGCGCGGCGTCACGCTCGTCCTGACGACGCACTACATGGACGAGGCGGAGCAGCTGTGCGACCGCCTGGTGGTCATGGACAAGGCGCGCATCGTCGCCGAGGGCTCGCCCCGGCAGCTGATCGAGCGGTACTCCACGAAGGAGGTCGCGGAGTTCCGGTTCGCGCCGGGCATCCAGGAGACCCTGGACGGCCAGTTCGAGGGGCTCGCCGACCGCATCGAGCGGCTTCCGGACCGGATCCTGTTCTATGCCGACGACGGTGAGGCCGTCGTGATCGCCGCGCGCGACCGCGGCTTCCATCCCGAGACGGTGCTGGTCCGCCGATCGAGCCTGGAGGACGTGTTCCTCCGGCTGACCGGCCGCTCCCTGATCGAGTAGCGGCGGGCGCGGAGCCATGGCGGCCATCACCGAATCTCGCCTCCGTCGCGCGCCGGGACCGAGCGCCGCCTCGGCCTGGTCGACGATGTCGCGAGTGCTCGAGCACCGCGCGCTCCAGTACCGGCGCACGTTCCGCGCCTCCATCTTCAGCTCGTTCGGCGTCCCGATCCTGTTCCTGACCGCGATGGGCGTCGGCCTGGGCGGCTACGTGGATCGGTCGGCCGACGCCGTGCTGGGGGGCGTGAGCTACCTGGAGTTCCTCGCGCCGGGCCTCCTCGCCGCGACCGTGATGCAGACGGGCTCCTTCGAGGCCAGCTTCCCGATCCTCAACGGGCTCCAGTGGGGCAGGATCTTCCACGCCATGGCCGCGACGCCGCTCCGCGGGCGCGACGTGGCGCTGGGCAACCTCGCCTGGATCGCGATCCGGCTCACCCTGGTCGCCACCATCTTCTCGATCGTCATCGTGCTCTTCGGCGCCAGCCGCTCGCCGATGATCGTGTTCGCGATCCCCGTGGCCGTACTGGTGGGACTGGCCTTCGCCGCGCCGATCATGGCCTTCACCGCGACCCAGCGGAGGCCGGACAAGTTCGCCCAGCTCTTCCGGTTCGGGATCACTCCGCTGTTCCTGTTCAGCGGGACGTTCTTTCCGATCGAAAGCCTGCCCGGGTTCCTCCAGCCGGTTGCCTGGCTCTCGCCCCTGTGGCATGGCGTGGAGGTGGCGCGCGGGCTGATGCTCGGGACGATCGGCGAGGCGCCGCTGCTGGCGCTGGTCCACATCGCCGTGCTCGTCGCGATCCTCGTGGTGGGCGCGATGGTCGCGATCCGGAAGATCGACGCACGCCTGGAGAAGGGCTGATCGTGGCCGGAGCGGACGACCGATGACCGCCCTGCGGATCACGCCGATGTTCATGATCGGCAGCCGCCGGGCGCTGCACGTGATCGAGCGGAACCTGCTCGTCTACAAGCACGGCTGGGTGATCCTGCTGTCGGGGTTCTTCGAGCCGCTGTTCTACCTGCTCTCGATAGGCTTCGGGCTCGGGGTGCTCGTCGGCGACGTCGCCGGGCCCGGCGGCCAGCCGATCCCGTACGCCCTGTTCATCGCGCCGGCGCTGCTGGCCGCGTCGTCGATGAACGGCGCGATCACCGAGAGCACGTTCAACTTCTTCTTCAAGCTCAACTACGAGAAGACGTTCGCCTCGATCCTGTCGACGCCGATGTCGCCGGCGGACATCTCGCTCGGCGAGCTCGCCTGGGCGCTGATGCGAGGAGCGCTGTACGCGGTCGGATTCCTCGGGGTCATGGTGCTGTTCGGCCTGGTGCGGTCGCCGCTCGTGCTCCTGACGATCCCCGGGGCGTTGCTCATCGGGTTCGCCTTCTCGGCCGTGGGCATGGCCGCGACCTCGTTCATGCGGACGTGGCAGGACTTCGACCTCATCCAGCTCGTGATCCTGCCGATGTTCCTGTTCAGCGGCACGTTCTTCCCGCTCGACGGGATGCCCGACCCGATCCGCCTGCTCATCCAGCTCACGCCGCTGTACCACGGGGTGGACCTGCTGCGGACGCTGGCCGTCGGGGTGGTCTCCGTGGGGACCCTGGTCCACGTGGCGTACCTGGGGATCATGGGGCTGGTGGGGCTGGCGATCGTCTCGCGCCGCCTCGACAAGCTGTTGCTGAAGTAGCGGTGGCGGGCGAGGCGACTCCGGCGCACGCGGCCACCCCGGCGGACGCGGCGGCCCCGTCGAGCGCGGCCGCGCGGACCGCGGCGCGTCGTGCCGCGCTTGCCGAGATCGAGCGAGAGGTCGTCGAGTGCCGGCGCTGCCCGCGCCTCGTCGAGTGGCGGGAGCGCGTGGCCCGGGAGAAGGTCGCCCGCTTCCGCGGCGATGAGTACTGGGGCCGTCCGGTGCCGGGCTTTGGCGACCCCGGGGCGCGCATCCTGCTGCTGGGGCTGGCGCCGGCCGCCCACGGCGCCAACCGGACCGGGCGGGTCTTCACCGGCGACGAGAGCGGCAACTTCCTGTGGCCGGCGCTACACGCAGCGGGCCTCGCGGACCGGCCCGTAAGCCTCGGTCGCGGCGACGGCCTACGGGCGATCGACCAGTGGGTCACCGCACCGGTGAAGTGCGCGCCGCCGGATAATAAGCCGCGCCCCTCCGAGCGCGACAACTGCGCGCCGTTCCTTCTCCGCGAAATGGCGGCCCTCGATCGCCTCCGGGTCGTGGTCGCCCTGGGCGCCTTCGCGTGGGCGTCGGCCCTAGCCGCGTTCGAAGCGCTCGGCAGTCCCGTGCCACGCCCGAGGCCTCGCTTCCGACATGGCGCCGAGGTGGTCGTCGGGCCGTGGACGCTCCTCGGCAGCTACCACGTGAGCCAGCAGAACACGCGCACCGGCCGGCTCACTCGCCCGATGCTCGACGCCGTGCTGGGCCGCGCCGTCGAGCTCGCGCAGGGCAGCTGACCGACTACGCGGAGGACGCTCGCCAGCGGTCGGGTCGTGATCGAAGGTCAGGGCAATGGTCGGGCGCGGACCGGAGGACCCGGACGGCGGGGAGTTCGGCACGCTTGGCATGGCACGGGCGAGCGATGTCGGTGAACCCTGGCGCCCGCGTCGTGTCGGAGCGCCCCGTATTCTTCGAGAGATGGCGATCGGCGACTACTACGAGATCCTCGAGGTCCAGCGCGGCTCATCCGACGCGGACATCAAGAAGGCCTACCGGAGGCTTGCCCAGCGCTGGCATCCGGACGTGAACCAGGAGCCCGAGGCCGCGGTCAAGTTCAAGGAGATCAACGAGGCCTACCAGATCCTGTCCGACCCCGAGCGGCGCCAGCGGTACGACCTGTTCGGCACCGTCGGCTCCGAGGCGGGACCCGGAGCGGGCTTCGGCGGCTTCGCGGACATCTTCGACGCGTTCTTCGGCGCGGCCGCGGCCGGTCCCGGCCGGCGCGGGCGGCCCGCGGCGGGCTCGGACCTCCGCTACGACCTCCGGATCACGTTCGAGGAGGCGATCCTCGGGACGCAGAAGGAGATCGAGTTCCCGGTGCTCGCGCGATGCGAGACCTGCGCGGGCAGCGGCGCCAAGCCGGGCACGCAGCCGATCACCTGCCCGCAATGCAACGGACGCGGCGAGATCCGCGGCGTGCGCAACACGATGCTCGGCCAGATGATCAACGTCACGACCTGCCCGCGGTGCCGCGGCGACGGCCGGGTCGTGGAGACGCCGTGCGAGACGTGCAAGGGCGAGGGCCGGGTGGAGCGCAGGCGGACGCTCCAGGTCACCATCCCGCCGGGCATCGACGAGGGCCACCAGATCCGGTTGTCCAACGAGGGCGAGGCGGGTCCGCGCGGCGGCCTGTCCGGCTCGCTGTACGTGGCCGTCCACGTCGCGTCGCACGCGAGCCTGAAGCGCGAGGGCACGGAGCTGATCTATGAGGCGTCGGTCGGGCTCGCGCAGGCCGCGCTGGGCACGACGATCCTCGTGCCGACGGTCGACGGCGAGGAGGCGGTCGAGGTGAAGTCGGGCACGCAGCCGGGCACCGAGATCCGGCTCCGGGGCAAGGGCGTGCCCTACCTGCGGCGGCCGGGCCAGCGCGGCGACCTGCATGTGATCGTCGACGTCGCGGTGCCCAGCCGGCTCTCGAGGACGCAGCGCGAGGCGCTCGAGGCATACGCGCAGGCATCGGACGAGATCGTCACCGAGCCGGCCAGCCTGCTCGATCGCGGCGCTCGCGCCCTCCGCGGCAAGAAAGCGTAGGGTGGGTGATTGGACTCCGTCGCCGGCTAAGCGGAGCCCTCCGGGGACCGAGGCGACGCCCCCGCGAGCCATCGGTCCGAGGACTCGATGGCTGGAGCTGTCCGTCGAGGCGGATGGCGAGGCGGTCGAGGCGGTCAGCGAGATCCTGGGTCGCGTGGCGCCGGGTGGGACCAGCGTGGAGCCAGGCTTCGAGCTGGTCGAGGACGGGCTCGGCGCGAGAATCGATCCGACCCTGCCAGCGACGATTCGCGCCTACGTGCCGGCCCTCGATCGCGCCGCCGCGGATCACGCGGCCGCCACCGTGTCCGAGGCGCTCGGCCATCTCCAGGCCTTCGGCCTGCGGCCCATCGGCGACCTCCGAACCCGAATCGTCGACGAGGCGGACTGGGCGGAGGCATGGAAGTCGCACTTCCACGTGCTCCGGCTCGGACGCAGGCTCGTCATCAAGCCGAGCTGGCGGCGCCACCGCCGGACCGCTGACGAGGTCGTGATCGACCTCGATCCCGGGATGGCGTTCGGGACCGGGCTCCACCCGACGACCCGCCTGTGCCTGGAGACGCTCGAGGCGGTGGCCGAGCGCGGGCCGCTCGGCCGTGTGCTGGACGTCGGCTGCGGCTCGGGCATCCTCTCGATCGCCGCGGTCAAGCTCGGCGCCACGAGGGCCCTCGGCGTCGACATCGATCCGATCGCCATCGAGGCGACGCTCGCGAACGCGCGTCACAACCGCGTCGGGCGTCGGGTGCGCGCCCACGACGGCAGCATCCCGACCGGCGACGGGCCCTTCGACCTCGTGCTCGCGAACCTCATCGCCGGGGTGCTCGTGGAGCACGCGGCGAATCTCGCCGCCGAGCTCGGCGCCGGCGGCGTGATGATCGCCTCGGGGATCTTCATCGACCGCGAGCCCGAGGTCCGGCAGGCGCTCGAAGGCGCTGGATTCGAGATCACGGGACGCCGCCAGGAGACGGACTGGGTCGCGCTCGAGGCCGTCCGCCGGGGCTGATCGGGGTCGTTCCTGGTCGCCACCTACGGATGAAAGTCAAGTCCCTTGCCATGCCCCGGCCGGCCGGAGCATCATCGTCGTGGTGCGGGTGATCGCCGGACCGAAGCGCAGGGTCTGGGGCTGGTCCCTGCCGCGCTGGTTGACGCTCAGCGTCGTGAGATG
>DATKBR010000114.1:0-13312 GCA_035513775.1 Candidatus Limnocylindria bacterium
GCGATGCGCGGCTACCTCGAGGACAACCGCCTCGGCATCGGCGGCACGCGCCAGCTCCTGGATGCGCTGCGGAACGCGACGAAGTCGAACCTCCTACCGGTGCTGCGGAGCCGCTTCCCGAACCTGTACTAGGCGCGACCCCCCGCGCGTCAGGCGTTGAGGAGCGGCGCCTCGCCAGCGCCGACACGTCGGTCTGCGCGGATCGCCTGAGGCATATGGCGGAACGACGGCGGGAGCATGGGCCGCCACGCCTGCCACGTGGCAACGAGCCAGGTCGCGACTGCACGCTGACGAAGCCCCCATGGCAGGCCGTAGCCCTCGCGCACCCGCCGCGGCAGCAGGCCTATCGACGGCCAGAAGAGCCACGAATAGGCGCGGCTCGGGATGCCGTCGAGCATCGGCGCCAGGAGCGTGAACGGCGCGCCGGCGGCGGCGACGGCGGGACCCAGCGGCGGGTGCAGGATCGCGTCGGCGAGGTCGCGCGCGACGTCGCCCACCTCGATCGGACCGCCGGGGGCCAGCATCTCGGCGAGATACGCCTCGAAGGCATCAAGGTCCGGCGGGAGCAGGGTCGCCGGGATCCCGAATGCCGCGCCCACCGGCAGGGTCTCCGCGTAGTAGCGCTCCCGCTCGTCCCGCGGGAGCGGCTCGATCCACGCGTCGTAGGCAGCGATCGTCGAGTCCACGAGGGTCGCGTGGACCCACAGGGCGAGCGACGGGTCGAGGGCGCTGTAGCGGCCGCCGTGGCGCCGCCGCGCGCCGTCCTCGAGGACGTCGCCCCGGATTCCGCGGTGCAGCTCGCCCAGGCGCCTGATCTCGCCACGGGCCGACGCCGCCGTCCCGTACACGATGCGCAGGTACGAGCGCAGCGTGCCCGAGAGTCGCAGCCACGGGTCGGCTCGGAAGTTGGAATGCTCCGCCACGCCGGCCGCGACGAGCGGGTGTGCCACCTGGAGCAGGAGTGCCCGCGGCCCGGCCCCCAGCAGGAGCATCGCCTCGCGGTTGAGCCGCCACGCCTCGCTGGCCGGCCCGTAGAAGCCGCCGTCGACCACCAGCGCGGAGTCCGGCGGAGCGGCGGTCCCGCTGGTCAGTGCCCGGCTCCGGCGATTCCTACCGATCGCCCGGCCGGCGACCGACGAGCCACCACGCGGCGGGGAACGCCACCGCAGCCAGCGCGAGCTTCACGCCATCCCACAGCAGGAACGTCCGCATGCCCTTATCAAAGGCCATGGCCAGGTCGCCAGAGAACGCCGTGGCCGCGAGCCACGGCACGCCGACCGCGTAGATGACCATGCTGCCGAGGAGCATCGCTCCGACCGCACCGGCGAGGCTTCGATCCCAGCCGAGCTCGGCTAGCCTCCCGACGAGTCCCGAGGCGACGACGAAGCCGACGAGATACCCACCCGACGCGCCGAGCAGGATCGCCATGCCGTGGCGGCCCTCGGCGAACACGGGCAGGCCGATGACGCCGAGCGCGAGGTACAGGAGCGTGGCCGCGAGGCCGCGACGGAAGCCGAGGGCGCCTGCGGTTAGGAGGACGCCGAACGTCTGAAGCGTGTACGGGACCGGGTTGCCGGGTTCGTAGAAGGCGACCCGCGCGCACAGCGTGATCAGGGCAGTGCCGATGAGGATCAGCGCCAGGTGCCGCGCCCGGGCGTGGAGCCGCTCGGACACGCGGATCGGGACCAGGAAGTCACCGATCGTCAGGCCACGTTCCTGGGCGGGCAGGCGATCCATGCGCGGCATGCCGATCGTCATTCGCGCCGTCCTCCTCGCCCACTTCGATCGACGCGCAAGCGCCGTTCCCCGTGGGGCGGCTCGCGGGCGCCGAGTCTAGCAGAGGGATTTTCGCTCCCGGGCCCTTGGCTCCCGGGGCCTTGGCGACGCCCTGCGGCGCGCCCGCTGATCAGTCGTAGTGGAGCGACTGGACGATCGAGATCCGAGCGGCGAGGCGGGCCGGATACACGGCGGCAAGCGCGGGCAGGACCAGCCCCAGGACCGCGGCGATTCCGATCGGCAACCAGGGCACCCCACCCGGAGCGCCGAGCCCGCTGCCAAGCTGGAGGAGCAGCGCGCCGGCCGCGACGCCGGCGATGGAGCCGAGAATCACGCCCACGACGCCCAGGATCGTCGCCTCGACGACGACCATGCGCATGACCTGGCGCCGGCTCATGCCGATCGCGCGCAGGAGGCCGATCTCGCGGATGCGCTCGACGACACCCATGGTCAGCGTGTTGACGATGCCCAGCGCAGCCACGATCACGGCAACCACCGCCAGCGCATCGAAGACGGTGAACACGCGGGCAAGCGCGTCGGCGATGGCGCCCTGGATGCGCTCGATCGGGTTCGACTCGAGGGCGTACAGCTTCGCCTCCTCGCGCAGGAGGGGGGCGGCGGCCGCCGCTGCGCCGGGGTCGAACCGGACGGCGAACGCGTCGGCGCCGAGGACGCTCAGCGAGTCCGTCGCGTCCTTCCAGCCTACGAGGATGGCCTCGCCGCTGGTGCCGGGAATGGAGCGCTCGACGATCGCGGCGACCGTCAGCTCCAGCTGGTGCACCGAATCGACCGGGATGCGCATCGTGTCGCCAACACGGAGGTCGAGGCTTCGCGCCAATCCCACGGGCAGGATCGCGGCGCCTCCCGCATCGAGCGCGTTCAGGGCCGCGGTCCGGTCGCCATCGACGACCGTCAGCCGTCCGTCGGCGAGGAAGTCGGCGCCGACGACCGCGGCAGCGTCGACGCGCAGGCCCCGAAAGGCGAGATCGAAGGAGGCGATCGGCGTGACGCGCGCGACCCCGGGCACGGCGGCGAGCGCCTCGCGCACGGGCTCGTCCTGGCCGATCGGGCGGATGGAGCTCACGAGCTCGTCGCCGGGCACCACGTCTTCGAGCCAGGCGAAGGCCGACGCCCGGGCAGCCTGGGCGGACCAGCCGAGCGCAACGATCATCGCGAGGCCGATCACGAGCGATCCCAGCGTCAGCGTCGTCCGGCTGCGATCACGGGCAAATGTCCCCCGCGCGAGGCGCTCCTCGATCCGCATGAACAGCGCGATCGGGAGGCCGATGAGGCGAGCCAGGGGTCGCAGGATGTACGGCGAGAGGAGCGTCGCGAGGAGCAGGACGCCGTAGACGGCGAGCGCGCGCTCCGCGCCGGTCGTGGCGATCACCGGCGGCCAGGCCAGCATCGCGAGCCCGGCGACGACAAGGAAGATGAACACGATCCACGACGCGCGGCCCCGGCGCACGCTGGGGAGGTCCAGGCGGGCGCGCAGCGCCTCGACGGGCGAGATGCGGGCGGCGGCAAGCGCCGGCTCGATTGCGGCAAGGATGGTTATCGCGATCCCGACGGCGGCGGCGGTGAGCGCGCCGGGGAGGTCGATCCGGGAGAGATCCGGCGTGAGCCCCGTCGCGTCCGCTACGGCGCCGGCCATGGCGCCGGCGAGGCCGATACCGGCCAGCGCCCCGATGACGGCGCCGATCACCCCGAGTAGCAGCGCGCCACTGAACACGAAGCGGCCGAGCTGGAGGCGGGTTGCGCCGGCCGCCCGCAGGAGCCCGACCTCTCGGGCTCGCTCACCCAGGGTCATCGACAGCGTGTTGACGATGAGGAAAGCGCCGACGAACAGGACGATCGCCGCGATGAGCGCCGCGGTGCCCTGGAACGAAGCGGACGAGGCGCGGAGGCTGCGGGCGAGGTCGGCAGGCGAGGCAAGGACGTACGGCTCGAACATGACCGTCTCCAGGTGGCTCGTCACCGACGACAGGGATCCCGCCGCCAGCTGCAGGTCCACGCGGGTGGCGCCGTGGATGTCGAACGTGACACGCGCAACGTCGATCGGGATGATCACGGTGCGGCCGGAGCCGGGCAGCGGCCCGGAGCCCGCGACGAGGCCGACGATCCGCAGCTCGGTCAGGCCGCCGGGACCCAGGAGCGTGAGCTTGCCGCCGAGCGTCAGGCCGTCCTCGAGCGCCATTTCCTCGCTGATGAGGGCGACCGGCTCGGCCGTGCCGTCGAGGGGGGACCCGGCGACGATCTGGAGGTCGTGCAGCCGGCCGTACGAGGCCGGGTCCACGCCGAGGACGGTCACCGCGGCGGGAGTCTCGCCGCCAAGCGGCGCCGAGGGGAACGTCCGGCGCTCGATCACGGGCGCCGCGTCGAGGACCCCTTCGGTCGTCGTGATCGTCTCGATCGAGCTCTCGGACAGGCCGGTCTCGAGGAAGCCGGACACCCGCAGGTCGGCTCGGCCGACCAGCTCGCGGACGGTGCGCTCGACTGACTGGTCGAGCGCGGCGCCGAGGGTCAGCGAGGCCGACAGCACGGCAATGCCCAGGGCGATGCCGACGATGGTGAGCAGGGAGCGGAGCGGCTGCGCGGCGACCGCGCGCCACGCGAGGCGGTCGAGACCCACGGGGTTAGAGGCCGACCTTCGCCAGTCGGGCGATCAGGCCCGCCGCGGCGTGATCCGCGCGCCGGCCGAGGACGATCTCCTCCTGGATGTGCCCGTCGCCGATGACGAGAACGCGATCCGCGTACGCGGCTGCACGGGCGTCATGGGTCACGAGCACGATCGTCTGGCCACCCTGGTCGCACGAGCGCCAGAGCGCATCGAGGAGCTCGCCGCTATTGGTGTAGTCGAGGTTGCCCGTCGGCTCGTCGGCGAGGAGGACGGACGGGCGCGTCACGAGGGCGCGAGCGACGGCGACGCGCTGCTGCTCGCCGGCGGAGAGCTGGTCCGGGCGGTGTCGCTCCTTGCCCGTGAGCTCGACGAGGTCGATGACCTGCCGGACGCGCTCCTTCTGGTCCTTCTCCCCGCCGGCAATCGTGAACGGGAGCGAGATGTTCTCCCGGACGTCCAGCAGAGGAATCAGGTTGAAGGCCTGGAAGATGTAGCCCGTTCGCTCGCGACGGAGGCGCGTCGCCTGGGCATCAGACAGCCCGCTGATGTCGCGCCCCTCGAACACGACGGAGCCCGTCGTGGGCCGGTCGAGCCCGCCGAGGAGCTGGAGCAGCGTGCTCTTGCCGGAGCCCGAGGGGCCCATCAGCGCGACGAACTCGCCGGGTGCGACCGACATCGTGACGCCGCGGAGTGCCTCGACCGTGGTCTTGCCGAGCGCGTAGACCTTGGTCACGTCACGGGCTTCGAGGATCGGTGGCATGTGCCCTCCACTCGTGGGCTTCGAGGTGCCCGGCCGTAGCTGCGACCACGAGGCCCGGGCGGCGATGCGCTCTCGCTCCAGTGTGGCGGAAAAGGGCATCGGGGCGGCGGGGCGCCGCAGGAAGCCCGTCATCAAGTCCCGAGGTACGAGGCGAGGACCCCTCCGACGATCGTGTCGAGCAAGCCCATTGACGAGGGTGGCTCCAGCACCTGGAGGCTGCCGCCATCGCCGTCGGTCACCAACCCGCTGGGCGGTGTCTCTGACTCGTCCGGGGGCGGCTGTGTCGTGACCGGTGGCGGCCCGGTGGGCGAGGGCGATGGCCAGAGCGGCCAGGTGCTCCCGTCGAAACCGACGGCATTGGCCCTCTCGAGCCACATCGTGTGGGCGGCGCCCCCGACCAGCGCGTCGGTCGGGTTGGGCGTGGCCACGGGCTCGGCGGTGGGGCCCGACGTCGGCTCCTCGGTCGAACTGGTCGACGCCTTCGGGGTCGGCTTCGGGGTGGGCTTGGGCGTGGACTTGGGCGTGGACTTGGGCGTCGGCTTCGGCGTCGGCTTCGGCGTCGGCTTCGGCGTGGACTTGGGCGTGGGCGTGGGCGTCGGCTTGGGCGTGGCCTTCGGCGTAGCGGTCGGCTTCGGGGTCGCGGAGGAGCACGGGTGCGTGAAGAGCGCCGTGTAGGTGTGCTTCGGGTAGTCGGAGCCGGTGCCCTTGAAAGCGCCGACGCCGATGCGCTTGAAGCCATTGCCCAGGATCAAGCCTCGGTGGACGGACGAGTTCATCCAGCCGTTGAACATGACCTGCACGGTCTGGTCGTCCGGATAGTTGTTCCGGCCGATGTTCTCGCCGGCAAGCGTGTAGCAGATGCCACGGCGTCGGAGCTCGTCGAAGACGTCGCCGCCGGGCGGGTTCGGGATGCTGTGGCTCATGTAGTCGCGGTCCCACATGTCCTTCGACCGCCAGCGGGCCACGCTCGTCAGGGCGTCGTTCTGGTTGTAGGCCGGGAGTCCGGCCGACGCCCGGGCCTGGTTGATGAGCGTGATCAGCTTGTTCTCGGCCGCGGATGAGAACGAGTAGTTGTCCCAGCCGAGCACGACTGCCGGCGAGCTGACGGCGACGAGGGCCGCGCCGACGATGGCGACGAGGAAGGGGACGCGGCGGCCGGCGCGCCGAGGCGCAGGTCGCGTGGATTGCGGAGGAAGGGTCTCGTGGTGCATTGGGCTCCTGTCCGGATGTCCTTGGCTAACCCTCCCACGGGGATGCCCCGGATGCGCCGGGTCCATGGTCCCGACACACATGCCCATGGGTACCAATGAGCCGTACGTAACCGCAGCTAACCGCACCAGGCCGTGCCAGCGGGCAGCGCTCCGGTACGCTTGGGGCATGCGGGTGGTCGTCGTCGGCGCTGGCGTCATAGGCGCGTGGACGGCGCTGTGGTTGCGGCGCGGTGGCAACGACGTGACGCTCATCGACCGGCACGGACCGGGCAACGGTCTCGGGTCGTCGGGAGACGCGTCACGCATCACCCGGAGCAGCCACGGGTCGGATCGCCACTACCCCGTCTGGCAGCGGCGCGCGCTCCGCCACTGGCAGGAGCTCGAGCGGCGGGCCGGTGAGACGCTGTTCGTCCAGGCCGGCGTGGTCTGGCTCGCGAGCGACGCCCAGGACTTCGAGGGCGAGTCCCTGGTCGCCCTGGGCGAGCTCGGCATTCCCGTCGAGCGCTGGTCGAACGACGATCTTGCGATGCGCGTGCCGGTCATGAATCCGGCCGGCGTACCGTGGGCCCTGTACGAGCCGGAGGCCGGCGCGCTGCTGGCGCGACCCGCGGTGCTCGCGACGGTCGCCGCGTTCGAAGCCGACGGCGGTGCCGTCGTCGTCGGTCGCGTGGAGCCGCCGGCGGCCAGCGCGACGAGCGCGACGGGGGGCCTCGATCGCGTGACGCTGGACGATGGCACGGCGCTCGAGGCGGACGCCTTCGTGTTCGCCTGCGGCCCCTGGTTGCCGGACTTGTTCCCGGCGGCGCTGGGCGAGCTGATCGTCCCGCACCGGCAGGACGTCATGCACTTCGCAGTGCCACGCGGTGACACGCGCTACGGCCCGGCGTCGATGCCCGTCTGGATCGACTTCGGGCGCTCGTTCTACGGCTTTCCCGCGCTCGACGGGCTGAGCCTCAAGGCGTGTCCGGACTGGCTAGGCCCCGTGGAGCGCTGCGACGAGTCGGCGCGCACCTGCGCCGACGACACGATCGCGGCGGCGCGCACGATCCTGCGCACGCGGTTCCCTGCCGTCGCCGAGCAGCCGGTCGTGCATACGTCGACGTGCTTCTACGAGGTCACGCCGGACGCCCACTTCGTGATGGATCGCCACCCGGGTCTAACGAACGCCTGGATCGCCGGCGGCGGCACGGGCCACGCCTTCAAGCACGGCCCGGTGATCGGCGAGTACATGGCGGCGCTCGTGTCCGGCGACGCCGCGGCGGCCTCCACCCTCGCCCCGCCGGACGACCGCTTCGCGATTCGCACCCGCGAGCCGAGCCCGAGCTTCCGGACCAGCGGGCGACGGCCGGACGCGGAGTAGCCCTGGCCGCACGCACGAGCCGGCCGCGGCCCCAAGGCGGTCGGCCTGACCTGCGCCGGCAGGCCCGTTTCCGGATCGACCCGATCCGGTTTACACTGCGCGTCGCTCACGGCCTCCCGATCGCGTCGCGCGTCGGTCGAGACGTGGGCGGCGCCGGCTGCGCCGTCGCGGTGGCCTTAGCTCAACCGGCAGAGCATCGGATTGTGGATCCGAAGGTTACGGGTTCGACCCCCGTAGGCCACCCCAACCCCTGCCAACTTTGGCGCAAGTGGAGGCTGTCCGCCGGCGGTCGCGCTCCTACCCTCGGCGTTGCGGAGCGGCCGGGCGGGGTTGACCCGTCCGGCCGCTCGAATGCCAGCTGCTTCCGGTCGGAGACCGGGTCCCAGTCAGCTGACGGTGTCAGTTGGCGCTGTCGGTTGCGCTCGGCGCCTCGGTGTCGGGCTTCTCGCCCCAGATCCCGTTCGGGCCCGGGCGGCCGTGGAATCCGCCGCGGCCCCCGGGGCCGCGCTCGCCGGCGCGCACGTCCGTGGCGGTCAGCGAGCCATCGGCGTTCTCCGTGCCCGCGGCGACGAGGAACATGCCGACCTCGACGTCCGCCAGCTCGGCGTTGTCGCCGTTGACCTGGTACTCGGTGTCGCCGTTGACCGTGATCGTGGCGCTGGTGCCGTCGCGCTGCTCGACCGTGATGGTGGAGCCGCTGATGGCGGTCACCTCGCCACCGACGTGGGGCAGGATCACCGCTACCCCGTCGATGGTCCACGAGCCGTCGTCCTCGAGCGTCTGGCGGAACGCGATCTGGTCACCGACCGCGAGGTCCGCGAGGGAGATCGTGTCGCCGCCCTTCGCGTAGGTCGTTTCTGCGTCGACGGTGATTGTCCGGGTCCAGCCGTCGGCGGTCTCGAGCGAGATGCTGGAGCCGTCGATGGCCGCGATCGTGATGCCGCCGTGACCGAAGCCACCGTGACCGCCGGGCCCGCCACCGAACCTGTTGAGGCTCAGCGCGCCTCCGGAGGTCTCGGTGCCGGTGCCGGCGGCGAGGGTGCCGGTCGGCGTGGCGCCGTACCCGAAGGCGAGCGCGGCCGCGGCGATGAGGGCCGCGGCCCCGATCCCGAGGAGGCCGATCCGGGCCAGGGCTGCCGTCCGGGCTGGCGATGTCGCACCGGCTTGAACCGGCGCGGGCGGGGAGTTGAACTCGTCCATGGTGTCTCCGATTTGCTCCGGCCGCCGGCGTGTCGTGGCGGGTCCGCTAGGCATCAAGGTCGCGGTCGCGCCTGACAGGATGCTGAGAACGCGCGACGATTGCAGCATGCATGACATCCGACCCATCGACCCGAACGAAGATCCGGTCTGCGGAATGCGCGTCGACATCGAAGCGGCGCGCGCCAAGGGCCTCACCCACACCCACGAGGGCCGCGAGTACGTCTTCTGCGGCACGGGCTGCATGCTGGAATTCCGGGACGACCCGGCCCCATTCCTCGACCCGAAGCACCTGCCGTCGATGTAGTCGACGCTAGGGCGTCAGCCAGACCGGGTACTCGGTCATGTTGACGATCGAGCCGTCCTTGGCAGAGAGCTCGTAGACCTGGAGCGTGCCCCAGCGCGGCGAGCTCACCGTGTAGGGGATCGTCACGTCGAAGGTGCCATAGCAACCGGTGCCGCAGGTGGCCATCACCGGGCCATCGGCCAGGGAGCGCCCTTCGCCATCGAGGATCCGCACGTGGAACGTGGCCTCGAACGCGTTGGCCACGCCGACGAGCCGCGCGGGATTGGCCAGGACGCCACCCCACGCGGGCCGGTCCACGAAGATGGCCGGCAGCAGGTACTCGTAGTCCGCCCGATCGACGGGGGTGTCGAGGACGACGCCCTCGCCGCTGAAGACCGTCACCGGCTCGCCGTCCAGCTCGAAGCGGACGCTCGAGACCGTCGGGAACTGGGTGAGCGTGTACACGACCTGGGCGAGGCGGCCCAGCACGGAGGTTGCTCCCCCACCCGAGGCGAACTCACGCGAGAGATTGACCGTCGCGACCCCGGCGTCGATCCGCAGGCCCAGGTAGCGCGTGCCATCGGGGATCACGGAGTACATCGCAGGCCTGGCCCCGAGCTCGTTGTCGTTGGGGCCCTCGAGCAGCGCCTGCATGGCGGCGGCGCCGACGGCCTGCGTCTTCGGGATCTCGCGCAGGACGGGGACGAGGCCGTCGTTGTCGACGAAGCTGCCGAGGAAGTAGTACACGCGCACCGTGGTCGTGCCGGCGGGCTCGGGCGTAGCGGTGGGCTGCGGGCTGGTACCAGGCGTCGTCGGGCCGGTGGTGGGATCTTGCGACGGCGCGAGGGTCGGTACGGAGGTGGACCCTTCCGGTGACGGCTCCGCCAGTGGTGGCGTCGCGACGGGCCCCAGGTCGCCCGACAACGATCCGCAGGCGGCAGTGAGGAGCGAGAGGGCGAGGACCGCGAGGAATGCTGTCGCGGGGAACGGGCGGCGCGGTCGATGCTGGTTCACGGAGCTGGCCTCGCTGGCTTGCCGGACGCCGGGGCGGTATCCGATCTACCCGCAGGCTGGTCCGCGAGCGTGTCTGGTGAGTGGCCCGGCGGTAACGATCGGGTCACCGGCAGGCTGAGCGTGACGGCGAGCCCGCCGCCGTCGCGGTTCTCGGCCATCAGGCGGCCGCCAAGAAGTGCCGCGTGCTCCGCCGCGATCGCCAGGCCGAGGCCGGAGCTGCCTCGGGTCCGGGACGCGTCCGCCTTGTAGAAGCGGTCGAACAGGTGAGGCAGTGCCTCGGGCGCCACGCCGGGCCCGCGATCGGCGACGCGCACGAGTGCGATGGGCGGCTCCACCAGCACCTCGACCACGACGGCCGAGTCGGGAGCGTGGTGCCGGGCGTTGTCCAGGATGTTGCCCACTATCCGGTCGAGCCGCCGCACGTCCGCGTCCACCACGACCGGCTCGTGCGGGATGCGCAATTCGGCCGACGGCAGCCGGCTCGCGACGATCGAGCGGACGGTGGAGCCGAGGTCGACGGGCTCGAGCGCCGCTGCCTCCACGTGCTCCGCGCGGGCGTCGAACCGCGACAGCTCCATCAGGTCGTCGACGAGCAGCCGCAGCCGCCGCACGTCGGCGACGAGCAGCTCCGCCGCGCGCCGCGAGCCTGGCGGGAGATCGTCCAGGCCCGCCTCGATGACCGATGCCTCGGCGACCAGCGCCGTCAGTGGGGTCCGCAGCTCGTGCGACACGTCGGCGACGAAGCGCTGGTTCTGGCGCTCCGACGCCTCCAGGCGAGCGACGGTCGAGGTCAGCGAGTCGGCCATTCGGTTGAACTCCGCCGCATAGCGCGCGAACTCGTCCGCGCCGCCGGTCGGGACTCGAGCCGACAGGTCGCCGGCGGCTATCCGCGCCGCGACGGCGCTCCCGGAATCGACCGGCCGGAGGATTCCACGCGCGATCACGCGGCTCGTGGCGAGCGCGAGCACGATCGCGATCAGGGCGGCCGCGATCAGGCCGAGGCGGAGCTGCTCGGCGGATGCCTCGATCGATTCGGCCGGGAACACGAAGTAGAAGTCCGGGCCCTGCCCGTAGCGGCCGCCCACGACCAGCGATGGCTTGCCGGCCGCGGCCATCCATGCGTAGCCGAGCCGCCCGGCCTCGACGCCGGCGCGGACCGATGCCGGGATGTCGTCGAGCGTGCGCAACAGCGACAGGTTGGAGACGTGGGGCAGCTCGCCGTCCCGGAAGTCGATGATTGCCTCGACGTCGCCGCGAAGCCGGAATGCGTCGGTCAGCCCGTCGTCCTCGAGCGCTGCCCGGGTGACCCCCGACGGCATGCGTTCCGGCACGAGGATCGACAGGTTGAACTGCGCCTGGCGCTGCGCGTCGGCCAGCAGGGAGACGCGCAGCCGGGCGTCGACGAACAGGTACGTCCCGACGCCGATGGTGACCACGGTGACCACGACGAGCGCAACAAGCGCCACGGCGAGCCGGGTGCGGAGCCCGCGCATCGGATCAGTCGCCCATGGTCAGGGGCGCGCCGCCTTGTAGCCGCTGCCTCGCACGGTGAGGATGAGCTGCGGGTTGACCGGGTCCGCCTCGATCTTCGATCGCAGGCGCCCGATGGCAACGTCGACCAGGCGCGAGTCGCCCAGGTAGTCGTAGCCCCAGACGCGGTCCAGTAGCTGGTCGCGTGACAGCACCTGGCCGGGCCGCTGGGTGAGCTCCACGAGCAGGTCGAACTCCGTGCGGGTCAGCGGGATCTCGCGGCCGTCGCGGGACACCGAGCGGCCGGCCAGATCGATCGAAATCGGGCCGAACGGCACGGGCGCTGCGGCCGCGGAGGGATCGCTGCCGCGGGTCCGGCGCAGCGCCGCGCGCACCCGGGCGACGAGCTCGGGCATCTCGAACGGCTTCTTCACGTAGTCGTCCGCGCCAGCCTCCAGCCCCACGACGACGTCGATCGTGTCGCCGCGCGCCGTGAGCATCACCACGGGCGTCGTGGATTCGCGGCGAATCTCGCGGCAGACCTCGAGCCCATCCATGCGCGGCAGCATCACGTCGAGCAGCACCAGGTCCGGCGCGGCGCGCCGCCAGCGCTCCAGGCCGGCGGCACCGTCCGCGGCCGTATCGACTTCGAAGCCGGCCGCGCGGAGCCCGATGGCCGTGATCTCGCGGATCGAAGGGTCGTCCTCGATGAGCAGGATGCGGGCGTCCATCAGGTCCGATCCTACGCGGTCGGGCTCCGGGGCCGTAGCATCCGCGGCGATGACCGACCTTGACTTCGAGCGCTTCGACGTCCTGACCTTCGACTGCTACGGAACGCTGATCGACTGGGAGGCCGGGCTGCTGGCCGCGCTTCGGGCGCCGATGGCGGCCCACGGCATCGAGGCGCCTGACGACGCCCTGCTCGAGGCGTTCGGCCGGCACGAGGCGGAGCTCGAGGCCGGCCCATACCGGACCTATCGCGAGGTTCTCGCCGGCGTGCTCGATGCGATGGTCGCGCACCACGGGCAGTCAGCCACGCCCGAGGAGCGGGCTGCCTTCGGTGGGTCCGTGGCGGACTGGCCGGCCTTTCCGGACTCCGCCGCGGCGCTCGCGCGGCTGCATGAGCGGTTCAAGCTCGCCGTGATCACCAACTGCGACGACGACCTGTTCGCCGCGTCGGAGCAGCGCCTGGGGCTGTCGTTCGACTGGGTGGTCACGGCGCAGCAGGCGAAGCGGTACAAGCCGAATCCCCGCGGGTTCGAGCTCATGTTCGAGCGCGTCGGGCTGCCGCCGTCGCGCATCCTGCACGTCGCGCAGAGCCTGTATCACGACCACGCGCCGGCGAAGCGACTCGGCCTGTCCACGGTGTGGGTGGACCGGCGCGGCGACCGGCCCGGGTTGGGCGCGACGCCGCCGGCCGATGCCACCCCGAACCTGCGGGTGCCGGACATGGCGACCCTCGCCGCGCTGGCGGTCACGGGATGAGCGACGACGCGAAGATGGGCGGCGACGACGACGCCGTGGGCGACGACCCGCTGCGCGAGCGCCTCGTCTCGTCCGAGGTCATCAAGCGCAGCCGGATCCTGGAGTTCCGGATCGACACGATCGAGACGGCGGA
>DATKBR010000115.1:0-5043 GCA_035513775.1 Candidatus Limnocylindria bacterium
AGGGGTCGGTGAGATCCGCGTAGTGGAGGAACAGCCGGGCGCCGGCCTCGTGCGGGTCCTGGTAGAGGTGGTCGATCCGGCCGGTGGTGAACGAGCTTGAGCGGCGGATCAGGCCGTGGACCTCGTAGCCCTTGGCGAGCAACAGCTCTGCCAGGTACGACCCGTCCTGACCGGTGATCCCGGTGATCAGTGCCTTCCGCATTGCGCCATCTTCGCTCATCTGCCCTCCGAAGCGAGTATCTGCGGGCTCATCGACCCTCGGCCCAGCCGCCCTCGCCGACCAGGGGCACGAACACCACCGCGCCGTCGGACCACTCGACCCAGTCAGATGGCGCGCGCCGTTCGACGACGATGAGCTCCTGCCGGTCGCGCGGCCCGACCGGGATCACGAGACGCGAACTGACCGCGAGCTGCTCGCGCAACGCGTCGGGGATCGACGGGGCGCCGGCCGTCACGACGATGCCGTCCCACGGCGCGCCCTCGGCATCGCCCCGGCTGCCGTCGCCGACCAGGAAGTCGATGCCCTCGATGCCGAGCTCGGCCAGACGCTCCCGGGCCGCCTCGGACAGGCCCGCGTGGCGCTCGATCGTCGTGACCTTCGCGCCGAGCCTCGCGAGGACCGCCGCCTGGTAGCCCGAGCCAGTTCCGATCTCCAGGATCCGCTCGCCCGGCTCCACCGCGAGCAGCTCCGTCATCCGGGCGACGATGTACGGCTGGCTGATCGTCTGCCCGGCGTCGATGGGCAGCGCCCGATCGTCATAGGCCATCGCTGCGGCGACGCCGGGGACGAACGCCTCGCGCGGCGTCGATGCCATCGCCTCGAGGACTCGTGGATCCCGAATCCCGCGGCGCTGGAGCTGGTCGCGGACCATCCCCGCCCGCGCGGGATGGGGGTCAGTCGGGCGTCCCGAATCCGCGGAGCGCTCCGCTCCGGCAGCCGCTTCCGCGCGCTCCTTCGATCGTCGACCGAACGGCAGTCGCACCGCCCGAGCATACGCCCGGCCCCCGCTGGAGCCTCGGCTACTGGAGGGGGTCGGTCGCCGACGGTTCCGCCGACGGAGCGGCGGTTGGTGCCACCGGCCCGGGACTCACGCCTGGCGCCGGGCTCGGCGACACGACGGGGGTGGGCGTCGGGACCGAGATGAAGGCCCCGCCGCGCCCGAACGCCATCGCGTTCACGAAGATCAGCACGAAGAACAGGATCGACGCGATCACGAACGCGGCCGACGTGGGGTCCTTGATGCGCAGCGCGGGATCGATGGGGAAAGTCGTCCGGGTAGCCGACTTCGGCGCCCTGGCGCCGCGCTCCGCCGCAGCCGCCTTCGCCGCGGCCCCCTGGGCGGCTCGCTCGCGGGCCCCGATCCGTTTGGTTGCCGCTGGCGGCGCCTCGTCGTCGTCCTCGTCCTCCTCGTCTTCGTCTTCGTCTTCGTCTTCGGCGTCGGCGTCCTCGTCCTCCTCGGGTTCGTCGTCGTCCTCGTCGGCACCCGCGTCGTCGGCACCCGCCTCGTCGGCCAGCTCAGCGTCGGCCTCGATGACCTGGGCCACCGTCTCGCCCTCGGCCTCGGCAAAGTCGACCTGCGCGTCCGCGGCGTCGCTCGCCCGGTCGAGCTGCTCGTTGCTCAGGTCCGGCGCTTCCTCGACGACCTCCTCGGGGGACATTCCCTCGGGATCGGTCTCGTCGGGCGCGTCGTTCAATCGATCGGTCATGTTGGGGTGCTGTCTCCACGGGCCCGCGGCCCTTCGGCCGCTGGCGGGCATGGTACGCGAAGGCACTCGCGCGTCGCGCCGGCTCCGCCTCAGGCGTCCCGAACCGCCGGCACGAACAAGCCCGCCAGGCCGGCCGCGAGGGTCACCAGTCCGAAGACGCCGATCACCGGCGCCGCGCCGAACCACTCGCCGAGCACGCCTCCGATACCCATCGCGAACGTCATCGCCCCGAACACGACGGAGAAGCGCAGGCCCAGCACTCGACCCATCAGCTCCGGCGGCGTGCGGCGCTGGAACAGGGTCTGGCTCGGGATCACGAAAGCGAGATTCCCCACTCCCGTCCCGAACGCGAGGCCCAGCGCGAGCGGCAGGTTGCCTGCCACCGCGAACAAGGTCACGAGCGCGCCGGTCACCACGTACCCGGCGATGACCATCTTGCCGAGCGACAGCCGCGCCCCCACGAGCCCGATCATGAAGCCGCCGGCGAGGTTGCCCGCCCCGATCGCGCCCTCGATGAACGCGTACGCCTCGCGGTCGGTGAGGCCGCCGCGGTCGATTGCCTCGGCGGCGTACACGGGGGTGAGAGCCAGGAAGATCCCGAGCATGAACTGGCCGGCCGTGGCCTGGAGCGTGTTGGCCATGAGGACCGTGTCGCCGCGCAGGAACCGCCAGCCCTCGCGCAGCTCGGCGGTGAACCCCGCCAGCGCGCCGCGCACGCCGCGAGCCCCCTGCTCCACCTTGTCCGCGACCGCCCGGCTCGCCGGCGCCACCGCGATCGAGGCGATCAGGAGCGCCGAGGCAACGTACGTCACCGAGTCGACCCAGAACGCGAGCGGCAGCTGGTCTGCGAGCAGCGCCACGAACAGGCCCGCGATCACGTAGCCGCCGATGTCGGCGAACGTCTCGCCGATCCACAGCGCGGAGTTCGCAGGCACCAGGTCCTCCGACGCTACGATGCGCGGCAGGATCGCCCCCTTCGCGGGCCGGAAGAAGATCGAGACCGTGGTCACGAGGAAGACGAGGGGATACGCGAGAGCAAGATTCGTCACGGCCGCGATAGGGATCAGCAGGACCAGGCCGGCCCGCAGGAGGTCGCTGACGATCATCACCTCGCGGTGGTCCCAGCGATCGACCAGCGCGCCGGCGATCGGGCCGAACAGGAGGTTCGGGAGGGTGGCGACGAGGAACACCGCTCCGACGGCGATGGGCGACCGGGTCGCGTCGAACACGACGTAGGCGAGCGCGACCTGGTGGATCCGGTCGCCCAGCGCGCTGACCAGCTGGCCGGTCCACAGGGCGCTGAACGAGCCGTCGAGCGCAAGGCGCACGTAGGCGTGCCGCCGGACCCGCTCCAGGATCGGTGGGACCGGGAGCGGAAGCGCGCGCCACCGCTGCCTACGGAGCGTCCCCTCGGAGCCGACCGAGGGGCCACCCAATGAGAGCGGCCGCTCCAGAGCCGTCGCACTGACGAGGCCGCTGTCGAACCGTTCGAGTGCGTCCGTTGGGGGCCAGGCCACGGCCTCGGCAGCCTGCGCGGCGGCGGCAGCCTGCTCGGCGGCGGAGGGCTGGTCGGCGGGGATGCCCGGCAGCCCGAGGCGCCGGCGAATCGCTGCGGCGCCGGCCTCCTCGATCTCGGTCGGGTTCCGGACGGTCGTCGCGAACAGGAAGAATGCGAGGCCCGCGGCAAGGAACAGGTCGCCGATGCTGACGACGTTGCGGATGAACGGGATCGGGATCGGGATGATGTCGCCGAGCGGCCCCGCCTGGGCCAGGAAATCGCCGGGGATGCCGCCGCCCGCCGCTCCCACGATCCTGTGGAACGCCGACGCGAGCTCGCCCGGCGGGAGCCCGGCCGCGACCATGCTCGGCTCCCAGACCGGCATGAACCCGCCGTTCGTCACGATGGCGACCGCGTTCAGCAGGATCCCCACGAAGGAGAGCGGCAGGCCCGCCTTCTCGCGGTTCACCCACAGCCCGATGAGCAGCAGGAGGAAGCCGCCGGCAAAGAGCGGCAATCGCAGGTCGTCGGCGAGCGCGTTGCCGCTCTCGATCGCGAACTGGGTGGCGTAGCGGAGGATCAGCCCGAGGAACAGCAGTTGCACCAGGCGCAGCTGCACGCTGGCGAGATTCGTGATCCGCCCGCCGGCCGCGAGGCCGGCCACCAGCCCAAGGACGAGGCTGAGGATCAGCATCGCGCCCTTACAGGACCGGCCACCGTGGCCGAGATGACCTTCACCCTGCGCGGCGTCGTCGCGGCGTGCATCCGCGCATTCTCACGGCGCGACACCGGCCTCGTCAGGCGTCGAGGTCGAGCCGTCCTCGCCAGCCGCTCGTCTCATCCGGCTCCATTCGGGTTGACCCAGCTCGCTCAGCTCGCCTTGCCTCGAGTCGCTCGCCCAGCTCGCGTTGCCTCGAGTCGCTCGGCGTTGCCTCCGGTCGCTCGCGTTGCCTCGGCTCCTCTCGCCAAAACTGCGCTCGGTCGGGCCGTCTTGGCTCCGCGCTCATCTCGAACGTGGCGCCGCGCCGTTGTCCTTCCCGGGCGCGGGAATCCATGCCAGTTGCTGCATAACTGCTAACCGAATGGAGGGGCGAGGCGGCGATCCCCCAGTGATGCGCCGCCTCGCAGGGTCAGGCCAGGTCCGCTGCCGGAGACCCCGGCGGGCTGTCCATGGCGCGCGCCGCTCGCGTGCCGTGCTGCCCGAGCATTGGGATGGGTCGAAGGTCGGGCTCGCCAACGTCGCGGAAATCGTCGGCCCAGCTGGTCTTCACGAACGCGTCGACCACCTCGGGGTCGAACTGGACCCCCGCGAACTTGCGCAGTTCGGCGAGCGCCTGCTCGGTCGAAAGCGCCTTGCGGTACGGTCGATCGGCCGTCATCGCCTCGAACGCGTCGGCGACGTGCAGGATCCGGGCGAGCTTCGGGATCTCGTCGCCCATCAGTCGATCGGGATAGCCCGAGCCGTTGTACCACTCGTGGTGATGCCGGATGACGGGCAGCTCGGGCGCCAGCCGGTCGACCGGCCCGATGATCTGCGCGCCCAGCACGGGGTGGGCATTCATCGTGATCCGCTCCTCGCGGGTCAGCTTGCCCTGCTTGAGCAGCACGTTGTCCGGCACGCCGATCTTGCCGACGTCGTGCAGCAGCCCGCCCCACTCCAGGGCCTCCAACTCGCCGGCCGACACGTGCATCTGCCGCCCGATGTCCACCGAGATCGTCCGCACTCGCTGCGAATGCTTGCTCGTGAACGGGTCGCGCTTGTCCACCGCCTCCGCCAGCGCCCCGATCGTCTGCGTGAACATCTCCCGCATCTCAACGAACCGCTGATACGCCACCCG
>DATKBR010000116.1:0-16560 GCA_035513775.1 Candidatus Limnocylindria bacterium
CGGGTCACGCTCCAGGGCGCGCCGTGCCGCGCGATCGCCTCGTTCACGCCTCGCTCCCACCGCTCCGCGAGCGGGAGCATCCGCTCGAACGCCGCCTCCGTGAGGACCTCGCCGAGCGCCGCCCGCGTTGCGGCCATGGACAGGGCGTAGCCGGCCAGCGTGCCGCCGATCCCGCCGACGTCCGCGTCCTCCTCGGGGACCGTGGCCCGCACCCGCTCCGCGACGTCAGCTGTCATGCCGTACGTCGCCACCGGGATCCCGCCGCCGATCGTCTTCCCGATCACCAGCATGTCCGGCTGGTATCCGCCCGCGCCGGTTACGCCCCCGGGGCCGGCACAGATGGTGTGGGTCTCGTCGTGGATGAGGATCGTCCCGTGGCGGCGCGTGATCTCGCGCACGCCCTCGAGGTAGCCGGGGTCGGGGAGGACGATCCCTACGTTCGTGAGTGCCGGCTCGACGAGCAGCGCGGCGACCTGCCGGTCGGCGAGCGCCCCTTCGAGGGCCCCGAGGTCGTTGTACGGCACGACGCGCGTCGTGAGCGCCGGGTCGACTTGCGGGCCGAGGTTGCCCCGGCGCGCGACCACGCGGTCGGAGCCATCGCCCGCCAGCACGGCGAACGTCTCGTCGACGGAGCCGTGGTAGCAGTACTCGTGGACGGCGACGAGGGGCCGGCCGGTGATGGCCCGCGCGATGCGGAGCGAGAACCGGTTCGCGTCGGTGGCGGTGAGGGTGAACTGCCACGACGGCAGTCCGAACCGGCGCGTGAGCTCCTCGCCGACCCACGCGGCGTCCTCCGTCGGCAGCATCGTCGTGATGCCGAGGCGGAGCTGCCGCTCCACGGCTGCGATGACCCGTGCCGGACCGTGCCCGGCCATCGCGCCCGTGTCGCCCAGGCACAGATCGACATATTCGTGCCCGTCCGCGCAGGTCGCGTGCGCGCCGGTCGCAGACTCGAGGAAGAGGGGGAATGGGCCGGGCCACCGGATCATCCAGTTCATGGGCACGCCATCGAGGAGGCTCTCGCGGGCGCGTTCGTGCAGCGAACGGGTCCGTGGGTGGCGCTCGGCGAAGGTGACCAGCTCGCGCTCGAGGAGCGCGCTCAGCCGGTCTGGATCAACCCCGGTTCGTGACATCCGCCGAATGATCGCGGATCGGCCGACCACGGGTCGGCCGTTTCGGTCGATCCGAATGGTTCAGGCGAAGGCGGCTGACGAGCACCCGGAGGGAACGCACTGAAAAGTGCGTGACCGAGGAGCGCAGTCAGACAACGCACGCATGGAGCATTCGGGGCGACCGTATCAGTTGAGGTTCTTGAGAAAGCCACAGATAGGGCAGACGGCGAGGCCGCGCTCGGCGTTGATCTCGAGGAAGCTCGGGCAGCCGTTGGTCTGGCAGTAGAGCTTGGTCGAATGGGATCGCCGGCGCATGCGCCGGATCGATGCGGATCGTCCGACGACGGACGAATGGTAAGTGCGCGTGAGCATGAGATTCTTCGATTTCCTCTGGCCGCGGTCGTCGGGCGATGTGGGCCCTGGACGGCGGTCCTGGTGCTCGTCGCGGGTTGGGCGAACGAGCTATGTACGTGCCTGCTGGGACGCGGGAGCGAGTCGTACCGGTTCCATGACTCGGTTCGATGCTCAGACCTGCTGTCCGTCTTTGCACTTCTACTTGACGCCTTCGAGAATGCGGTCATTCCCCCGGCGTGTCAAATACTCGCCTGTGGCACGGACGTTCGAAAGGGCCTGAAAGGCCCGCTCCGCCCGCCGAAAGTCACCCATATCGATCGATTCACAACGCATAACCGAATCGCAAGCGAGAATGAGTTGCACAGATCCACGGACCTTGTCAGATTCTACGGGCAGCATCCCGGCTGGCGTACCGTTGCGGCACCCGACCCGCTCGCAAGGGCGCCCCGAGCGATGGGCCACGACATCGACACAACAGGAGGCTAGACGACATTGTCATCGCGACGCATTCGGGGCGTGCTCTCGCTCGCGCTCACACTCGGGCTCCTCACGGCCCTCGCTCCCGCGGCGAGCGCCGTCGGGGTCCTGACGCTGACGACCCCGTATCCCGCCGTGACGGTGAGCCCGGATTCGCGCGTCAGCTTCGAGCTCGGCATCGACACCGACGACCCGGCCCGGGTGGACCTGGAGGTCGCCGGCGTGCCGGCGTCGTGGACCGCGGCGATGCACGGCGGCGGCTTCGTCGTCGGCGCCGTCCAGACCGACGGCTCCGACCCGACGAGCGTCCGTCTGGACGTTGACGTGCCCGCCGACGCGACCGGAACCACACGGATCACCGTGCGGGCCACCGGCAACCTGGCGACCGCCACCCTCCCCCTCGACATCACCGTCGAGCCACAGGCGGGCGGCGAGGTGACGGTCCAGCCCGACTTCCCGGGTCTCCGCGGCCCCTCCGACGACACCTTCACCTTCAACCTCACGATGCGCAACAGCCGCGAGGTCGACCTGACCTTCACCGCCACGGGGCAGGGCCCCGCGGGCTGGTCGGTCGACGCGACCCCTACCGGTCAGGCCCAGGCGACCAGCGCGATCATCAAGGCGGGCGCGACCGCGAACATCGCGGTCAAGGTAGAGCCGCCGGCAAACGTGGCGGCCGACACCTATCCGATCACCGTGCTCATCTCCGTCGGCAGCGAGCAGCTGCAGCAGGACCTGGCGGTGGAGATCACCGGCACCTACGCGCTGAACCTCTCGACCCAGAACGACCTGCTGTCGTTCCGCGGCCCCTCCGGCGGGCCGACGGAGCAGACCTTCACGATCACCAACACCGGAACTGCGCCGCTCACCAACGTCACCCTGACGGCCTCGAAGCCGACCAACTGGGAGGTCACGTTCGAGCCCGCGACCACGGCGGCCATCGCGCCCGGGCTGCGGGCGGAGGTCAAGGCCATCATCACGCCGACGGGTGACGCGATCGCGGGCGACTACTCGCTCGACATCACGGCCAGCGCGGACGAGGCCGAGGACACGGCCGAGGTCCGTTTCACCGTGGAGACGTCCATCTTCGGCGCGATCATCGGCGGGCTCCTGATCCTCGGCTCGGTCGCCGGCCTGTGGTGGGTCTTCCGACGCTACGGGCGGCGCTAGGCGATGTCAGCGACGCCTCCAGCCATGCCCGCAAAGGGCACTGACCGCCGCGTCCCGCGCAAGGGCCGCCTGCGGGAGCGGGAATCGGTCCAGATGCCCGTCGACGAGGGCGTCCGGATCGTGACGCGCCGCCTGTCGAAGCGGTACGAGACGACCGTGGCGGTCGACAACCTGGACCTCGAGGTGCGGTCCGGGGAGATCTTCGGGCTGCTCGGCCAGAACGGGGCGGGCAAGACGACCACGATCCTCATGCTCCTGGGCCTTACCGAGCCGAGCGCCGGCACGGCGCGCGTCGCCGGCTTCGACCCGACGCGCAAGCCCCTCGAGGTGAAGCGACACGTCGGCTACCTGCCCGACAACGTCGGCTTCTACGACGGCATGACGGGTCGCCAGAACCTGCGCTACACGGCTCGGTTGAACGGGCTCTCCGGCCGGGACGCGGAGGGGAGAATCGGCGAGGCGCTCGAACAGGTGCGCATGACCGACCGCGCCGACACCCGGACGGATACCTACTCCCGCGGCATGCTCCAGCGCCTTGGCATCGCCGACGCGCTGGTGAAGGACCCGTCGGTGCTCATCCTCGACGAGCCGACGACGGCCATCGATCCGATCGGCGTGGTCGAGATCCTCGACCTGCTGCGCGGGCTGGTCCGCGACCGCGGCCTGGCGGTGCTCCTGTCCAGCCACCTCCTGGCCCAGGTCCAGACCGTGTGCGATCGGGTCGGCATCTTCGCCGCCGGCAAGCTCATCGGCGTCGGCACGGTCCCGGAGCTCGCCGAGCGCTTCGGCGATGGCACGGCGCGCATCGAAGTTGGTTTCGAGGGCCTCGACCTGGCCTCGCTCGAAGACACGGCCAAGGTGCTCCGAACTGTGGACGGCGTCAGCGACGTCCACGTGCCGAGCCGGACCTCCGACCCGTTCGTCGTACTCGCCAAGCCGCCCGACGCCGCACCTGCCGTGCGCGAGGCGATCCTCGCCCTCGCGGCGAGCAAGGGCCTCCGGCTGAGCTCGATCCGCGAGGAGCAGGTGTCGCTCGAGGAGATCTACCGGCAGTCCGTGCGCACCCGGGTCAAGGCCGCGCAGTCGGAGGCGGCGGCATGAGCGCGAAGGCTGCTTCGGCGCCGGCCTCGCCCGCCCGGGCCGAGTCGACCGCGTCTCGCGGCCGCTCGATGTCCGGGCTCCGCCCTGGCTGGATCACGATCGCCGGCAAGGAGTTCACCGACCACCTGCTGAGCGTCCGGTTCTACGTCCTCGTCTTCGTGCTGGGCATGGCGGCGATGATCCCGCTGTATTTCGCGGGCGAGACGATCCGCTCCCTCGCCGAGGTCGCCACCGGCTCGTCCACGGTGTTCCTCGCGCTCTTCTTCCTGACTCCGAACCAGGAGGTGGACATCCTCCGGGTCTACACGTTCGTCGCGATCGCCGCGCCGCTGCTCGGGGTCGGCTTCGCGTTCGATGCCGTCAACGGCGAGCGGCACCAGGGGACGCTCCCGCGGCTGCTGTCCCAGCCGATCCACCGCGACGACGTCATCAACGGCAAGTTCGCGGCCGGCCTCGGAGTCATCACGCTCGTCCTCGTGGTCATGCTCGCGCTGATCTCGGGCTACGGCCTGCTCCGCCTGGGCATCATCCCGGCAGAGGGCGAGGTCGTCCGCCTCGCCGCGTGGCTGATCCTTACCGTGCTGTACGTGGCCCTGTGGCTCGCCTTCGGCACGCTGCTGTCCGTCGTCATGCGCCGGGCGGCGACGTCCGCGCTCGTAGGCTTGGGCGTCTGGTTCTTCGTCGCCGTCCCGCAGTTCGGGCAGTTCCTCGTCTCTCTCCTCGGCGCGATCATCGCTCCTCGCGGGACGACGGGCGCGGAGGCGCTGCAGTCCGTTGCGACGCAGGAGTTCCTGCTCCGCCTCCTGCCCAGCACGCTGTACCGCGAGGCGTCGCTCGTCCTGCTCAACCCCTCGGTCACGGCGATCACGACCCCCGCCACGATCGACCAGTACGCGCAGTACCAGCAGCAGATCGGGTCACTCTTCTCGCTGGACCAGAGCGTGCTGCTCGTGTGGCCGCACGTCGTCGTCCTGTTCGCGCTGACGATCGGCTGCTTCGCCCTCGCCTACGCGAGGTTCATGCGCCAGGAAGTGCGCGCCTAGGTCGGCGGGTAGCCGGTGATGCGGCGGATCTCGCGGTAGAGGGGTTTCAGGCGGTCGTACATCGGCAGGTAGACCGAACGGTATAGGTCTTCGTAGGTGCGATTCGCGGCGGGATCGGGCTCGAAGCGGTCAAGCACGCGGACCATGGCCGCCACGGCATCGACCGGATCGGCGTGGATGCCCAGCCCGAGCATGACGTCGATCGCGGCGCCGAGACCTGCGGCCTCGTGGGTGTGCGGCCGGGACGCCGGCAGTCCGAAGACGTCCGCGAACAGCTGCACCGCGGCCCGTGACTGCGAGCCGCCGCCGGAGATCCGGAGCTCGCGAATCGGCACATTGCTGCGCTTGACCGTCCGCTCCGCGCCCTCGCGCAGCGCGTAGGCGAGGCCCTCGAGGATCGCCCGGTACACGTGGGCCCGACCGTGGACGTCGCCGAAGCCGATCACCGCGCCCTTCGCCTCCGCACCCGGGTAGCGGACGCCGGGCATCCAGTACGGCTGGAGCATGAGGCCCATCGAGCCCGGCGGCGAGGCGCTGAGAAGTTCCTCGAACAGTGCCTCCGGCGGGATGTCGAGGCCCGCGGCGCGGGCCACCTCGCCGGCGCCGAACTCGCGCTTGAACCACTCCACCATCCAGAACCCGCGCAGGACATCGAGCTCGACGAACCAGGCGCCGGGGATGGCCGCGGGGTACGGCGGCACGAGCGGGATTGCCTCGATGTACCGGCGATGCGTCGTCCCGAGCGTCGCCGTGGTCCCGAACGACAGCGCAGCGACGTGCGACTGCACCGCGCCGGCCCCCAGCGCCTCGCACTGCTTGTCGCCCGCCGCCGCGATCACCGGCGTCCCGGCCGCGATGCCGAGGTGCGCGGCAGCCTCGGTGGTCAGGTCGCCGAGCCGGCCCGTCGGCGGAACCAGCCGCGGGAGCCACGCACGCTCGAACGGCGCGACCTGCCACTTCCAGTCGAACCTGCTCACCCACTCGCCGCGCTTGAAGTCGAAGGGCAGGTAGCCGACCTGGCTCGCGGTCGAGTCGACCCAATCGCCGGTGAGCCGTGCCGTGAGCCACGACGACAGCACGCCATAGCGCCGGATGCGCCTCCAGACCGCGGGTTCGTTGCGTTCGATCCAGTTCGCCTCGGCGTCGGCCTGGAAGCGTGCGACGGTCTCGCGCACGCCGGCGACCCGGAATGCAGCGCCCCAGAACCCGCCGAGCGGCTTGAGCCCCTCGGTTCGCCGCTGGTCCAGCCAGACGATCGCGGGCCGGAGTGGCGTGCCATTCTCGTCGGCGACGACGAGCGTCACCCGCTGGGTGGTCAGCGCGACCCCGGCGACCCTGTCCGGATCGATCGCGGCGCTCGCCCACAGCTTCCGGCAGGCCTCGCCGATCGCCGTCCACCAGACCTCGGGATCCTGCTCCGCCCAGCCGGGCTGCGGCGAGACGTACGGCTCGATCGGCACGCGACCCATCGCAACGAGGTTGCCGTTGGGGTCGAACAGGATCGCGCGGACGCTCTGCGTCCCGACGTCGATCGCGAGTGCGTGGTCCGCAGAACCGCCGACCGACAAGCGCGCCCTCCTCACGCCAATGGTGGCGGATCGACTGGCGCTCAGTACGGCGGCCAGGGGATTGCGGGCCAGTCGGGGCTCGGGCTCGGAAAGCGGCCGGTCGCGAGGAGCGCAACGACCCTCGCCTGCGTGGCTTCGATCTCGCCGGCGAACAGCAGCTCGGCGAGAGACGCGGTGAGCGGCCCGGGATTCGAAGCCGTCCCGAGCGCGTCCCGCACGCGAGTGAGACCAGCCGCCTCCGCCCCGTCGAACGGCTCGCCCTCCCACCCCCAGAGCACCGTCCGGAGCTTGGGCGCCGTGGAGAACGTGACACCGTGATCAACCGCGTGCAGGTGGCCGCCGGGCACGGGCAGCAGGTGGCCGGCCTTACGGTCCGTGTTGTTGACCACGGCGTCGAAGACCGCGACGCGCCGAAGCCGCGGATCGTCGCCGTTGACCATCGCAACGACGTCGGCGTCGGGGTCGATGTCGATCCAGCGCTGGAGCATGCCCTCGCCGTGCGGGCCGTCGCGGAGCAGGGTTGGCGGCACGATGCCCCAGCCGAGTGCCTCCGAGACGAGATAGGCCGCGACCTCGCGCCGGGTCAGCGTCCCGAGGGGGAAGTCGAAGAGCGGGCGCTCGCCGAGCGTGGGCTTCCAGACCGCGAGCAGGTCGTCCGCGCGGAGTGGGCCTATGGGCGCGGGCGGGGTCGTGCCCGCGGGCCACACGCGTACGACCATGGCGTTGTTCGACGAGCCGGCGAGCCACCCGAGGACCTCTAGCTCGCCGTCGCGGAGGGCGGTGAGGACGTTGGCGACGCCCCTCGCGTCAGTTGACGTAGTGGCCGTTCTTGCGCGGGCAGATGTGGCCGGCCGTGTCCAGCGGGTTGCCGCACAGCGGGCACGGCGGGCGGCCGGCGCGAATGACCCGGAAAGCGCGCTCGACGAAAGTTCGCGCCGCTTCGGCCGTCAGCCGCACGCGGAGGAGGTCCGGCCCGTCCTCGTCGTCATCGTCGAGCTCCAGCACGGTCTCCGCCTCGGTCTCCGCCTCGTCCTCCTCGCTCGGCGCGCGCGCCTCGATGAGGATCTGCTCGGCATCGACGTCCCAGCCAAGGGTCAGAGTGGTGGCGCGGAAGGCCTCGTTGAGCGGCTCGTCGAGGGGTCGCTCGTCGGGCAGGATGGGTGCCGGGGAGTCCTCGGCGATGCCCCGCCGGTCCAGCTCCACCAGGAGTCGGCCGAGGCGCTCCGCGAGGACCGCGACCTGCGCCTTTTCCAGTCCGACGCTCACGACGCGCATGCCGTCGCGAGCCTGGAGGAAGAACGATCGATTGCCGGGCTCCCCGATGGTGCCGGTCGCGAACCGATCGGGGAGGTCGAACACGAAGAGGCGCCGTGTCATGCGTCGAGGGTACCGCGGGTCGCGCCCAGGGCCCGGTCAGGCCACCGTGACGCGGATGCGGTGGTGGCCGCGCGCGCCGTCGGGCGCCGGGTTGGACAGGGACTCCGTCTGGACCTCGCCGGTGTCGTCGATCGCCCGGACTTCGATCTCGTGGGCGCCCGGCGTGGCGTCCCAGCGGTACAGCCACTGGACCCAGGTGGTCGCCGAGATCGGCGTCGAGATCGTCGCCGGCGCCCAGGCTCCGCCGTCGATCCGCACTTCGACGCCGCGGATGCCACGGTCGGGCGCCCACGCGACTCCCGCGATCGGCACGTTCCCCGCGGCAACGGTCGCGCGAGCCTTCGGCACGTCGATCCGGGACTGCGTCAGGATCGGCGCCCGTACCGCCCAGCCGCGCGGGATCCAGAACGCCTCGAACGCATCGAAGCGGGTCAGCTCCAGCTCGGCCAGCCACTTCGTCGCCGATACGTAGCCGTACAGGCCCGGGATGATCAGTCGCGCCGGGTAGCCGTGGATGCGGGGAAGCGGCTCGCCGTTCATCCCGACGGCAATCATGGGCAGGCGCGATTCGTCTGTCACCCACTCGACGGGCATGCCCGCGGTGAAGCCGTCCACCGACCGGCCCACGAGCTGGTCCGCCTCGGCCTTGACGCCGGCCAGGTCGAGCACGGTCCGCAGTGGCACGCCGGTCCACTTGGCATTCCCGACGAGGTCGCCGCCGACCTCGTTCGAGACGCAGGCGATCGTCACATACTGCTCGACGATCGGCAGCGCGACGAGCTCGTCGTAGGTCAGCTCAACCTCGCGATCGACGAGGCCGGTGACCTTCAGTCGCCACGTCTCGCGCTCGACGGTCGGCACGATGAAGGCGGTGTCGATCCGGTAGAAGTCGGCGTTCGGGACGACGATCGGCGCCAGTCCGGCCTCCGAGAGGTGCGGGGTGGCCAAGCTTGCGCCGGATGGGAGGGACGCCGGCTCGGGCGCCGCCGGGATCCCGTCGCCTGCCGTCGGGGGCATGCGCTGTCGTTCGAGCAGGAGCCGCCCGAGCGTGCCCGCCGCGATGGAGCCGATGGCGATCGCGCCGCCGGCCTGGAGCAGGGTCCTCCGACGCCAGTCCGGCATCAAGCCGCGGGCGACGTCCGCGTCCCCCGCATCCGGCACGACGGCGAGCGGAACCAGCCGCCGCAACAGGTAGATCCCGACCAGTGCCTCGACGAGCGCCGCGCCGATGCTGAGGGTCGCGATGGTGCCGGGCTCCCGAAGCGAAGCGGCGAATCCCGCTCCCGTGAACGCCACCAGGACCCCCGCGGCAAGGCCCGGTCGCTTCGGGGCCAGGCGCCCGAGCGCCGCGCCCACGGCGAGGGCGACGAGCACGATGAAAATCTCGAACGCGAGCTTGTCCGACTCGCCGAACAGGGCGACGACGAGCTCCTTGGCGCCTGCCGGCTGGATGTCGACGATGAAGCGGGCCACGGCGAGGAGCGGCGAAGGGACACCGGCCACCAGGCCCGCGAGCAGCTCACCCGTCGCCAGGGCGGCGCCGACCGCGACCGCACCCGCGAACGACAGCCGCGAACCCGCACCCTTGCCCATCACGCTCGACAGCCTATGGCACGGACCATGACGGGACGCTGACTGGACGATGGTGGCGCCGGCCGTCGTTCGCGACGGATGCGGCCCGGTTACGATTCACCGATGGTTGAACTCGGGACCCAGCTCGAGCTGTCCGTCCGCCTTCTGGTCGCGGCGCTCCTTGGCCTCGCCATCGGCTTCGAGCGGGAGATTCACGGCCACCCGGCCGGCCTGCGCACCCACATGCTCGTTGCGCTCGGATCCGCCCTGTTCACCGTCCTCTCCATCCACGGGTTCGGGGGCGAGGTGGCCGGGGCGGCGCCCGTCGACACGACGCGCATCGCCGCGCAGATCGTGTCGGGCATCGGCTTCCTCGGCGCGGGCGCCATCCTCAAGGACGGGATCGTCATCCGCGGGCTCACGACCGCCGCGAGCCTCTGGGCAACCTCGGCCGTGGGCATGGCGGCCGGCGCCGGCGAGTACATCGTCGGGGCCGTCGGCTGTGCGGTGATCCTGGTTAGCCTGTGGCCCATCAACGCGATCGCGGACAGGCTGCATGGATCGAACCAGCCGGACCTGCAAGTCCGCCTGGCCATGAAGGGCATCGACTCGCTGGGGCGGGTCTCCGAGATCCTGATCAGGCACAAGCTCGACATCGGCCAGATCTCCACGCAGCGACTCGCCAAGGACAGCTACCAGGCGGACGTGGCCATCCGCGGCCGCCAGTCGGTCGTGATCGCGCAGGCCATGGAGGACATCGCCGCGATCCCGGACGTCGACATCCTGTCTGCGACCCAGGGCGACTGACGCCCGCCCATGAGCGGCACACCTCGCGCGCGCGACCTGGGCATCGCCATCGGCGAGGGGACGCCCGGCCCGCGCAACGCCATCACGGACGTGGCCGGGGTTCGGGTCGGGCATACGACGCTGATCTCGGGCGAGGGCCCGCTCGTCGTTGGGAAAGGGCCCATTCGCACCGGGGTCACCGTGATCGTGCCCCACGAAGGCGACACGTGGGCCGAGCCGGTCTTCGCAGGCGCGGCGACGATGAACGGGAATGGTGAGCTGACGGGCCTGGAATGGGTCAGGGAAGCCGGACTCCTCAGCGGGCCGATCGGGATCACGAACACGAACGATGTCGGCAAGGTGCGCGACGCGCTCGTCTCGTCGGCGATGAGCTCGGACCACGAGGGCGCACTCCATTGGAGCCTGCCGGTGGCCGGCGAGACGTACGACGGGCGGCTGAGCGACATCGCGGGCGGACACGTTCGGGCGGAGCACGTTGCGGACGCGCTCGCGAGCGCGAGCGAGGGCGCCGTCGGCGAGGGCAACGTCGGTGGCGGGACCGGGATGATCTGCCACGAGTTCAAGGGCGGCGTCGGGACGTCCTCGCGCCGGCTCGAGGCATCGATCGGTGGCTGGACCGTTGGCGTCCTCGTCCAGGCGAACTATGGCCGGCGCGGCTTGCTGCGGATCGACGGCGTCCCCGTCGGCGAGGAGATCTCGCTGGCAGAGGTGGCCTCGCCGTGGTCGGAGCCGCGCCTCGGCCTCGCCGATCGCGGCCCGGGCTCCGGCTCGATCATCGGTATCGTCGCCACCGACGCGCCGCTCATGCCTCACCAGTGCGCCCGGCTCGCGCGTCGCGCGCCACTCGGAGTGGCCCGGGTCGGGGGCTTCGGGTCGACCACCTCGGGCGACATCTTCCTCGCCTTTGCGACCGGCAATCGCGGCATGCCGCCCACCGAGGCGGACGCCGTCGGCGACGGCGTGCTCGCGCTCCGTGGCCTCGTCGACCGTGCGCTGGACCCGCTGATCGAGGCGGTCGTGGAGGCGACCGAGGAGGCGATCGTCAACGCCCTCGTGGCGGCCGAGACGATGACCGGGCGCGACGGCATCACGGCGCACCGGTTGCCCCACGACCGGCTTGTCGAGGTGATGCGCAAGCACGGCCGCCTCCGGACCTGACGCGCGGCGGCTGAGGCTCGCGCCGGAGCGGCCTCGTCGTTGTTGCAACGAGTTGCGATAATGGGCATGCTCCGCGCATGTCCAGCTTCGTCATCGAGATCCCGCAGCTCGGCGCCATCGCGCAGGACGCGGGGGCCATCGGCTTGATCGGCACCGCGTTGGTCCTCGGCATCCGCCACGGCTTCGACTGGGACCACCTCGCCGCGATCACGGACGTCACCTCGACCACCGCCACCGCCGACGCCGCCGAGCTGGGCCACGAAGCGGTCCACGAGCACACGGCCGAGCACGCCCTCGCCCACGAGCACGCGCACGGCGGCCCCGACGAGATCGTCGCCCACGAGACCCGACCCGAGGGGGCAGCGCACCCGCACGCGCACGCGGGCAACCGGCCGCCCCCACGCTTCCTGACGGAGCAGCGGCGAGCGCTCCTGCTCGGCTCGCTGTACGCCCTCGGCCACGCCACGGTCGTGGGGATCCTGGGCACCCTGGCCCTGCTGTTCGGTGCCGTCCTTCCGGACTGGGTCGACGGGGTGATGGGCCCGGTCGTGGGCGCCACGCTGCTCTTGCTCGGCATCTGGGTCTTCGTGTCGCTGTACCAGTACGCACGCCATGGCCGCGAGTTCCGGCTCCGGAGCCGGTGGATGCTCGTCTTCGACTCGGTGCGCTACGCGTGGCGGCGATTCCAGGCGAGGCTGCACGGGCACGAGCACGTCGACCCGATGGAGATGAGCTCGTACGGCGTGCGCACGGCGTACGGCGTGGGGCTGATCCACGGCATCGGCGCGGAGACGGGCACGCAGGTCCTGCTGATCGCAGCCATCGGCGGCGCCTCGACGCAGGGCCTGGGCATCCCGATGATGCTGGCGTTCATCGTCGGCCTCCTGATCTCGAACTCGATCGTGGTCTTCATCACGGCCACGGGGTTCATCGCGAGCCGCCTCCGCCAGCGGATCTACATCGTGATCGGCGTCATCGCCGGCACGTTCAGCATCGTCATCGGCTCCGTGTTCCTCCTGGGGCTCGACGCGACGCTCCCGTCGATCGAGGCGTGGCTGTTCGGGGGCGGTGGATGACCGCGAATTCCGATCGCTGGGCGGACGTGCGCCGCAAGCTCCGCGCGAACGGCCTGCGCTGGACCCCACAACGCGGCGCACTGGTGGAGGTGCTTGCCGGCATCGATGGGCACGTCACCGGCGCCGAGCTCGTGGAGCGCAGCCGGGCGATCGACCCGACGACGACGCCATCGACCGTCTATCGCACGCTCGACGTGCTCGAGGGCCTCGGCCTCGTGAGCCACAGCCACGGCCTCGAGGGCCGGCAGGAGTTCCACGTAAACCCGGGAGCCGACCACGGCCACCTGGTCTGCTCGGGCTGCGGTGGCAACTGGGAGCTCACTGCGGACGAGGTCGGGGCACTCGTCGGCGGCCTGCGGGCCGACCGCGACTTCGCGGTCGCCGTCGAGCACCTGAGCATCGAGGGCTGCTGCGGCGCCTGCCAGAACTCCGGATGACCCCAGCGACAGGGCATCGCGCGTGCGATCCTCTGCGCGTGCAGCACACGTTCCGGGAGCCTTCGTGAGCCAGGACCCGAAGGGCTCGAAATCTCTCACTGGCCGGAAGCTCGGCGACCGACGTGTCCGCATCGAGCGCCCGCACGCGGCGTACTTCCGGTACACGCCGGAAGGGACGCTGGTCGCGAAGCAGTCCGCGTCCGCGCCGCGAACGACGGCCGGCCGGCTCGTCGCCCGGGTCCGGGGCGTGCTCATCGGGCGGCCCCTCTCCATCCACGAGGAGATCACGCAGCGGCTGTCGAAGGTCAAGGCGCTCGCAATCTTCAGCTCGGACCCGATCAGCTCCTCGGCCTACGCGACAGAGGAGATCCTGCGCGTCCTCGTCGTGGCCGGCGCCGGCGCGCTGTTCCTGAGCCTGCCGGTTGCGGCCGCGATCGCCATGCTTCTCGCCGTCGTGTCGATCAGCTACCGGCAGATCGTCCACGCCTATCCGTCCGGCGGCGGCGACTACGCGGTCGCGCGCCGGAACCTGCCGGCCCTCGGGTCGCTGGTCGTAGCCGGTGCGCTCCTCGTCGACTACGTGATGACGGTGGCGGTGTCGACCGCCTCCGCGGCCGAGCAGGTGATCTCGGCGCTCCCGGAGCTGCACGACTGGAAGCTCGTCATCGGCGGGATCGCGATCGTCCTCATCACGATCGGCAACCTCCGCGGCCTCCGCGAGTCCGGCAACATCTTCGCGATTCCCACCTACCTGTTCGTCGGCTCGGCGATGGTGATGATCGCGATCGGCGTCTTCCGCGTCGTGGTCAACGGCGATGGCGGCGTGCCGGTGATGCCGCCCAGCGGGACGCCGGACCCCCTCCAGGCGTTCGGCCTGCTGCTGATCATTCGGGCTTTCGCGTCGGGGTCGGTCGCGCTCACGGGCACGGAGGCGATCGCCAACGGCGTCCCCGCGTTCAAGCCGCCGGAGTCGCGGAACGCGGCCACGACCCTGGGCGCTGTCGCGATATTGCTCGCGATCCTTTTCCTGGGGATCACATTCATCGCCCACTCGTTCGCGATCCTCCCGACGGGCGAGGGCGAGGTGCCGAGGACGGTCATCAGCCAGGTCGCGGGCGTGATCTACGGCGACGGCACGCCGCTCTTCTACATGTTCCAGACATTCACGGCGCTGATCCTGTTCCTCGCGGCGAACACGTCTTACAACGCGTTCCCTCGACTTGCGGCCATCCTCGCTACGGACGGCTACATGCCCCGCCAGTTCAGCTTTCGCGGCGACCGGCTTGCGTTCACGTCAGGGGTACTCATCCTCAGCGTGGTGGCGGTGGGGCTCCTGCTGGCCTTCAACGGCGAGACCCACGCGCTGATCCCGCTGTACTCCGTCGGCGTGTTCATCGCGTTCACCGTCGGACAGTCCGGGATGATCGTGCACTGGCTGCGGGAGCGGCCGCCCGGCTGGAAGTGGCGACTGGCCATCAACTCGTTCGGCTGTGCCCTGACGGGCCTCGTCGCCGTGGTCGTGATGATCGCCAAGGCGCCGACGTCGCTGCTGGTCGTGATCGTCATCCCGCTGCTCGCCGGGATCATGCTGTTCATCAACCGCCAGTACCGCGCATCGCGGGACGAGCTCGCCGTGCGCCCCGAAACGGTCATCCCCGGGCCCCATCGCGAGGAGCGGGTAATCGTGCCGGTGCCGGGCATCAATCGCGCGGTCGTGCACGCCGTGAACGTCGGCCTCTCCATCAGCCCGAACCTTCGCGCCGTGCTGATCTCCGACGAGCCGGAGGAGGCGGCCGCCATACGCACCCGCTGGGAGCGCCAGCTGCCCGGCGTGCCGCTCGTGATCGTCGAGTCTCCGTATCGCGCCCTCGTCGCGCCCCTGATCTCGTACCTCGACGTGCTCGATCGCGGCTGGCCCGCGGACAAGGACGCGCCCATAACCTTCGTCGTCATCCCGGAGTACGTTGCGAAGAGCTGGTGGGAGCGGATCCTGTACAACCAATCGGCGAAGCGGCTGCGGACCGCGCTACTCGGACGGCCGCACACTGTCGTGGTCAACGTGCCGTACCGGCGTGAGGCCCACGATCCTGCGGAGCGCGAGGCGGAGGCGGCGCCCCCGACATGACCAGGTGAGCGGGGCGAGGGGCGAGCCACCGCGGACCGGCGCGGGCGGCGAGGCCCGCGACGCGAGTGAGGCCGGCGGATCGTTCGCTACGACGCGCAACCTCGTGATCCTGCTCGTGGTCGCGGCGCTCATTCGAATTGCGGGCATCTGGGGGCCCGGTCACCTGGGAGACATCCGCGCCTTCGAGATGTGGGCCGAGGGGGTGGCGCAGCACGGCCTCGGGGGCTACTACGCGGCCGGCGGCGACTCGAACTACCCGCCGATGCTGTACCTCCTGTGGCCGCTCGGCCTGTCGCTGGACGGCGGAGACTTGTGGTTCGCCATCCGGCTGCTGTCGATCCCGTTCGACCTGGCGCTCGGGGCGCTGCTGTTCTTCGTGGTCCGGAGCCGGACCGACCGGGAGCGCGACGGCATCCTTGCTTCGGGCTTCTACCTCCTCAACCCCGCCGTGGTGCTCTGCGGGCCGGCGTGGGGCCAGGTCGACGGGATGGGTGCATTGCCGATGGTCGCTGCGCTGGTCGCGGTGGCGCGCGGGCGGGTCGCGACCGCCGGCGTGCTCGCCGTGCTCGCCGGGCTCGTGAAGCCGCAATTCGGCGCGGCTGCGTTCGTCCTGGCCGGGCTCGCCCTGTTCTGGTTGCGCTCCGCCGAGGGCGTGCGCCGAGCGGCGCTGATGGCCCTTGGCGGCCTCATCACCTTCGCTGCCGTCCTGCTGCCCCTCGGCCTTGGGCCAGTCAGCTACCTCGACCTGATGGGCGAGACCTTCCGCAGGTACTCGGTCCACTCCGGGTTCGCATTCAACCCGTGGGGCGCGGTCTTCGGGTTCAACCACCAGGACGGGGCGTGGTTCTACGTCGGCACCGTGCTGGAGGTGGCCGCAATCGGTGCGAGCCTCTGGTTGCTCCGGTGGCGGCGCGACCTTGTCGGGCTGCTCGCCGTGGGCTCTCTGATCGCGCTGACCCTGTACTTCGTCCCGACACGCGCCCACGAACGCTACCTGTACGGGGCCATCGCGCTTCTGGCGCCGCTTGCGGTGCTGGATCGTGGGCTGCGCTGGCCGTTCATCTCGCTGAGCGCGATGTTCTTCGCGACCCTCGCCTACGTACTCGCCAGCTCGCCATACCGGATCCTGCCCGGCGAGAAGATCGAGGGTTTCCCCGACCTGGTGATCACCATCATGTCGGTG
>DATKBR010000117.1:0-14316 GCA_035513775.1 Candidatus Limnocylindria bacterium
CTGTACGGCACCGACATCACTGCGGATCGGCAGGTCCTCGCGCTCAGCCAGGCGAACGAAAGCCTCCTCCTCAACATCCTGCCCGCCTCGATCGCGGCGCGGCTGCGCGACGGCGAGACCGTGATCGCAGACCGATTCGACGACATGGCGGTCCTGTTCGCCGACGTCGTCGACTTCACCGCCCTTTCGTCGCGCTTTTCGGCGACCGAGGTCGTCGGCCTCCTCAACGAGGTCTTCTCCACGTGCGACCGGCTGGCCGAGCGGTTCCGTCTCGAGAAGATCAAGACCGTCGGTGACGCGTACATGGTCGCGGGCGGGCTCCAGAAAGTACACGGCTACGCCCAGGAGGCACACGCGACCCATGCCGAGGACGTGGCCGAGATGGGCCTGGCGATGCTCGACGAGCTGTCCCGGCTTGAGCACTCTTCCGGGCAGGGCCTGCAGATGCGCGTCGGGATGCACGTCGGACCGGCCGTCGCCGGCGTCATCGGCCTCAAGAAGTTCATCTACGACGTGTGGGGTGACACCGTGAACATGGCAAGCCGGATGGAATCGACCGGCGTGCCCGGGCGCATCCAGGTGACGCGCGAGACGCGCGACCGCCTCGGCGGGGCATTCGACTTCGAGCGTCGTGGCATCGTCGAAGTCAAGGGCAGGGGCCCGATCGAGACGTGGCTCCTCGTCCGGCGCCGCGAGCCGCGTCGGGTCTCGAGCCCGTGAGTCGTGGCCCGCAGTCGGGCGGGATCCTGCTCTTCCGGCGCGGCGCGAACGGTATCGAGGTGCTCCTCGCGCATCCCGGCGGGCCGTACTGGAAGTCGCAGGACTTCGGCAGCTGGAGCGTCCCGAAGGGCCTCGCCGAGGATGGCGAGGCACCGGAGGCCGTCGCCGCGCGGGAGTTCGCCGAGGAGACCGGCTTCGACCTGGCCGACGTAGCCGCGGACGCGATGCAGCCCCACCTGGACCTCGGCGAGATCACGCTCAGGAGCGGCAAGGTGGTCCATGCTTGGGCGGTCGAGGGCGACCTCGATGCGGCGCTATGCCGGTCGAACGAGATCGAGATCGAGTGGCCGCCGCGGACCGGCCGCCGACTGCTGGTCCCGGAGGTCGATCGCGTGGCGTGGTTCGACCTCGCCGAGGCCCGCCGCCGCGCGCATCCCGCACAGGCCGTGTTCGTGGAGCGACTCGAGGTCCGGCTCGGCTCGTGAGCGAGATCCGGCATGTATCCGCGGCGGTGGCGCGCCGCTTCCTGGCCCTGCGCCACCTGCTCGCGCCTCCTCGGAGCCTGCCCTCAGAGCGCGAGAGCGTGCTCCGGGTCATCGATCGGATCGGCTCGCTGCAGTTCGACCCGCTCGAAGTCGCGGGGCGCAACCACGACCTTGTCCTCCTGGCGAGGATCCAGGGCTACCGGCGCGAGTGGACCGACCACTGGCTGTACGAGGATCGGCGCCTCTACGAGACCTACAACAAGAGCCTGCAGATCGTGCCGGTAGCCGAGCTGCCGCTGTATCGGTACATCTGGGACCGGGAGCAGCGCCGCCACGAGGCCGAGGCGTTCGACGACCACGCCCCGCTGGTCGATGAGCTGATCGGCCGGATCCGCGATCAGGGCGTCCTCCTCGCGCGCGACGTGAAGGCCAGGCAGGCGATCGACTGGTACTGGCGCCCGACGAACCAGGTCCGGGCCATCCTCGAGGCGCTGGCGGAGGTCGGCACCCTGGGCATCGCCCGGCGCGAGGGCAACATCCGGGTCTACGACCTGGCGGAGCGGCTGTTCCCGCCGGAGATCCTCGCGGACCGGCGCCCCGAGGCGGAGCAGCAGGCCCACCGGCTGCTCTCGCGCTTCCGGGCACACGGCCTGCTCGGTGCCTCCGGCAACCAGGAGCTGTGGGTCGGCGGGACCGGCTACGCAGCAGATCGCGCCGCCGTCCGGGCCACGCTGATGGAAGAGGGCCGCCTCCTGCCTGTCCATGTGGAGGGCATCCGCGGCGAACGATTCGTCGTCGCCGAGGACCTGGCGTTCCTCGACCGGGCCGAGCTCGAGATTCGCGACGGGACCGCGCCGGGAGGCGCCGGCCAGGAAGGCGCCCTGCCGGGCGTCGCGTTCCTGGCCCCCCTCGACCCCCTGTGCTGGGATCGCGACCTGCTGCGCAGGCTGTTCGGCTTCGATTACATCTGGGAGGTCTACGTCCCCGAGCCGAAGCGGCGCTGGGGCTACTACGTGCTCCCGATCCTGTTCGGGGACCGGCTGGTCGGGCGAATCGAGCCCCGGCTGGAGCGGCGCGCCCAGACGCTGCGCATCGTGGACATGTGGTGGGAGCCCGGCTTCGAGCCGCTGGACGAGCCCGGCTTCGTCGCTGCGCTCGCGGACGCCCTGCTCGCGCACCGTGACTTCGGCGGTCTCGCCACGGTCACGCTGCCTCGCACCGGCCGGCATCGCCCGCTGGCTACCGCGATCCGCGCGGCCCTCTCGATCCGCGACGCCGGCCCGCGGAAGGCCGCTGTGGGACGATGTAGCGCGCGGCGCCGCCCGTCCCCGAAGATCGGCTCAGGGCCACGCACCAAACCGACCCTCAAGGAGGCTATCGATGGCTGAGGTCCGCAGCGCGCAGGTGACCTGGAATGGCGACCTGCTCACCGGCGGCGGGACGATCGACTACGTCTCGAGCGGCGTCTTCAGCCGCATGCCCGTGTCCTGGGCGGCACGGACCGGCCCGCACAACGGCAAGACGTCCCCCGAGGAGCTCCTCGCCGCCGCTCATGCCGCCTGCTTCTCGATGGCCTTCTCTGCACGGCTCGCGAAGAACGAGACGCCGGCGACGAAGCTGAACGTGAAGGCAGAGGTCTCGTTCGACAACGCATCCGGCGGCTGGAAGGTCACGACGAGCCGGATCACGGTCGTCGGGGAAGTGCCGGGGATCGATCTGGAGGCGTTCCGGACGATCGCCGAGGACGCCAAGGAGAACTGCCCGATCTCGGGTGCGCTCAAGGGCAACGTCGAGCTCATCGTCGACGCCACCCTCGCCGAGGGCTGACGCCGGATGTTCACCCGCTGGGGCGGCTTCGTGTATCGCCGCCGTCGATGGCTCGTCGCGCTCTCGTTCGTCCTGGCCGCCGGCCTCGGCTCGCTCGCCGGCGGCACGGCCGAGCAGCTTTCGAATGGCGGCTGGCTCGACCCGACGTCCGAATCCGCCCAGGTCGCGGACCGGCTCGAGGCGGACTTCGGCGCGGGCCGCACGGCCTTCGTGGCGCTGTTCGAGACCGACGACCCCGCCGCCGACGCCCAGTCCCCGGCCTTCCAGGCCGCGATCGCGGCGGCCCTCGCCCCCGTGCTGGAGGTGGACGGCGTCACGGGCGTGACGGGCTACGCGGAGACGCTCGATGCGCGATTCATCAGCGAGCGCGGCGACAAGGCCTACGTCCTGATCGACCTGGACGTCGACGAGGACGCCTCGATCGATCTCGTGGAGCCCGTCCAGGCCGCGCTCGCGACGCCGGCCGGGTACGAGGTGAAGCTCACCGGGTTCGGGCCCATCCAGCTGGATTCCGCGCGCCTGTCCGAAGAGGACCTCATCCGCGCCGAGACGGTGTCGCTGCCGATCGCCGCGCTCGTGCTGATCCTCGTGTTCGGCTCGCTGATCGCGGCCGGGATGCCGCTGCTCGTCGCCGGGCTCGCGATCCCGAGCTCGCTCGGGGTGATGAACCTCGTCGCGCGGCAGACCGAGATGAGCATCTACGTCCTGAACATCGCGACGATGCTGGGCCTCGCCCTCGCGATCGACTACTCGCTCTTCATAACCAGTCGATTCCGGGAGGAGCTCGCCCGCGGCCGGAGCGTCGAGCAGGCGGTTGAGCGCGCGGTGGGCACGGCCGGCAAGGCGGTCCTCTTCTCCGGTGTCGCGGTCGCGATCGGGCTGTCCGGCCTGCTCTGGTTCAAGGCGAGCGGCCTCTCCTCGATCGGGCTCGGCGGCGCGATCGTCGTCGTGGCGTCGGTGCTGTTCAGCCTGACGTTCCTGCCCGCGATCCTGGGCATGCTCGGGCCGCGCGTGAACTCGCTATCCGTGGCCGGCCTGCTCCGCCGGCTCGGCCTCCGGCGCGACCGCGTCGGTGAGGAACGACCGTCGCGCTGGGCGCAGGTCGCGCACGCGGTCATGCGCCGCCCGATCACCGTGCTGGTGCCCGTCCTCGCCGTGCTGCTGCTGGCCGGGTCGCCGTTCCTGCGCCTCCAACAGGGCGTCCCGGACGCGACCGTCTACCCGGAGGGCGCGCCGAGCCGCGACGCGTGGGTTTCGCTCCAGACGGAGTTCCGGGCCGGCGAAACCACGCCGATCATCGTCCTGCTCGACACGAAGCCCGCCCCGACCAGCCTCGAATCAATTACGGCGGTGGCTGCGGTGGCGGATCGACTGGTGGCCATCGACGGCATCGACCGGGTGGAGGGCCCGTTTACGCTCACGAACCCGGCAACCGGCGTGCTACTGACCCCGGCGGAGGTGGCGGACCTGTACGCGGCTCCCGCCGATTCCCTGCCGCCGGAGCTCGCCGCGGGCCTCGCGCGCCTGCGCGACACGTATCTCCGGGACAGCACCGTCCGCCTCGACGCGATCAGCCCGCTCAGCTCGTCGGAGCCGGCCGGGACGGCGGTAATCTCCCGGGTCCGGGCCGTCGAGCTGGATCCGGCGATCGAGCTGATGCAGGTCGGCGGCGGCGCCGCGGTGGGCGAGGACTTCCTGGTCAGCCAGTCGGAGCGGATCCCATGGGCGGTGGGGACCACGCTGCTCGCCTCGGCGATCATCCTGTTCCTGCTGTTCGGCTCGCTGGCGATCCCGATCAAGGCCGTGCTGATGACCCTGCTCTCGCTCACCGCCAGCTTCGGCGCCCTCGTCTGGATCTTCCAGGAGGGCAACCTCCACGAGCTCCTCGACTTCGAGCCGCTGGGCTACACCATCGCCGGCAACCCGATCATCATGTTCGCGGTCCTGATCGGCCTGTCGATGGACTACGAGGTGCTCCTGTTGTCGCGGATCCAGGAGTCATACCGGAAGACCGGCGACAACGCCGCGGCGGTCGCAGACGGCCTTGCGAAAACGGCCGGCGTGATCACCGGCGCGGCGCTCATCATGGTCACGGTGTTCGCCTCGTTCGCGCTGGCGGAGACGGTCACGATCAAGAGCATCGGCGTAGGCATGGCCATCGCGGTCGCGCTTGACGCAACAATCATCCGGGTCCTGCTGGTGCCCGCGACGATGCGCCTGCTCGGGAATTGGAACTGGTGGGCGCCGGGGCCGCTGGGCCGCATCGCGGACCGGTTCGGATTCAGCCACGTCGAGGACGAGGAGGATCTCGCCGCCGCATCGGGGAAGCCAACGGACCATACAGAGCCCGGCGAACCGGCCACCGTGCCGGCCTGACCCGGGAGCGTTGCCGGCACCGTCGGCGCACGCAACCTCAGCCCAAGGAGGAGGTCACGCATGGACACCTCGGATCGCGAGCCGGAGCCGCTCAAGGACACGATCCCGCCCGAGCCCGGGCCCATCCGCTCGTACGGCTGGGAGTGGGGCCGCGAGGAAGACCGCCGGCCGAAGCTCCCGTGGGTCGGGATCTTCCTCGTGGTGTTCGGGGCGCTGCTGCTCATCGAGCGCCTCGCGAACCAGTACCTGCTCGCGAGCAACCTCATCGTGCTCGCCGCCGGCCTGGCGTTCCTCATTGTCTGGCTCCTGCGCCGCGGCACCTTTCCTCTCTACGCCGGAGCGTTCCTGACCGCCTCGGCCATCCCCGGGCTGGTCGCGCCTCTCGGTTACGACCTGGGGCCCGGCTTCGGGACGTTCTGCTACGGCCTCGCACTGCTGTTCATCGCCCTCGTTCGGGCAACCCGCGGTGGAGGGGTCGGCTGGCAGGCGCTCATCGGCTTGCTTTTGGTTGCCCTCGGCGGCGCCCAGATGGCCGTGCCGGATGCGGTCTCGCTCGTCTTGCCGATCCTGCTCGTGGTCCTCGGCATCGTCCTGTTGACCAGGGACCGCAGTCACAGCTAGCGGTCTGAGCTAGGTTTCCCCACCAGGTGTTGACGGGCCCAGTCGTTGCTAAGGTGGCTGAACCTGACGCAGCCGTGCGCGGAGACGACGCATGACCGGCACGTGGACGAGATCGAAGAGCACCCCGACCGTGACCTTGGGTCTCTGCCTCATGCTGGCCGCCTGCGGGACCGTCGCCCCGACAGGCCTGCCGTCAGCCCCGGGCACGCCTGCACCTACAACGCCCGCTCCCTCGCGTCCGAGCGCGCCCTCGGGATCGACGCCGCGACCGGTGGAGTCCGTCCCGGTGCTCCGCTCGCAGGCCCTAGAACTCTTCGGCTCGGTCGCTGGCTCGAACGGCGACTTCGCGTTCCGGGGCGACCTGGCATTCGTCACCCGGACCGACGACTGGGACAAGTCCACGCCTGAAGATGGATTCAACGTTGTCGACATCGCCGACCCGTCGAACCCGACCGTGCTCGCACGCTTCGAGTGCATCGGCAGCTTCGTCGACATCTCAGTCTGGGACGACATCGTCGTCCTGTCCCAGGACCGCGTCACTGCCGGCGACGATTGCGCCGCGAAGGCCTCGTCGGAGTCGGCCGCGGATGCGTTCGCGGGCATCCGGATCGTTTCGATCGCGGATCCGGCGCGCCCGACCCTACTCGCGAGCGTCCCGACCGGGATCTCAGAAGGGGCCGGCCTCCGCAGCGTCCGTGGCTCGCATACCAACACCATCGTCCCGGACCTCGAGCATCGCGACGCGTCGGGCAGTCCGGCTCCGCGTGTGCTGGTCTACGCGTCGATGTTCTACTACCCAGGCGCCAAGCCGCACGCGTCGATCGTCGAGATCCCGCTAGGCGATCCATCGGCGGCGCGCATCGTGGGCACATTCGACAACGGGACGGGGATGACCTGCCACGACATAACCGTGTACCTGCCCGCGAAGCTGGCAGCCTGTGCGGCGTACACGGCCGGCGTCATCCTCTTCGACATCAGCGATCCCGTCCGGCCGGTGATCGTGTCGCACCTGGTCGTGCCCGGTATCACGCAGAACATCGAGAGCCATCACTCGACCACATTCTCGAATGACGGTCGGTCGCTCGTGATCAACGCCGAGATCCTCCAAACCGCGTGTGCCGGGGGGACCGACGGGGACGAAGGGGCGCTATGGTTCTACGACATCACCGACCCGGCACAGCCACATGAGCGCTCGTTCTTCCAGCTGCCCCGGCCGAATCCCGGCCACAGCTGCTATGCCCACCAGTCGAATGTCGTCCCGATGCGCGGTGACCGCGACGTCCTTGTGACCGGCTGGATGGGCGGGGGCGTCAACCTCGTCGACTTCACGGATCTGGCGCAGCCCCGCGAGCTGGCCCACTGGGTGGCCGCCGACGCCGACGGGCAGCACTCGTTCACCGACACCGCCTACTGGTACAACGGCCATGTCTACGCCGCGAACCTCGCCATCAGCTCAGGCGACACGCCGGCGACGCAGCTCGGGTTCGAGGTCTTCGCGGTCGACGATGGCCTCGTCGAGGACACCGTGACGCTGCCACACCTGAACCCCCAGACCCAAGAGGCTCTCCCCTAGCCGACCTGCCCCGGTTTTTCGACTTCTACAATCGGCGGCGACCACATTGGTCACTCGCGGACAGCCGCCGATGAGCCGCGTGCCCGTCAACAACCGGGTGGGGCAGCTAGGCGGTTCGGGCCCCGGCGGGCACGACGGCCTCGATCGCGCTCGTCAACCGGTCGGCGATCGTAACGAGTTCGTCGTCGGTGACCACGAACGGCGGCCCGAGGACGATCGCGTCGCCGTGGGTCCCGTCGGCGAGCCCGTTGCCCGAGTAGAGGAGCAGGCCGGCGTCCTTCGCCGTGCGCACGACCGCCTCGGTCACGCGGTCGGCGCGCGGGAACGGCGCGCGCGTCTCGCGATCGGCCACCAGCTCCAGCCCGATCAGGAGCCCGCGACCGCGAATCTCGCCGACGTTGGGGTGGCCGCCGAGCCGGTCGCGGAGAAGGCCCTGGAGCTTGTCGCCCTTGGCGGCGCTGGCCTCCACGAGGCGCTCGTCCTCCAGGATCCGCAGCACCTCTCCTGCCACGGCCGAGCCGACCGCGTGGTGCGAGTAAGTGAAGCCGTGCACGAAGCCCGGCGGTTCGGCGAGCACGGCGTCGCGCACCGCGCCCGACGCGGCGACGAACCCGAACGGGAAGTAGCCAGAGGTCGCCCCCTTCGCCCCAACGAGGACGTCCGGCCGGATGCCCCAGTGGTCGACGCCGAACCAGCGTCCGGTGCGCCCGAATCCGGTCATCACCTCGTCCGCGACGAGCAGCACGCCGTGGCGCCGGCAGACCTCCGCGATCGCGGGCCAGTACCCCTCGGGGGGCACCGCGGCGGCGAGGGTCGCGCCGACGATTGGCTCCGCGACGAACGCCGCGACCGTGCCCGGCTCGGCCGCCTCGAAGGCGCGCTCCAGCTCGGCGGCCAGCTCGTCGGCGTCGCCCAGCGCGTTCGCACCCGGCTCACCGGCCCGGTACGGATACGCCGCGGAGACGTGACGGAACCGACCCAGCCACGCCTCGTAGGGCCGGCGTAGCGGCTTGCGACCCGAGAGGTCAAGCGCGCCCAGCGAGTTGCCGTGGTAGCTCCCCCACCGTGCGAACACGATCCAGCGCTGCGTATCGCCGCGGGCGACGTGATAGCTGCGCACGAGCTTGAGTGCGGATTCCATTGCCTCGGAGCCGCCCGCGACCGGGTAGATCGCCGGGTCTTCGAGGGGCAGGTGGGGCGCGAGGTCCGCCGCGTACCGCTCGAGCGGCTCGCTGGTGAAGGCCGTCCCGTGGGCATACGCGACGCGCGACGCCTGCTCCGCCATCACGCGCGCCACCGACTCCCGCCCGTGCCCCACGCCGACGACGATCGCCCCGCCGGCAGCGTCCAGGTAGGCACGTCCGTTGGCGTCCCAGATCGTGGAGCCCTGGGCGCGCTCGGCAGCGGGGAGAGCGGGGTCCAGCGATCGGCGGAAGACGCGGGTGGTCATTCAGCGCGAAGCATAGGGTGGGCGGCGAACGAGGGCGACCCGCCGGGAATGCCGTCAGCCGGTCGTCGTCGACTTCTGGCCGGCAGCCTTGACCGTGATCTTTCCGAGATACGCGCACATGCAGCTGCTGTTCGCCGTGAGGGCAGCAACGCTCCCGATGACCACCGTCGGCGAGCCGGGTGTCCACGGGGCCGGAATCACCGGTGCGCAGGCGCCCGGCGTCTTCACGCCGCTGGCCGCCGCCGTCGCGGCAATCACGGTCGGGTTCAGCTCCGCCGTACACATCCCGAACGAAGGCACATTGACCATGGGCTTGTTGTCCATGACCGTGGCTATGGGCTGTTTGCCGGACTGGACGCGCGGCGTAGGCAGCACCACGAGCGCGGTCGTTCCGGGCGGGACGGCCTTCGAGCACGCCAGCGTGGCCCCATTCACGACGATCTCAGCCATCCGCGCATCGTAGCCCGGCGGTGAAGTTCGGGAAATGAGAGGCGGCGGCCCGCGGTCGGGCCGCCGCCTCGGTGCGCCGGGGATGCGTCGGCGCGTAGTCACGCCACCGCGAAGGGACACGCGGCCCGTCGCGACGGTTTGAAAGTCTTGCTGGGCCGGAACCCACCGTACCGGCCGGGCCATGAGACCCGAGACAGCCATCCGGCCCCATCGCATTTCCCGGAGGTCCCGCGCGGGACGTGACCTCCGGCCTTGCGGGCCGGGGGTTTCGGGCCGTTCGGCCCTACTGGGCGCCGGGCGGCGTGCCGAACATGTCGATGCGTGGGTGTCGGAGGGACGCCCGACACCCACCCAAACCCCGCGGGGCCGGACCTCGGTCAGACGAGGTGGAGCCGGCTCGCCTCGCGCTCGAGCTCGTCGCGGAACGCCGGATCCGCGATCGCGATCAGCGCCTTGGCTCGCTCCCTCAGCGACCGGCCCCAGAGCTCCGCGATCCCGTGCTCCGTGACGACCGTCCGGGCGTGGGCGCGGGTGGTCACGACCCCCGCCCCTTCCTGAATGCTGGCGACGATCCGCGACCGGGCGCCGCCCTGCGCCGACCCCGGAAGGGCGATGATCGCCCTTCCCTCGGCCGCGAGCGACGCGCCGCGGATGAAGTCCATCTGCCCTCCGACGCCGGAGTACATCCGGTGGCCGATCGAGTCGGCCACGATCTGGCCGGTCAGGTCGATCTCGACGGCCGAGTTGATCGCAACCATCCGGCTGAACGACCGGATGACGTGGGTGTCGTTGGTGAAGTCGACCGGGCGCATCTCGATCATGGGGTTGTTGTCGACGAAGTCGTAGACGCGCTTCGTGCCCATGAGGAAGGCCGCGACGATCTTCCCGCGGTTGCGCTCCTTGCGCGAGCCGTTGATCACGCCGGCCTCAACCAGGTCCACGACCGTGTCCGTGAACATCTCCGTGTGGACGCCGAGGTCCTTCTTGTCGGCGAGGGCGCTGCCCGTCGCGGCGGGGATCGCCCCGATCCCGAGCTGGAGCGTCGCGCCATCCGGGATCAGCTCGGCGACGAACTCACCGATCCGCCGCTCCACGCCCCCGATCTTGGGCAGGTGGACCTCGTACGGCGGAACGTCGCACTCAACGGCAAGGGCGATATCGTCGACGTGGATGAAGCTGTCACCCAGCGTCCGCGGCACGCTCCGGTTGAACTGCACGACGACCGTCCTGGCGGCGCGGATCGCGGCGTGCATCGCCTCCACGCTGGTGCCGAGCGAGCAGAAGCCGTGCGCGTCCGGCGGGGTCGCGTTCACGAAGACGTAATCGAGCGGCAGCATCCCCGACTCGAACAGGCGCGGGACGTCGGACAGGAACGCGGGCACGTAGTCGGCGCGGCCCTCGTTGACGGCGGCGCGGGCGTTGGGACCGATGAACAGCGCCCGGTGCCGGAAGTGCGGGGCCATCTCGGGAGCGAGATGCGGGCCGGGGCCTTCGCAATGCAGGTGGACAACGCTGACGGCTTCCAGCTCGGCGGCCCGCGCCACCATCGCGTCCAGGAGGACGGACGGCGTGGCCGCCGCGCACTGGAGGTAAAGCTGTTGGCCGGACCGGATGCCGGCGACTGCCTCGGCGGGGGTGACGAGTCTCATGCTCGGAGCATACGGGCCGCTCGCTGTCAGCCCCCCGGCTGCTGATCGTGGCGGACCCCGCGCTCATCGAGCAGGGGCATGACGAACAGCTCCTCCTGCGCCAGGTGCGCCGTGAAGAGCGCGTCGAGGCGGGCCATGCGCTCCTCGACGGCGGCGCCGATCAGGCTACCCATTGCGAGACCACCTCAGTTCACCGCCGAGAGCGATGGATCGAGCATGCGAAGGTGGTCCACCAGGTCGGATTCGCGGGGTGGCTCAGCGCGACCCATGTCGATCAGCCGATCCGGGCGGCGGTACAGGGCGACGTACTCGCGCTCGAACGCGATCCGAGCGGCGTCGGAACCCATGACCACGAGCCGGTCGCAGTCGGCGGCCTCGTGCAGGATCCGGTGCAGGTACATCGGCTCGGGATCAAGGTCGCGATCGACCTCGGTGACGGCCGCGCGCCCGGCATGAGCCCGGGCGACAAGCGCGTGATAGCGGTCGAGCCAGATCACGGCAGCCGCGTGCTCGGCGGCATTTCCCAGGCGAGCGTCCATTGATCGATGCCTCCTACTCGCATCGGAGGCTAGGCGCGGCGCTGGGCGGTCGACACTGCCGGATGGCCCCCCACCGGGGGCCGGATCGCTCGCTTTCGGCGTTTTCGGACCGGGCCGGTCAGGCGTGCGCGGTCGTCAGTCGGAGCCGCGACCAATTCGGTGCTTGGCGACGAACGCCGCGGCCTGCGCCCGCCGCTCGAGGTTGAGCTTGGAGAGGATCGAGCTCACGTAGTTCTTGACCGTCTTGTCGGACAGGAACACCGCGGCCGCGATCTCCTTGTTGGTCTGGCCCTCGGCGACAAGCATCAGGATCTTCTGCTCCTGCGAGGTCAGCAGCGCGAGCTCGTCGTTCTGGCCCCCGGTGGCGATGCGCCGAACGCGCTCGAGGACCTTCTCCGTCACGGCCGGGTCCAGCAGGGACTCGCCGCGCCCGACGGCCTCCAGCGCCGCAACGAGGTCGCGTGCCCGAACCTGCTTGAGGAGATAGCCTGCCGCGCCCGCCACGATGGCCGACAGCACGGCCTCCTCGTCGGGGTACGAGGTGAGCATCACGACGCGTGTTGCCGGCAGCTCGGCGCGGATCTCCCGGCACGCCTCGATCCCGGAGCCGTCCGGGAGCCGGACGTCCATGACCACGATATCCGGCTCGTACCTGCGCGCCTGCTCGATCGCCTCGGCGACGTTGCCGGCCTCGGCGACGACCTGGAAGCCCTCCCGCCGATCGAGGAGGGCGACGAGGCCCTGCCGGACGACCTCGTGGTCGTCGACGATCAGGAGCCGCAGGGTCTTCGCCGCATTCGCGGGACGCGGTTCGGTCAAGCGGGTATCTCCGAGGGGAGGGGTAGCCGAACGATGATACGTGTGCCCACGCTGGGCTCGCTCTCGATTGTCAGCGTTCCGCCGACCCTCGACGCGCGGTCGCGGAGGTTGGCGAGGCCGAAGTGGCCGCTGCCCATTCGCCGGTCCAGATCGAATCCGACGCCGTCGTCCTCGACCCGAAGCACGGCGTGGTCCTGCTCCACCTCGAGCGCCACGGTCGCCGCGGCGGCGCGGCTGTGGCGGGCGACGTTGCTGACCGCCTCCCGCGCGATCTGGACGAGCTCGTGCACGGCCTCGGGGTGCAGCCGGTCGTCGACCACGGGTGCCGCTTCGACATCGAGCCGCACCTCGACCGGTGAGCCGGCGAGCAACTCCGCGGTCACCGACTCCAGCGCGTCGCCGATGCCGGCGCCCGCCTCCGTGCCGAGGCCCACGATGAACGTCCGGATGTCGGCGATGGCCGTGTGCAGCCTATCGATCGATCGGTCGACGCGATCGGCCGCGCCCATCGGATCGGCCTCCACGAGCTCCGCGACGTCCTCCAGCGAGAGGCTCACGGCGTAGATGCTCTGGATGATCCCATCGTGCAGGTCGCGGCTGATCCGCAGCCGCTCGTCGACGATGGCGAGCTTCTGGACCTCCTGATGAAGCCGGGCGTTCTGGATCGCTATGCCGGCATGGAGCGCGAACATCTCGACCAGCTCCTGGTCGTCGGCGTCGAACTCGGTGGCGACGTGCTTGTCGGTGAGGTACAGGTTGCCGACGGGCCGGCCGCCGATCATGACCGGCACGCCGAGGAGCGAGCGCATCGGCGGGTGGTGCGGCGGGAAGCCGTAGGAGTCCGGGTGGGCGGCTATGTCCGGGATCCGCAGCGAGACGCCGTCCCGGATGATCGTGCCCAGGAGGCCGTGACCGCGCGGGGGCGGGCCGATGCGCGCGCGATCCTCGTCGGAGATGCCGCTCGTGATGAAGCTCTCGATCCCGCCATCCGGCGTGATGGTGCCCAGGGCGGCGTACTTCGCCCCGACGAGTTCACGGACGCCCTCCACGATGAGCTGGAGGACTCGATCCAGGTCGAGCTCGCCGGCGATGGCGCGCGTCGCGCGATCCAGCGCGTACAGGGCCTCGTCGGATCTCACCGGCGAGAGCCTAGCAGCGGTGAGCCCCCTCGGAGCATGCCCGGTGGCACACCTGGAGCAAGGTTGCCTGCGCTTCCGACCACGCCCGAATGGAGCCGGGCTTGCTCCCCTTCGACGGTTCCGGCCGAGGGCAGATGGCCCATGGATTTGGTGCCGGAGGTCACTATGTCGCGCCACCGGCCGCCGCCAACATCCCCGCATGACTGATACGACGCGTCCCGCTCCGTCCATCGATCCCCTTGCCCTCGCGGTGAGCCGGCGACGGTTCCTGCGCGGCACCGTATTCGCCGGCGGCGGCCTCGCCGCGGCCGCGGTCGCCGCGTGCACGCCGTCCGCCTCGTTCGCGCCGTGGACCTACGGTCCGCCGCCAACGGCCGGCGGCTCCGGAGCGTCGGCAGGCGCATCCGTGGCACCCACCGCCTCGATGGAGAACGGAGCCGGCTCGTCCGCGTCGCCCGGCGCCTCGCACGACCCGAACGACCACGACGCCAATGCCCTGGCCGTCGTCCAGCGTTTCCTCGGCGGCGAGTCGGCCGCGATGGAGGGCTCCGGCAACCAGCCCTACGACGAGCCGCGACTCGACGGCGACACGAAGGTCTTCGACCTGACCATCGACATGATCCAGCACCGGATAGACGCGCAGAAGGAGCCGCTCGACGCCCTCGGCT
>DATKBR010000118.1:0-2019 GCA_035513775.1 Candidatus Limnocylindria bacterium
ACCTACAGCGTTCACGCGGCTAGCACGGTGCTGGCCTGCGTGCGACGTCTGCGGTCGCGTCGGAATCTCCTCGACGAAATCGATGCTTCCACTCTTCGATTGCTAAGGTCGTGCGTCCGCTTGCGCGGGCGCCCGTCGCCGTTCTTCGCTGCTGTGGGTCCACCGGCCGGCACGTTTTCCGTCCGATCGACGCCTCATGACGAATCGTCACGGCGTCAGCGATCATCCGCTGACCGATGGGCGCCACGTTCGTCGCGCGCAGCGGTCAGGGGATTTCAATGTGGGCTTGTCACAACGATCGCGAGGATGACCTTCGTGTGGCCTCCCCGCGAGAGCCGGCTAACTGTAGCACCACCATTTCGGCGGGTCAACAAAGACCGGGGGCTCGTCGCACCGGACGACTCGCGGTCGATAGAATAGCACATCCGTTCGATGCGTGAGGTGGTGGAGATGAGGGGACTCGAACCCCTGACCCCCTCCTTGCAAAGGAGGCGCTCTCCCAGCTGAGCTACATCCCCGTCCGGCCGCCAATCCTAGCAGCCGCCGCCATCGTCGTCGGGCTAGGGCGGCGTGAGGCGCCGGCGCGGCTCCGGCGGCAGCTCCCGGCCCTCCGGCCAGGCGACCTCGCGCACGACGCAGATCGGCGTCTGCTCGCCCGCCTGGCCGAGCGGGGTGTCGGCGAACAGGCGCTGCACGAAGCGCCGGTCGACGCCCGGGCTCGCGCCGAGGACCGCGCAGCCCGCGTCGTTGGCGTCGATGATCGCCACGGGGGCGCTCACGACGGCCGCGAGCCGGCGTGCCGCGCCGTCCGGGTCCCGGGGGCCCAGGGTGGCGGCCTGGTTGTAGGGCGGGATCGTGTAGCTCGTGGGACCGTCGATCGCCGCCGCCTGGCGGCCCGCCAGGCGGTAGAAGACGCCGTGCACGCCGAACGGCTTCGTGATCGCCGACGCCGCCGCCGCGAACAGAATGCGTGGAGCGCCCACCTCGTCGATGGCGAGCTGCATCGTCTGCGGCGTCCCGAGGCCGATGCCGTAGCCGGGTCGCGTCACGAAGCGCACGAGCAGCCGCGCCAGCCACCCCGCGCGAATCGTGTTCATCGGGTACGAGCGCCCCTGCGTGATCGCCACCATGCGCTCGCTGACGGCGACGAGCCGAACGTCGTCAGCGAGCTCCCCGACGGCGCCGGCGACGACCTCGGCGGCGTCATCGGCCGCGGTGACGAGGTGCGTCCGCACGGGATGGCGAGCGTACACGACGCCGCCCAGCGCAGCGTGCAGCGCGCGGCCCTCGTTCGGCGCGTCTAGGATGCCCATTGGGCGCTCGTCGGCCATCGGCGCTGTGGCGGCCGGATCTGGTGACACGCGCACTCCATCGGTCGAGGGAGATGAGGTGGTGGGCGTTTCTGGACTCGAACCAGAGACCTCTGCCTTATCAGGGCAGTGCTCTAACCAGCTGAGCTAAACGCCCCTCGGGAGGCGGCATCGTAGCAGCGAGCCGAGGGGCCCGCAACCGAATCGCGGGCACCCGGCTGGTAGGCTGATCGGACACAGCAGAGGATGGAGCCATGGTCTTCGATCCGAAGATCGGGATGACCCCGAACGACTGGCGCGAGACGGAGGCTCGCCGGCAGGAGAGCCGGCGGCGAGTCCACAACCCGCACGGGCGCGAGGCGAGCCCGCGGACGAGGATGATCGCCGGCACGATCCTCGGGCTCGCCTTCCTCGCCCTCATCGCCTACGCGATCCTCAGCTGGACGGGGGTCATCACCATCCCGGGCGTCACCGCCTAAGGCCGCGCCGGCCGGCCGTCGACGACCCGTCCGCACGGAAGCCAAAAAGCCGCCTCCCTATCAGGGAAGCGGCCCTCGAGCGCGACTTACATCGGCTGAAGAGTGACAGGAATCCGCGTTATCAGCGGGAATCAGGTCGTTCGTGTTCGAGGGCGGTTCAGCTCATTCACCGATGCTCCCTCGAGCATCGGTCCTTGCGGCGAGCTGGCCGATCGACCTGGGATCGTGGA
>DATKBR010000119.1:0-6080 GCA_035513775.1 Candidatus Limnocylindria bacterium
TCGTACTTGAGGACGACGCCCAGCGTCTCGTCGACGACCTGCGGGGTCAGCTCGGCAGCCCCGAGCGACAGGAGCGCGGCCGCCCAGTCGAGGGTCTCGGCGATCCCAGGCACCTTCGTCAGGTCGGCGCCGCGCAGTCGATGGACGAATGCAACGACGCTTCGGGCCAGCGACTCCGGCGCGGCCGGCACGCGAGCGAGAACGATCTCGTACTCCTTGGCCTCGCTCGGGTAGTCGATCCAGTGGTACAGGCAGCGGCGCTTGAGCGCGTCGTGGACCTCGCGGGTCCGGTTGGAGGTGAGGATCACGCGCGGCGGTCGCTCGGCCTTGATGGTGCCGATCTCCGGCACCGTCACCTGGAAGTCGGACAGGATCTCGAGCAGGTACGCCTCGAACTCTTCGTCCGCGCGGTCGATCTCGTCGATCAGCAGCACCGGCGCCACGCCGTCGGTTGACTCGAGCGCCTGGAGCAGCGGGCGCTTGATGAGGAACTCCGGCCCGAAGATGTCCTGTGCCGACGCCTGGTCCACGGCGCCGCGCGCCTCCAGCAGCCGGATCTCGAGCATCTGGCGCGGGTAGTTCCACTCGTAGACGGCCGTGTTGACGTCGAGGCCCTCGTAACACTGGAGCCGGATCAGCTTGGCGCCCAGGCTGGACGCGAGGACCTTGGAGAGCTCCGTCTTACCGACGCCCGCCTCGCCCTCGAGAAGCAACGGCCGGCCGAGCTGCAGCGCGAGGAAGACCGCGGTCGCCAGCGACCCGTCGGTGATGTACCCGCGCTCGCGAAACGCGGCCTGCACGCCGGCGGTCGTGCCGAGGTCGGCGGGCCCGGCAGCTGCCGGCGCGGCAGCGGTCGGGCCGGGGTTCGCGGTCGGGAGATCGTTCGATGTCGAGTCAGTTGTCATGGAACGCCGACTCTAGCAGCCCTCCGAGTTCGGCGAGCGAACGATCCGGTGCTCCGCGGGGCGCCCGGCCCGGGCCTGGCTTCCTGGGCCGATTGCGCTATCGCTCCGCCTGTGGCTGCCTCGCTCGTTCGATGGCTGTCTCGCTAGGCCGATGGCTGTCTCGCTAGGCCGCCCAGCACGCGCCTGCCGTCCTTCTCCCCGGAGCCCCGGAATCACGATGGTTCCAATGAAGCAGAACGATCGCCGGTATTGCCCGAATCGACTGTCGAGTACGTTGCCGAGCACGGCCTGCGGTCCTCCTCCCTGCAGCCCCGGATTCACGATGGTTCCAATGAAGCAGAACCATCGCCGGCATCGCCCGAATCGGCCGTCGCGATTGCGCCGGATGGACCGAGCAACTGAGACGAGTTCAGCCACGCGTGGCAATCCCGCGCGCGTCGAGATAATCAAGGGCCTCGACCCAGTCCGGGGATCCTGGGATGCGACGCCCGAAATCGCGGGGCTCGTAGGGCGGGCGGCCATGACGGCGGCACAGGTGGTGCCCGTCCATACGTGATCGGGTGGAGGCGCGACCGTCAAGGGCGACGCGCCTCGACGCCCAGGTCGCAGCGATGTGGACGGGCATCCCAATTCGGCCGCTTCCTCCGATGGTTCCGCATGAGTGGAACTATCTGAAAATTGGCGCCGCGGGCAAAGGTGGCCAAGGGCGAGGCTCAGGATGAGGCGAAGTCCGTGCGCGACGGCGGCCCGGGGGCGGGCTCCCGATGAGGCGAGCGCCTCGGGGGAGCGGCTCGACGGGCCGGCTCGATGGCCGGGCGCATGCCGCGTCGGGCTGGGCGTCAGCCGAGGCGAGCCAGCGCTGCGTCCAGGGCGCGGCGGGCCATGACGACGGCCATCGCGGCGCGGTATTCGCGATCGGCGTGGATGTCGGCGGCCACGCGCTGGGCGGTCGCGATCTCCTGCGCCGCGTCGGAGAACGACGCACCCGCCACGACCGCGCGCTCGACCTCGACCGCCCGGTACGGATGGTCCCCTACGCCGGTGACCCCGACGAGGCACCGCGAGTAGGCGCCTGGGGCGGCTGGGGCGGCTGGGGCGGCTGGGGCGGCTGGCGAGCTCGGCGAGCGGAACAGCACGACGGCCACGCCGGCGATCGGGTAGCCCGAGGCCAGCTGCGGCAGCGCGGCATAGGCCGACCCGGCCGCGGCGTCGCCGGGCGGAATGCGCACCTCGGTCAGAATCTCGTCGGGCTCCAGGGCCGTGGTGAACGGCCCCGTGAAGAACTTGGTCGCCGCGATCACGCGCTGCCCGCGGGCTGCGGACCGCGCGACCAGCTCAAGGTCGAGGGCCAGGGCCGGAGCGGCGATGTCGCTCGTCGGGTCGGCGTGGGCGAGGCTGCCCCCGATCGTGCCTCGGTTGCGGACCTGAACGTCGCCGATCTGCGGGAGCGCGTCGGCGAGCATCCCGTAGCGACGGATGCGCGGATCGTCCAGGAGCGCGGCCCAGGTTGTGAGCGCGCCGATGGACATGCCGCCGTCGGGGCGGTCGCGGATCCCGCGGAGCTCGTCGATGCGGCCGACGTCGACCAGGCGCTCCGGGCGCGCGAGTCGCAACTTCATGAGGGGGATGAGGCTCTGGCCGCCGGCCAGGACGCGGATCGACGGATCGGCGCCGGCGAGGAGATCGAGGGCCTCGTCGAGGGAGGCCGGGCGCGCGTAGTCGAACGGCGCCGGGATCATCGCTTGCGTGCGAGGCCGGGCGCTTCGGCGGCGCGCGCTTCCGTCCAGGTGCGCGGCTGTTCACCGCGCATTGTCCGCGCGCCTTCCCGGATCGACGTAACTATCGACTGGTAGCCGGTGCAGCGGCACAGGTTGCCGTGGATCGCGTGGCGAATCTCGCCGTCGTCCGGATCGGGATTCCGCTCCACGAGGTCGAGCGCGGTCATGAGCATGCCCGGGGTGCAGAACCCGCACTGGAGCCCGTGGTGCTCGACGAAGGCGGCCTGCAGCGGGTGCAGATTCTCCGCGTCGTCGGAAGCGAGATTCTCCACGGTCCTCACGGTCGCTCCGTCCGCCTGGACGGCAAGCACAGTGCACGACTTCACGGCACTGCCATCGAGGTGCACCGTGCACGTCCCGCACGACGAGGTGTCGCAACCTACCTTCGTGCCGGTGAGGTCCAGGTCGTCGCGAAGCACGTCGACGAGCAGGCGACGGGGCTCCACCTCGAGCTCTACCGGCTCGCCGTTGACCGTGAGTCGAATGCCGATTCTCGCCACCGTGCCGGCCGCGCGCTCGCTCGGGTCCGCGCTCAGGCCGGCGCGCCGGTCGCCGCTCCGGCCGCGGCCACGTCCTCGAGCGCGTTGCCGATGCCGTCGACCATGGCGTCGATCTGCGCCTCGCTGATCACGAACGGCGGCGAGATGTGGATCGCGTGCCCGCGCAGGACGCGGCTCGCGACGCCGTGGCGCAGCGCCGCCGCGACGACCTTGTCCGGGGTCGTTGGCTCCTTCTCGAGGATCTCGGGCTTGATCGCGACCGCGGCCGTCAGGCCGATCGTCCGAATCTCGCCCACGAGATTCGTGCCCTGCAGGCGCCGCACAGAGGCGTCGAGCACCGGCTCCAGCGTGGCGACGCGCTCGACCAGGCGCTCCCGTTCGATGATGTCCAGGTTCGCCAGTGCCGCCGCAGCGGCGCCCGAATGGCCCGAGTACGTGTAGCCATGGCGGAACACCGCGCCCGCAATCGGCTCGTCCCAGAACGGGGCGCTGACCCGCTCGCCGACCAGCACGCCGCCGAGGGGCATGTAGCCCGACGTCACGCCCTTGGCGAAGGTGATCATGTCCGGCTCGATCCCGAACCGCTCGCTCCCCCACATCCGGCCCATGCGCCCGAACCCCGTGATGACCTCGTCGGCGATGAGCAGCACGTCGTAGCGCTTGCACAGCGCGTTGATGTCGCGCCAGTAGGAGTCCGTCGGCGGGATGACTCCGCCCGCGCCGATGACCGGCTCGCCGACGAACGCCGCGATCTCGTCGCGCCGCTGCTCGAAGACGCGAGCAGTTGCCTCGACGTCGAGCGCCGGCACGTGCACGACCTCGTTGATGAACGGCTCGCCGCCGTAGCCGGCCTGCATGATCGGCATCCCGCCGAGCGAGGTGCCCATCGCGTGCATCCCGTGGTAGGCGTGCTCCCGCGAGACCAGCAGCGTCTTGTTGGGCTTGCCCACGACGTCCCAGTAGCGCCGCGCGAGCTTGCCGGCGGTGTCGATCGCGTCCGAGCCACCCGAGGCGAGGAACACGACTGCGTTCGGGATCGGCGAGAGCTCGGTGAGACGCTCCGCGACGCGCAGCGTGGCATCGGTCGTGTAGGCGCCGAACGACGAGTAGGCGTGCAGCCGCGTGAGCTGCTCGGCGACCGCGTCGGCGATCTCGCGGCGGCCGTAGCCTGCGTTGCAGAACCACAGGGCGGCGGTGGCGTCGATGTACTCCTTGCCGCTCGTGTCGGTGATGACGGCGCCATCGCCCGATGCGATCACGATCTCGTGATCCTTGATCACGTGCATGTCGGCGAAGCCGTGCCAGAAGCGCGTGTTCGACTGGTTTGTCGGGGTCGTCATCGGAGACCGAAGCCTATCAACGGCGACGCGGCCGCGGTGGCGCGTCGTGGCCGAGTGCCGCGCGGCGCGCACTGATTGCGGCGGGGGGGAGCGACCGCATAAGCTCGTCGCTCGGCGGCATCGACGCCAGGCGCGCTGCCTCGCCGAGGCGCTGCATCTTGCGGATCGCGGACGCCCAGGTGAGATTCGCGAAAGAGCCCGCCGAGCCGAGGCCGACCCGCGCGATTCCGCGCCCGCCCGTCGATGCCGCGTAGTGCGCGGCCCAGAGCAGGAGCTCCCTGGGCTGGTCGGTGGCCTCGTCGACGGTCATCGCGCCCGCAACCACCCCGCGGTCGCCCGGGAGCCGCACGACTAGGTTCCAATTGTCTGGACCCGCGACCAGGTCGACGGCCAGGCTGGCGTAGGGCGCGGCGAGGATCGTCTCGATCCCGGCGCCCGCCGCGGATCCCCCGACGATCGACAGCGACAAGTGCGTGCCCGTCACGCCCTCAACGAGGCGTTGGTGGGCTTCGCGGAAGAGCCTGCGTTCGCCGTCGTCCTTGCCGATGTGGTGCGCCTCGGTCTCCTCGATCTCGATCAGCGGGCAGCCCGCGATGGCAAGCTCCTCGATCTCTCGACGGAGAGCGTCCGCGTACCCCAGGGTCCGCCGCTCGCGCTCGCGCAGGTCCCGCTTCGCCGAGCCGACGAGCCGCTGCGCGGGCTCCGAGGCACGGCGCGCCCCGCCAAGCTGCCGCTCCCCTATGGCATGGCGCCGGCCGAGGCTGTATGGCCCGGGCAGCGCCTGCTTAACGGCCCGTCCGGTGAGACTCGCTGCGAACCGCCAGGCGCGAGCGGTGACGGGCTCCTCGCCGCGCCCGCTGCCGAGCACCGCGGCTACCCCCTCGAAACCCGGATCGCGGAGACGGCCGTCCGTGACCGGCTCGAGCCCGGCCTCCTCCTGGGCGCGGATCGCCGCTTCGACCTGGTCATCCATGGTGTCGGGCGTGTCGGGCGTGTCGAGGCGGGGGTGCCCGCGTGGTGCGAGGGCCGCAGCAAGCGCCGGATCGAGAGCCGGATCGAGCGCTGGGCTGGGCGCCGGGCTGGGAAGGCCGCCGAGCAGGGTCGCAAACACGGCGGAATCGTATGCCCGCGAACGGCGCGCCGGTGCTTGCTTCCCGCCAGGACCGAAATCGAGATGGTTTCGATGAAGCGGAACTACCGGAAGTAGCCCGTCGCGGACCGGACGGCGGCGTGGTCGCCCGGCGCCGGAGGGCGGTCGGGCGGGGCGGGCACTGGACCCAAGCGCGCGAACGGCGCGCCGGTGCTTGCTTCCCGCCAGGACCGAAATCGAGATGGTTTCGATGAAGCGGAACGACCGGACGAAGCCCGTCGCGGACCGGACGAAGCCCGTCGCGGACCGGACGGCGCCGCCAGCGTCCGGTCAAGTCCCAACGAGTGGTGTAACAGCGCGTCATCGTCGCGCCCTCCTCAACTCGCCATCAGCAGCGTTGGGCTCACCTCCTCGATCGCGGTCATGGTCTCGGGCCGGAAGTAGCGCCGGCCGTCCTGCCACTCGTC
>DATKBR010000120.1:0-3125 GCA_035513775.1 Candidatus Limnocylindria bacterium
GCTTCGCTTTTCGGCGCCGGTCAGGGCGTCCTTGAACGGGACCATGCCCGAGTTCACGAACAACAGCGTGCCGTCGCCCGCGGGTACGAGGCTGGAGCTCGGTACGACGGTGTGGCCGCGCTCCGCGAAATACTCGACGAATCGGGCACGAATCTCCGCGGCGGACTTCCACGCGATCCGCGGATCGCGCTCGGGGACGAGGCTCGGCATCGGCGGAATGGTAGCCGAGCGCGCCCCTCGTTCAGCCGCAGCGGTCATCGAGGTTGCTGGCGCGCCTCTCGAATCCGGGCCCAGAGTGTCGAGCCGGCGATGGCCGCGCCGACGAACGCGCCGAGGGCGAGGCCGCGGTGGAAGCTGACCGCGCCAAGGAAGCTGGCAAGGCGGTCGATCATGTTGCTGGGGCCTCCGCTTCGGGGTCGGTGGACGGTGCTGGCGGCGCCGGCGCGGTCGCGCGCTTGAGGGTGGTCGAGACGCGGGCCGTGGCAGGCTCGCGCCTCCGCTCCGGCACGAGGATGGCGAGGATCGCGACGAGGCCGATGGCAAGCCAGGCGACGATCGACGCGCTGACCAGGTGGAAGTCGCCGATTCGCAGCGGGTCGATGGACATCCGCGAGCCCACGGTATCGCCCGCCCACGCGCCGAGCACGGAGGCGAGAATCAGCAGTGGCAGTCGCGCGCCGGCGCGGCCCCGGATGAACACGTACGCCGAGACGTGGAACAGCCCCACGATCACCGCGAGGACGAGTGCGGGCTCAATGATCACGCGGCGGCGCTCGCGGGCGCGATCCGGCCACCGCCGAGGCAGCGATCGCCGTCGTAGAACACGGCTGCCTGGCCGGGTGCGGCGGCCCACACCGGCGTGTCGGTCTCGGCACGCCAGCGAGATTCGGCACTGCGGACGGTGGCCGGGATGAGCGATCCGCGGTGGCGGATGCGCACCTCCGCGCGGAACTCGCCCGCATCGGGCGGAGCGCCCGCGACGAAGCGCACGTCATCGAGCTCGATGGTGGTCGTCTCGAGGTCCTCGCGCCGCGCCAGGGTGATCGTGTTCGACCGCGGATCCACGCGCGACACGTAGCGCGGCTCGCCGAGCGCGACGCCCAGGCCCTGTCGCTGCCCGACGGTGTACCCGGCAGCCCCGGCGTGCTCCCCCAGGCGCCCGCCGTCCGCGTCGATGACCGGCCCCGGCTCCGGGCTCCACCCGGCTCGCGACCGAAGCGCGCCGCGGACGTCGCCGTCGGGGATGAAGCAGATGCCCTGGCTCTCCGGCTTCTCGGCCGTTGCCAGGCCGAGGTCGCGGGCGACCTCGCGTACCTCCGGCTTGGTCAGCTCACCAAGCGGGAACAGCGCGTGGGCGAGCTGCTCCTGGCGCAGGCCGTACAGGAAGTACGTCTGGTCCTTGTCCTCGTCGCGGGCGCGGTGCAGGGCCGCGCGGCCGGCGGCGTCGTCCGCGCGACGCGCGTAATGCCCGGTGGCGACCGCGTCGCACTCGTACAGGTGGCGCGCCCGCCCGAGCAGCGCCCCGAACTTCACCTTCGTGTTGCAGTCGGTGCACGGCGTGGGCGTCGAGCCCTCGAGGTACGCGCCGAGGAACGGCGCGAGCACGCCCGCCTCGAACTCGCGCTCCAGGTTCATCACGTAGAACGAGATGCCCAGCTGGGCGGCCACGCGACGGGCGTCCTCCGCCGCGTCCAGCGAGCAGCAGCTCTTCTTGAAGTCCGAGACGCTGTCGGCCACGTCGTGCAGCCGCATCCAGACGCCCACGACCTCGTGACCTTGTTCGTGCAGGAGCGCCGCGGCGACGGACGAATCCACTCCGCCGGACATCGCCACGAGCGTGCGGGTCACGAGGCGTCCACGGAGGCGACGGCCGCCACGGAGGCGAGGGCCGCCGCTCTCCTCACGACGCCACCGCCTGGCCGAGTGGGTCGGCCGCGAGCACGGCGGCCGCGGCGCGAGATTCGGCGAGGATCCTCGGTATTACGTCCACAGCCTCGTCGACCTCGGCGTCCGTCGTGGTCCGACCCAGCGAGAGGCGCAGCGAGCCTCGCGCCTCGTCGTCGGGATAGCCCATCGCGGTGAGCACGTGCGACGGCTCCGTCGAGCCCGTGGTGCAGGCCGATCCGACCGATCCGGCGATGCCTGCGAGATCTAGCTTGACCACGATCGCGGCGCCGTCCGCCTCGCCCACGACCACGGACAGCAGGTTTGGGAGCCGCTCCCGCGGGTGCCCAGTCAGCTCAACGCCACCGACGGCGAGGACCGCGGCGCGCAGTCGGTCGCGGAGCTTGCGCGCCCGCTTCGCCGTGGCGTCCCGCTCCGCCACGGCCAGCTCGAATGCCACGCCCATCCCGACGGCTGCGGCCACGTCCTCCGTGCCGGCGCGCCGAAAGCGTTCCTGGTTCCCGCCCTGTATCTGGGCCAGGATGTGCGTGCCCTTCCGGAGGTAGAGCGCGCCAACGCCCTTCGGGCCGTCCAGCTTGTGCCCCGCGAGCGCGAGCATGTCGCAGCCCAGGGTCTCGACGTCGATGGGCAGCCATGCCGCCCCGGCGACCGCATCGACCAGGTACAGGCAGCCCTTCGGGCCCTTCTCGCGAACCACCTCGCCGATTCTTGCCGCCGGCTGGAGCGTCCCGACCTCGTTGTTCGCGAGCTGGATCGCGACGACGGTCGTGCGCTCGGTGATCGCTGCCGCGACCTGGTCGGGATCAACCCGTCCATATCGATCGACAGGCAGCTCGACGATCTCGAAGCCGAACTTCTCTAGGTGCTGGAGCGCGTGGAGCACGGCATGGTGCTCGACCGCGCTGGTCACGATCCGGTGGCCCCGGCCCTTACCCGCCCACGCGGCGCCCTTGAGGGCAAGGTTCAGCGCCTCCGTGCCGCCGCTGGTGAGGATGATCTCCCGCGGCCCGGCGCCGATCCCGCCGGCGATGCGCTCGTGGGCGTCATCGAGCGCGGCGCGGGCGCGCCGCCCGTACGAATGCGGCGATGACGGGTTCCCGAATTCGCCGCCGAGGTACGGCAGCATTGCCTCGAGAGCTTCCGGCCGCAGCGGGGTCGTGGCGGCGTGGTCGAGGTAGATCGGCACGCAGGAATTGTAGGCGGGACCCGGGCCTGCTCCC
>DATKBR010000121.1:0-6400 GCA_035513775.1 Candidatus Limnocylindria bacterium
CTGGTGTGGGTGCGGACGGTCGATGGCTGGCGGATCATGCACGACCACACGACGGCGGCGGAGTAGGGCACGAAAAAGCCCCGTGCTCCGCTTCGGGAGAGGGGCGATAGCGGTGCCTGCCCGCCGGCCGTCGGCCGGCGAGAGCGTCTGTCTGTCCGGCTAGAAGCCGGCGGCGCGGATGGCGTCGAGCTGTGTCAGCGTCGTCGCGTCATCCTGAGGCGCCTTCGCCTCCTGGATGCGCTCCGGCCGCTTGGTCACGAGCAGCGTGACCACCAGCGCGCCCATCGTGAGCAGCTTGATACGAGTGTCCACGGGTTCCCTCCCGGGTGAGGCCGAGCGGGGGTCCTCCCCCTCCGGCCGAACGGTGCGCTCGTTTCGCCTGTAATGATCGGCCCGAGCGTCTCGTTCACCTATGCGACGGGTAACGACCCCGTCACGTCACTGCCCGGCCTCGTGAGGAGGAAACGTTTGACGCCGCCATGTGTGACGCGCACACGCCAGACGCGCCGGAATCGCGGGGGACGGGGCCCGCCCGAGCGACGCGTTGGCAAGCTCCTGCTGCGCGGCGCATACTTCACCCGGGCTGCGCCGCCTTACGCGCCGGAACGGGTCAGGCAGGCGGCCGAGGGTCGAGTCCACGAACCAACCGAGAGGATCCTGCACCCGTGACCGAGGCCGACCACGGCGAAGCGGCGGGCCCGGATGTCCGGGCGAGCGCCTCCCGCGCCCAGCCGGAGCAATCGCGGCCGCCCCCCGCGTCCAAGTCTCCGGCCGCGTCCGAGACCACCATCAGCGAGCTCATGATGCCGAACCAGGTCAACAACCTGGGGCACGTGTTCGGCGGCGTGCTGCTCTCCCTGGTCGATAGGACGGCCGCGGTCTCCGCGATGCGGCACGCCGGGCGCGCGTGCGTGACCGCGTCGATCGACCGGGTCGACTTCCGCGAGCCGATCTACGCGGGCGAGCTGGTCACCTGCCGCGCGCGGGTCAACTACGTCGGGCGGACGTCGATGGAGATCGGCGTGAAGGTCGACGCGGAGAACCTGCTGACCGGCGTACGGCGGCACACGAACACGTGCTACCTGACGTTCGTGGCGATCGACGCCGAGCACCGGCCGGCGGAGGTGCCCCGGCTCGACCTGGCCGACGACGAGGCGAAACGCCGCTTCCACGAGGGGGAGCTGCGGCGGAAGACGCGGCTGGAGCTGCTGGAGACGCTGGGGCAGAGGGACGACTGAGGTCGCCGAAGACAGATCTTCAGCTCACCCCGACCCGCCCCTTGGTCGACTCGATCAGCTTGTCGGGATCGAACCCCACGCCGTTCTTGAAGACGATGCGGACCGCCCGGATCACCGACGGGTCGGCGGCGAGGTCGCCTTCCAGCACGACCAGGTCCGCGAGCTTGCCCTCCTCGACGCTCCCGAGGCGCTCCTCCTCGCCCAGGATGAGGGCGCCGTTGAGCGACATCGCCTGGACCGCCTGGGCCGGCGTCAGGCCCGCCTCGACCAGCAGCTCGTAGTTGCGCTGGTCGCCGAAGCCGTGGATCGTGCCGCCCGTGCCGGTCGGATCCACGCCGCCCGCGAGGGTCCCGCCACCGTCGACGAACGCCTTCTCGAAGGCCATCGCCTTGCGGAACATCTCCGGCCGGAACGGCCAGTTCTCGTCGGACTCGATGTTCTCGCGCGTCCGCACGTACGCCTCGCGGATCTCCGGCGCCATGACCTCCAGCGTGCGCTCGTCCATGACGGGCCGGTCCGGAATGAACGGCTCGATCACCGCGAGCGTCGACGTCATCCCGACGCCGTTCTCGACCATGTGCCGGATGATTTCCTGCGCCGTCGCGCCCGTGGGATCGCCCTGCGTGCCGATGGCGATCATCGAGTTCGGCGGACACTCGTCGGGCTGCTTGCCCTCGATGAAGTCGCTCGCCGTCAGGAACCCGTGTTCGAGGTTGTCGATGCCGAGGTCGACCGCCTCCCGGTAGCTCACCGAGCAGAGGTGGCCGGTCACCTTCATGCCGCGCGCGTGCGCCGCCTCGATCGCCGCGCCCAGCGCCTCGCGGCTGATGTTGGTGTACGCCTTGATCCACGTCGCGCCCTCGTCGCCCCAGTAGTCGACGAAACGGCGCGCCTCCTCGGCGTCGTCGACGATCGCCATGCTGGTGACGCCGCCGCTCGACCCGGTGAGGTAGGGCGCCGTGATCTCGATCCGCGGACCCGGCACCTGCCCCGCATCGACCGCGTCCTTGAGGCTGAGGTCCGAGTACGGGGCCTCGCTGCCGGTCGTCCGGATGCTCGTGACGCCGGAGCCGAGGTAGAGCCGCGGGGCGCTGAACGAGAGTTGGGCGCGCCGGCCGCCGCCCGTGTAGAAGAGGTGGTCGTGCAGGCCGACCATGCCCGGGATCACCGTGTGCCCGGGCAGCTCGTGCACCTCCGCGCCGGCCGGGACCTCGACCTCCCCGGCCGGCCCGACGGCCGCGATCCGCCCGTCCCGGATGACGACGGTCTGGTCGGTGCGCGCCTCGGCGCCGGTCCCGTCGAGCACGGTCACCCCCACGAGGGCGACGACCGGTGCCGACACCGAGACGAACTCGCGGGTGTCTGGCGACAGGTCGCCGAACGACTGGGCAGCGAGGGGGAGGGGGCCGAGCATCACCGCCACGACGGCGGGAAGCATCATCAGTTGGACTCGCATGGTCGATCCCTGGTTCGCGATCACACCTCCCGTCCGCCTCCGCTCCACCCGAACGCCGGCGCTCCGCCGGGGACCCGGACACTAGCTGCCGCCGGACGGAAGAGCCAGACACGGCCGCGCGCACGCGGCCCCGCCTCGACGACCCTCCGACGTTGCCGGCCGCCGACTTCTCGAAGCACCTTGACCGGGTGGACGACGATTCCCTTACGCCTCTTCACGCCAACCACGTGAAGGCGTTGCGGCTCTCCGCCGCCGTGACGGCCATCCCGCTCGCTCTCGCGGCGCTCGTCGCCGAGGCGGTCGGGGTGCTGCCGTCGGGCGCGGTGATGCTGCCGGCGTCGGTCCTGCTCGCCTGGTACGTCGTCCGGCTGCCGTTGCGTCGCTACCGGGTGCGGGGGTACCACCTCGGGAAGGACCGCCTCCGGGTCGTGAAAGGCCTCCTGTTCCGCAGGGACACGGTCGTGCCGTTCGGCCGGGTGCAGCACATCGATGTCGAGCGCGGGCCGATCGAGCGCCTCTTCGGCCTCGCCACGCTGATCCTCCGCACGGCGGGCACCCACAACGCGTCCGTCTCGCTCCCCGGCCTGAGCGAGCAGGATGCCCTCGCCATGCGCGAAGCGATTCGCGAGAAGATCCGCCGGGACATGGTCTGAGAGCCCGGCCACTCGCATGAGCACGCAGGCCGATGCGCCGCCTCGTCGGACCGACCCCCGGGGTCTTCTCATCAAGGCCATCCGGGGCATGGGCGGCGCCATCCTTCCGATCGCGGCGGTCCTGGTCGGTACGGGAGGGACCGAGGCCGCACCGGTCGTGGTGATGACGCTGCTGGTCGGCTTCTTCGTCGGCGCCCTGCTGCTCGCGGCGATCTCCTGGTATCGCCTCACCTACACGACCGGTCCGGAGGACATCCGCGTCGAGCAGGGGCTCCTCTCGCTCAGCGCCCGATCGGTGCCCTACGAGCGTATCCAGGATGTGAGCATCGAGCGGCCTTTCCTGGCCCGGCCGTTCGGCCTCGCGACGATCCAGTTCGAAACCGGGGGCGGCGCCAAGGACGAGATCGACCTCCGCTACATCACCATCGAGGAGGCGCAGCGACTGCGCCACCTCGTGCGCGAGCGACGCGAAGACGTACGGGACGACGAGCGGGACAGCGCGGTCTCCCTCGCCTCCGCGACGCGGTCCCCACCGATGTTCGCGATGGGGCCTCGCCGCCTGGCGGTGTTCGGTCTCTTCGAGTTCTCCCTGGTGGTCTTCACCCTCTTGCTCGCCGCGGCGCAGCAGCTCGACTTCCTGCTGCCCTTCGACATCTACGAGCGGGAGAACTGGGTCCGTCTGTTCGAGGGGCAACGCGACCGGATCACCGGCAGCGGACGCGAGGGACCGCTGCTCGCGTTGGCCGGCCTGATCGGCGTCGTCGCCCTTGGCATCGTCACCGGCATCGTACGCACCTTCGCGCGGGAGTCCGGCTTCCGCCTCGAGCACACCTCGCGGGGGTTTCGCCGCCAGCGCGGCCTGTTCACGCGAACCGACGTCACGCTGCCGGTCCACCGGGTGCAGGCCGCGCGGGTCGATACGGGGTTCGTTCGTTATCGCTTCGGGTGGCACGGACTCCGCTTCGTGAGCCTCGCGAGCGATTCCTCCGGATCCTCGAGCCATGCGGTGGCCCCGTTCGCCCGTCTCGAGGAGATCTGGCCGGTCGTGCGCGCCGCGGGGCTCGAGCCGCCGGACGAGACGACGGAGTGGCGGCGGCCCCTGCCTGGCCCGTGGTTCTGGCGGACGATCGTGATCGCCTCGGTGCTGGCCCTGCTCGGTCTGGTCGTGAGCCTGGTCCGCGGTAGCGCCTTGCCTCTGGCCGTCGCGGCCGTCGCGGCAGTGGCCATCGCCGTGGGGCACGCCCTCGCCTGGCGGAGGCGACGTTACGCCAAGGACGACCGCCAGGTATACGTCCGCCAGGGCAATCTCGCGCCGAAGCTGACCATCGCCCCGCAGATCAAGCTCCAGACGGTCGAGATCGCGCAGGGTCCGATCGCGCGCTGGAGGGGGTACGCGAGCCTCCACCTGGGACTCGCGGGTGGAACGCTCGCGATCGAAGGGGTCCCCGTCGCGCATGCGGGCGTGCTTCGCGAGCAGATCGTCGACCGCATCGCGGCGGTGGATTTCTCGATGTTGGCGGGTGATCCGGGGCCTCGGGTCAGCGGCCCACCGTCCCCATGATCGAATCGGTCAGCGGCCCCACGTCCCAATGAGGAACCCGAGCCCCAGGCCGACCGCCAGGCTCACGGCAATCCGCCCGAGCAGGCTGAGCCCCCGCCAGAACTCGTAGGCCCGCTTCATCCAGCTGTCGGCCGGCGCCTCGGAGGCCCGGGCCCCCGGACGAAGCGTCACGTCCGCGGCCCAGTACACGATCGCCGTGAGGACCGCGGTCGTCGCGAGGGCGGGGCTGATCAGGGCGAGGGCCAGCGCCGCGCCGGCCGCCACGTAGATGACCTTGCGCGCGTTCCACCGCTCGGTCAGGCCCCGGCCCAGGGATTCCAGTGGGCCCTGCGGGGGCGCCGATCCCGAGCCGCCGAGGTCCTCGCCGGACCCCGGCCGCGGGGTCCGCGGGTCATCGGAGCTGGCCCGCTGGCCACGAAATTCGCCGCCGCCGGGGTCCGGCCCCGGGGCTCCGCAATGCGGACACGCCGCGGCAAGCGTGCTGATCTCGCGGCCGCACTCGGGACAGGGGATCAGCGCCATCGCCGCGTGCCTTCCCTGTCGCGGTCACGACCCGCGCGCCGGGTACCCGTCATCCCCCTACTCCTCCACCTCGAACACCGCGTGCATCCCCGCCTCGATGTGCTCGGCGATGTGGCAGTGCAGCATCCAGCGGCCGGGGTTGGTGATCTCGAGCAGGATGTCGGCGGTCTCCCCCACGGGCAACAGGAAGGTGTCCTTCCAGCCGAGGTTCTCCTCGGCGATCCCGTTGCGCGAGAGGACCAGGAAGCGCTGGCCGTGGATGTGGATCGGGTGCTGCATGCCGTGCAGCACGAAGCGGTCGTTCTGAACGCGCACCTTCACGACGTCGCCGACGCGGAAGCGCCAGTCGATCTCCATGTTCTCGGCGCCGGTGTCGGGGTCGCGCAGGATCCACTCGACCTGACGCGTGGTCGAGGCCCAGTTCATCATCGGCATCGTACCGTCCCACTCGACCGCCGGAAAGAAGGCCGAGTCCGCCTGCATCAGCGCGCGCACGAAGGGCTGCAGGTTGCGGGTGCGGATGCCGAGGACCAGGCGACGGTCGATGGGCCGGTCGAAGTGGTGGCGGTAGCGGCCGATGTCGGCGATCGTGGCGGGGTGCTCGCGCAGATCTTCGAAGGCGCGGCCGATGCCGGCTCCGTCGACTCCGGCGCCGGACGCATCCCGCGCCTCACGGGCGTGCGCCCGCGCCTCGCCTGCGATCTCCGCCGCATCTTCCCGGCTTGGCCTCTGCCCGACCCGCACTACCCCCAGCGTGTCCACCCGCGGAAGGAACGCCCCGTTCAGGTGGTCGATCGCCAGCACGCGGTTGACCAGGGGGGCCTCGCCGGGGGCGTCGAAGCGGGCGTGCACGATGTAGCGCTCGGCCGGCGCGATGACGACGCTCTCCACCCACGCCTCGCGCTCCAGCGGCCCCATGTCGGAGCCGACGACCTTCAGGCGCGCGCCGGGCATCGACAGGTTCCAGGTG
>DATKBR010000122.1:0-18890 GCA_035513775.1 Candidatus Limnocylindria bacterium
GTGGAAGCTCGCCCCGGCACTCGCCGCTGGCAACACCGTAATTCTCAAGCCGTCGATCCGGACGCCGCTGAGCGCGCTCGCCTTCGGTGAGACCCTCGCCGAACACCTGCCGCCCGGCGTCGTGAACGTGATCTCCGGCTCAGGCAACGCGATCGGCGACCACCTCGTGGGCCATCCCAAGGTCCGGATGGTCGCGATCACCGGCGACACCGTGACCGGCAAGCGCGTCGCGAAAATCGCTGCCGACACGGTCAAGCGACTGCACCTCGAGCTCGGCGGCAAGGCGCCGGTCATCGTCTTCGATGACGCCGACCTCGACCTCGCGGCCGAGACCCTAAAGATGGCGGGCTACTGGAACGCCGGCCAGGATTGCACGGCGGCCACCCGCGTCCTCGCCGGCCCGGCGGTCCACGACGCCTTCGTCGACAAGCTCGCCGACCAGGTTCGCTCCATCAAGTGGGGCGACCCGGCCGAGACGGATGACATCGACATGGGCTCGCTCATCGCGCAGGCCCAGGCCGACAAGGTCGAGGGCATGGTCGACCGCGCCCGGGGCTCGGCCGACGTCGTCGTGGGCGGCAACCGGCCCGACCGGCCGGGCGCCTACTACGAGCCGACGATCATCGCCGGCGCCGACCAGAAGTCAGAGATCATCCAGGACGAGATCTTCGGCCCGGTCGTGACCGTCCAGCGATTCAGCGACGAGGAGCAGGCCGTCGCCTGGGCCAACGACACGCCGTACGGCCTCGCCAGCTCTCTCTTCACCTCGGACATAGGGCGCGCGATGCGAGTGTCCAAGGCGCTCGAGTTCGGTCACGTCTGGATCAACGAGCACTTCACCCTGACCTCGGAGACGCCCCACGGCGGCGTGAAGCAATCCGGCTGGGGCAAGGACGGCTCCAAGTACGCGCTCGAGGACTACACGTTCGTCAAGCACGTGATGATCAACACCGGTACCTGATCCGGCGGGTCGCTCCGCACGCCGCTACGACGACGGCTCCAGCCCCGCCAACTCAGGGTCCCTTGCATAGCAGGTACAAGGGCGCTTGACTGGACGCGGGAGGCTCCCCTAGCATCCCGGCTGCACACATCGCGCAGGTAGCCGGAGAGCCCCTTGTCCGAACCGAACCGACGCCCCACGCTTGGCAGCCGCTGGCCCACGCCCCTCGGCAGCCGTTCAGCCCCGATTGCGGCCGCCCTGGCAGCCACCGTGGCCTTCGTCGCGGCTTGCGGACTCGGAGCCAGTCCAGCGCCGAGCGGCCCCGCGGCCTCGGCCGGTGCATCCGTTGCTCCGGCCGGAGGATCACTGGTGATCTATGCCGGCCGAAGCGAGTCCCTCGTCGGCCCGCTCATCGAGCGCTTCAAGACGGAAACGGGCTACGACGTCCAGGTGAACTACGCGGGCACCTCGGAGCTCGCCGCGACGATCCTGGAGGAGGGCGACGCCTCGCCCGCCGACGTCTTCTTCTCGCAGGACGGCGGCGCGCTCGGCGCCCTCGCCGGGGCCGGTCGGCTGGTAGCGCTGCCCCAGGCGACGCTCGACCGGGTCGGGGCTGCGTTCCGGTCGCCGGACGGCCTGTGGGTCGGGGTATCAGGTCGCGCTCGTGTCGTGGCGTACAACACGGAGCAACTGGCCGCGGCCGACATTCCGGCATCGATCCTCGACTTCACCGACCCGAAGTGGAAGGGCAAGCTCGGCTGGGCGCCGTCGAACGCGTCGCTCCAGACGTTCGTGACCGCCCTGCGCGTCCTCGAGGGGGAGGCGGGCGCGCGCGCGTGGCTGGAGGGCATCCAGGCCAACGAGCCGCGGGTGTACGAAGGCAACTCGGACGCGCTCCGGGGCGTCGCCTCCGGTGACATCCAGGTTGCCTTCATCAACCATTACTACCTGCTCCAGGCCCTGTCCGACGGCGGATCCATGCCGGTCTCGAACCACTTCTTCCCTGCCGGCGACCCAGGCTCGCTCATCAACGTGGCGGGCGCCGCTGTGCTGAAGACGTCCGGGAACGTAGCGGGCGCCGTGGCCTTCGTCGACTTCCTGCTAAGCGACGAAAGCCAGGCCTACTTTTCCGAGGAGACCTACGAGTACCCGCTCGTCGATGGGATCCTGGCTGACGATCGCCTGACGCCGCTCGCCGATATCGACTCGCCCGACATCGACCTCTCGGGTCTCGCCGACCTGCAGGGCACCATCGAGCTGATGCAAGAGGTGGGCATCCTGTGACCACGGTCGTGGGCCGGGCGATGCCCGGGCTCGGCCCGCGCCGCTTCGTGCGCCGCCTCGCGCCGCCCTGGCCGCTCGCCACGATCGGGCTCGGCGTCGCGGTGCTGTCGCTGCTTCCGATCTCGTATCTGCTGCTCCGGGCGGCCGGCACGGACGCCGACGCACTCGCGTTCATTGCTCGCCCACGGACGCTGTCGATCGTCGTTTCCAGCGTGCTCCTGGGCCTCCTCGTCGGCGCTGGCTCGGTGCTGGTGGGGCTGCCCATCGCGTGGCTGACGACGCGGACGAACCTGCCCGGCCGCCGGGCCTGGGCCGTCCTGACCGTGATCCCACTGGCGATCCCGTCGTACGTCACCGGCTTCGCCTTCGTCGCGGCGTTCGGGCCGCGCGGCGCCCTGCAGTCCCTGCTCGAACCGCTCGGGGTGACCAGGCTCCCGGACATCTACGGTTTGCCGGGAGCGGCACTCGTCCTGATCCTGGCGACGTATCCGTACGTGGTCCTCGCGGTCCGCGGCAGCCTCATGCGCGAGGACCGGTCCGTGGAGGAGGCGGCCCGCACTCTTGGCGATGGCCGGATGACGGCCTTCCGGCGGGTGACGCTGCCGCTGCTCGCGCCCGCGATCGGGGCCGGCGCCCTGCTCGCCGTCCTGTACGCCCTCTCGGACTTCGGTGCCGTCTCCCTCCTCCAGTTCGACAGCTTCAGCCGGGCGATCTACCTCCAGTACCGGGGCACGTTCGACCGATCGCTCGCCGCGGTCCTCGCCCTCGGCCTCGTGGTCCTGACGCTTGCCGTCACCTACGGTGAAGCGCGGCTGCGAAGCCGGGCGCGGCACTTCGCCGGGACCGGCCCGAGCCGGCCCGTCGAGCGCGTTCCCCTTGGGCGCTGGCACTGGCCGGCCCTGGGCTTCATGACGGTCGTAGTCGCGCTGGCGCTGGTGGTGCCTGCCGCGTCGATCGGGTTCTGGCTGCTTCGCGGCCTCGCGCAGGGCGAGGCGTTCCGGGACGTCGGTGCGGCGATCGCCGGATCCCTCGGCATGGGGCTCGTCGGCGCCGTGCTGGCGACGGCCATCGCGCTCCCGGTCGGCCTGCTGCTGGCACGACACCCATCGCGGCTGACGACACTGGTGGAGCGGTCGAGCTACGCCTCGTTCGCGCTGCCGGGGATAGTCGTCGCGCTTGCGCTCGTCTTCCTGACGACGTCCACCGTGCCGTTCCTGTACCAGACCATCATCCTGCTTGCGGTTGCCTATGCGATCCGCTTCCTCGCCCACGCCTTCGGGCCACTCAGGGCCACGCTGCTGCGCGTCGGGACGCGCGTCGAAGAGGCCGGCCGGACGCTGGGGGACGGGCCGGTCCGCGTGTTCCTGGGGGTGACCCTTCCCCTCCTGCGGCCCGCGCTGCTGTCGGGCGCGGCGCTCGTGTTCCTCGCGATCGTGAAGGAGCTGCCCATGGCCCTGATCCTGGGCCCGATCGGGTTCGAGACGCTGGCCACCGAGATCTGGGGCGCCACGAGCGAGGGCTTCTACGGCCGGGCGGCGGGGCCTGCTGCGCTGCTGCTCGTCATGTCGGCCGCGACGGTCACGCTCCTGCTGCGGGAGGAACGACGATGACGCTGGACCCCAGGTCCGGATCCGGGAGGGGGGCGCCGTCGGCGCCGCCGGCACTTCGCGTCGCCGGGCTCCGCCGCACCTACGGCCCGATCGTTGCCCTCGATGGCGTCGAGCTCGAGGTTCACGTCGGAGAGATGCTCACGCTCCTCGGCCCGTCGGGCTGCGGGAAGACCACGCTGCTGCGCCTCGTGGCGGGCCTTGAGCCGCCCGACGAGGGCACGGTCGAGATCGCGGGCCGGCGCGTCGCCGGGCCGGGCGCCTCGGTGCCGCCCGAGCGGCGCAACGTGGGCATGGTGTTCCAGGACCACGCCCTGTTCCCGCACCTGACCGTCGCAGACAACGTCGCCTACGGGATCCGGCGAGACCCGGATCGCTCCGTCCGGGTCGCGGAGCTGCTGGAGCTCGTCAGCCTGCACGACGCCGGCTCCCGGATGCCGCACGAGCTCTCCGGCGGCATGCAGCAGCGCGTCGCCATTGCCCGGGCGCTGGCGCCCCGCCCGGACGTGATCCTCCTGGACGAGCCGTTCTCGAACCTCGACGCCGCACTGCGCACGCAGCTCCGTGGCGACCTCCGCGAGATCCTGCGAGCGGCCGGTGCCACGGCGGTCCTCGTGACCCACGACCAGGACGAGGCGCTGACGCTGGGCGACCGGATGGGGGTGATGGTCCGCGGCCGGATCGAGCAGATCGACGTCCCGGAGGTCATCTACAGCGAGCCGGCGACGCCGTTCGTGGCGACGTTCGTCGGCACCGCGAACCTGGTGCACGCCAACTGCGAGGGCGGGATCGGCTACACGCGTTTCGGGCCGGTTCGCCTCATCAACCGGCCCACGCCCACCGGCCGCGCCTCTGTCGTGATCCGGCCCGAGCATCTCGAGCTGACGGAGGAGCCCGACGGCCCCGCCGCCGGGGACACGTGGCGGATCGTCCGGCGCCGCTTCGCGGGCTCCGAGATCCTGCTGGAAATCGAAGCGGGGGATGGCCTCCGCGTCTGGTGCGAGGCGGGTCCACAGGTGCGCCGCCTTCGAATCGGCGACACCGTGTCCGTGAGACTGCGGGACGTCGCGACCGTGGCATTCGCGCCGGGGCGGGGCGGCGCCAGCCGGAAGCTCGACGCCGCGCACGGCCGCCCGACGGGAGGCCTCGCGCTCTCGACCGAGGACGACGCCGAGGTAGTGCCGGCCCCTTCGGACGTGCCCGGCCCGTAGCTCGGGTCCCGTACGCCGACGCGGCCGTACGGACGAACTACTCCGCTTCGGCGGCGTCCGCTTCGGCCTTGGTCCTGTGGATCGTTCCCGGTGCGTGCTCCGGCGGGGCGTACACCGTGTAGAGGCGAAGCGGGTCGGAGCCTCGGTTCACGATGTTGTGGCGCAGTCCGGCGGGCACGTGTACGAGGCGATCAGGCCCGATATGGCTCTCCTCGCCTTCGAGAATCGCGACACCCTCACCGACCACGATTGCCAGGACCTGGTCTACGTGCTCGTGGACCTCCTCGCCGATCTCGCCGCCGGGGGGAATCGTCATGACGACGACCTGGGCATTGGGCCCGGTCGAGAGCACCTTGCGGAATAGATCGTTGGCCTTCGCCGCTTCGATAACGTCGATATTGAATGCCATTCTCGGCTCCTCACTCGGTGTGTACCCGATCCAGCATGGCCCCCGTTCGCGCCACCGGCGAGGGCCAGACGGCCTATCGGCTCGATCGGAACTCCCTGCTCAGGTCGGTGCCTGCGGCCGCGTCGGCAGTGCGCACTCGGTCGGGAGCCCAAGCAGCCGGCCGATTCGCCGTCGCTGCGAGGCGATCTCGCGGTACAGCGGCTCCAGGAGCAGGTGGCCGATCGGTCGATCGAGGAGCGCCGCGTAGAGGCCAAGGATGGGAATCAGCCGCCCGGCCGCGAGCGCGGCGCGGGCGCCGGTGAGCACCACGCCATCAGAGGCCACGAAGTGCAGCGACTCCGCCAGGTCGCGGCCCTCGACGAGCGCGGCGATACGCGGGTCCGTCGCGGCTTGCTGGAGGGGCAGGAGGCCGAGCCGGCTGGGCGGCACCCGCCCCGCGAGCCACGTCGCGGTCGCGATGCACACCCCACAGTCGGCGTCGTAGAGCAGCGTCCCTGATCGATCCATGCGCCAAGTCTAGGTTTCCCCGTGGCCGAGGGCCTCGGCTACGCTTCGAGCGTGACCACGTCCCCCACGCCGGCTGCGGCCGACCCGAGCCACGCGCTGCCCGCGGACGATCCGGGACTGTTCGACCTGGACCTGCGCGCGCTCCGGCGCCGCTGGGCGGCCGCGTCGGCGCGGGCGCCGTTCGGGTCCGAGGCGATGGCCGGCGCCGACCGCCGGGCGCAGGCAATGGGCGTGCCGGGTCAGCGACTCATGGAGCATGCCGGCGCGGCCGTTGCGGCGGCCGTCAAATCGATCGCCGAGGCGACCGATCGGTGGGGGAAGGGCCCGATCCTGATCCTGTGCGGGCCCGGCAACAACGGCGGCGACGGGTTCGTCGCGGCGCGGTACCTGGTTCGGGCCGGCGCCGAGGTCGCCGCGGTCCTGGTGTCGGTCCCGGCGCGGCCATCGACCCCGGACGCCAGCCGGAACTGGGACCGCCTCGACCGCGAGCCGCGGATCACGCGCATCCATGCCGGGTCGGCGTCCGATCTCCGCGTCCTCGCCCGCGACGTCGACAAAGCCTCGATCGTCGTCGACGCCCTCCTCGGATCGGGTGTCCGCGGCGAGCTGCGCGACCCCATCCGCTCGGCCGTCGAGGTCGTCCGGAAGGCCCGGGCAGCCAAGGTTCCGATCGTGGCCGTCGACACGCCGACGGCGGTCGACCTGACCTCCGGCGACGCGTCGGATCCGGTGGTCCACGCGGACCTCACGGTGACCTTCCACCGTCCGAAGACGGGGCTCCTGACCAAGCGCGGCGCCGCGCTCGCGGGCAAGGTCCTCGTCGCCCCGATCGGCATCCCCGCCGGGGCCGACCGTGGGTAACGCGGCCGGCCCCGATTCCATGCCCCAAGCCGTGCCGGTAGTTCCGCTTGATTGGAACCATCTCGAATCCGGCGCCAAGGGCGCAACGAATGGCTGACCGAGCGCGAAGCACCGGCTGGCGCGAGGTGCTGATCGTCGCCGCCCTCGCCGTCGGGGTGGTGCTGGGAGCGGCGATTCTCACCGCCGTGCTCCCGATCGAGGCGCAGCGGGCGATCTTTCACACGCCGCTGCTGATCGGCGTGCTGATAGTCGGGACCGGGTTCGTGCTGTGGCGGATCGCCACTCGCCGCCCGCCCGAGACGTAGGCGTGGACGAGGTGCAGGCCGCGCTCGCTGCGAACCGCGGCAATCCGGCGAGCGGGAACCCGGCGTGGCGTGCCTACGCCCTGGAGGCCCTCGCGGGCGAGCGGTTCGACGTCCTCGTGGTCGGCGGTGGGATCGTGGGCGTGGGGGCGCTGCTGGACGCGACCAGCCGCGGGCTTCGCGCGGCGCTCGTGGAGCAGCGCGATATTGCGTCCGGTACATCCGGGCGGTCGTCGCGGCTCATCCACGGCGGGCTGCGCTACCTGGAGCAGCTGCACTTCGGGCTCGTGTACGAGGCCCTCGAGGAGCGGGCGCGGCTCCTCCGGCTCGCGCCCCACCTCGTGACCCTGGAGCCGTTCCTGTTCCCGATCTACGGGATCCCGCTGCTCCACCAGGGCTTCTACGGGAGCGGCATCTTCCTGTACGACCTGCTCGGTGCCCGCCGTGACGGCGGGTTTGCCAAGCACCTCCGGCCGTCGAGCGCGATCGAGTACGCGCCGGACCTGCGCCGCAAGGGGCTGACCGGCGGGATCATCTACCACGACGGGGTCGAGGACGACGCTCGACTGGCCCTCGCGGTCCTGCGCACGGCGCTCGCGGGTGGGGCCGTTGCGGCGACCAGGGTCCGCGCCGAGAAGCCGCTTCTCGACGGCGAGCGCCTGATCGGTGCGACCGTGCGCGATCTCGTGAGCGAGAATCGATTCGAGATCCGCGCGGAGCGCGTCATCGACGCGACCGGCGTCTGGGCGGCGGCGCCGGAGGCGAGATTCGCCACGCTCGAAGGCGGCAGCGCCTTCGTCCCGAGCCGCGGCTCGCACATCGTGATCCGCCGCGATCGGCTCCCGGCGCAGGGCGGGATGACCCTCCGGATCCCGGGCCGCGTCGTGTTCATCATCCCGTGGCCGGGCCACTGGATCATCGGCACCACCGACCACGCCGACCCGCGCCGGCCCGAGCAGGTCTCCGCGCCCAGGGAGGACGTCGACGAGCTGCTCGACACGGTGAACCGCCAGATCGACATCGACCTCTCGCGCGGCGACGTCGTGGGCACGTACGCGGGCATGCGTCCGCTCGTCGGCGACCCGGGCGGCTCCACCGTCAAGGCATCGCGTGAGCATCGCGTCGCCGCGGACGCGAGCGGCCTCGTCCGGATCTCGGGCGGGAAATACACGACATACCGGGTCATGGCCCGCGACGTCGTCGATGCCTCGCTGGGGAAGACCGAGGCGAAGCGGCGCAAGTCGGGCACGGCCGAGCTGCCGGTCGTGGGTGCGGCGCCTCGATCCGAGCTGGCGCAGATCGGCGCGAGCCTGGAGCGGCCGCTCCGCGATGCGGCGGCGATGCTCGGCGAGACGCAGGCGACCTGGCCCGCCCGCATCGCGTCCCGGCTCGCGGATCGCTTCGGGCGCGAAGCGCCGGAAGTGATGGCCCTCGCTCGCGAGCTGGATCTCGCGGCGCCGCTCGGCGAGGGCGTCGACCACCTCCAGGCCGAGGTCGCGTGGGCCGCGCGCCACGAGCTGGCCCTGTCGATCGACGACGTGCTAGCCCGCCGCATGCGCCTGGCCCAGGAGCTGCCCGATCGTGGGGCGTCGATCGCGCCGCGGGTCGCTGCGATTCTCGCCGACGAGCTTGGCTGGGACGACGACCGCCAGGCGGACGAGGTCGAGCGCTACCTGGAGACTGCCCAACGCGAGTACGGGCTGCCGTGGGCGACGAGCGGCTGATCCTCGCCCTCGACCAGGGCACCACGTCCTCGCGAGCGATCTGCTTCGGGCGCGACGGGCGCCCGGTCGCGAGCGCACAGCAGTCCTTCGATCAGCAGTTCCCGGCGCCCGGCCACGTCACCCACGACCCGGAGCTGATCTGGTCCAGCCAGCTCGCGGTCGCGCAGGACGTCGTCCGGCAGGTGGGCGGCGCCGAGCGGATCGCGGCGATCGGGATCGCGAACCAGCGCGAGACGACGATCGTCTGGGACCGCGCGACCGGCGAGCCGATCGCCGACGCGATCGTGTGGCAGTCGCGGATCACGGCGCCGGCCTGCGAGCGGCTGCGCGCCGCCGGCCACGGGCCGCTTTTCAGGCAGCGGACGGGCCTGCCGCTCGATGCCTACTTCTCGGGCCCGAAGATCGCGATCATCCTCGACGCCGTGCCCGGTGCTCGCTCCCGTGCCGAGCGCGGCGAGCTGGCCTTCGGCACCGTCGACACGTTCCTGCTGTGGCGCCTCACCGGCGCTCGCGCGACCCACGCCACCGACGTCTCGAACGCCAGCCGGACGCTCCTGTTCGACATCCACCGGCTGGCCTGGGACGAGGAGCTGCTGGCGCTGGTCGGCGTGCCTGCCGCCATGCTCCCCGAGGTGCGCCCGACATCGGGCCTGTTCGGCGAGACCGCGCCGGAGCTCTTCGGCCGCCCGATCCCCATCGCGGCGCTGGTTGGCGACCAGCAGGCAGCGACGTTCGGCCAGGCGTGCTTCCGGCCGGGCGAAGCCAAGAACACGTACGGGACCGGCGCGTTCGTGCTCCTGAACACCGGCACCCAGCCACGCGACTCCGCGAACGGCCTGCTCACGACGGTCGGCTGGCAGCTCGACGCCGCTGCGGCTGCGGCGTCTGGATCGCCGTCGAAGCCCCCGCCCGCCACCTACGCGCTCGAGGGCTCGGTGTTCTCCGCCGGCTCGGCGGTGCAGTGGCTGCGCGATGGCTTGGGCCTGATCGAGCGAGCGGAGGACGTCGAGTCCCTCGCGGCGTCGGTCGACGACACCGGCGGCGTCTACCTCGTGCCCGCGTTCACGGGCCTGGGCGCCCCGCACTGGGACCCGAACGCCCGCGGCACGATCGTCGGGCTCACCCGCGGCACCGGCCGCGCCGAGCTCGCCCGGGCCACCCTCGAGTCGATCGCATTCCAGGTCGCGGACGTGCTCGACGCGATGGCCGCCGATTCTGGCGAGCGGATCGGCGTGCTCCGCGTCGACGGTGGTGCCGCCGCCAACGACATGCTGCTCCAGCTCCAGGCCGACATCGCGGGCGTCCCGGTCGAGCGTCCGGTCGTCGCCGAGACGACCGCCCTCGGCGCGGCGTACCTCGCCGGCCTCGGGATCGGCCACTGTGCCGGCCTCGACGACATCGCCTCGAACTGGGCGCTGGACCGCCGCTTCGAGCCCTCGATGTCCGCCGATCGGCGCGCCTCGCTCCGCCATGGCTGGCACCGCGCCATAGAGCGCTCGCGCGACTGGATCGAGCCCGAATGAGACTTGAACTAAATCGGGGCTAGGCAGGTTCATGAGAATGGCTTATCCTGCGGTTCGCCCAATGTCACGGCACGGCCGTGACGGCACATATTCGTCGACCACCTCGAACCGGACTCCTCTCACGGCTGACGCGAGACCCGAGTGGGGATCGCAGATGGTCGAAGCGAGAGGAGTTCTTTTGTACAGCGACAAGGACCTGACGTGTGCGGATTGCGGACAGCAGTTCGTGTTCACCGCATCCGAGCAGGATTTCTACGCCCAGCGTGGCTTCACCGAGCCGCGCCGTTGCCCGACTGACCGAGCCGCCCGCAAGGCAGCCCGCCAGTCGAGTGGCGCCGGCTACTCGTCGGGCTACGGCGATGCCGGCAGCTACGGCGGTGGCGGTGGCGGCGGCTACAGCTCAGGCGGCGGCTACAGCTCCGGCGGTGGCGGCGGCGGTTACGATCGCGGTCCCCGCGAGATGTTCAGCGCCACCTGCTCCAACTGCGGCAACGAGGCCAAGGTCCCGTTCCGCCCGACGAGCGGCAAGCCCGTCTATTGCTCCGACTGTTTCCGCACGATGCGGGGCTAGTCAGAACCTCAAACACCACTCAGCACTCCTCTCGGCACGCGGATCGCGCGAAGATCCGCGGCACCAGAGCCAGTAAACCGGGGAACCCGAGGCGTCAGCCGCCTCGGGTTTTCGATTCCGGGCACGAGCGCGGTGATCTTGCCGACCCGGGCGGGTCAGGCGCCGCCTTGGCGGCGGTCACCAAGGAGACCGAGGTCGAACTTGCGCTCGGTGCCGTGGACGAGGCGGTCGATGTTGTCGGCGTGGGCGAGCCAGATTAGGACCGGGCCGACCGCGGCCCAGATCAGGTACGCGGGCGGCACCCAGCCGGAGGCGACCGCCCAGATCAGGAGTGTCGCCGGGAACATCGCCGCGGAGCCGAGCAGTGAGCCCAGCGAGACGTAGCGCGTCGCCAGGATCACGAGGATGAAGACCGGCGCCGCGAGGATCACCGCGAGCGGCTGGATCACGAGCATCGTGCCCACGCCGGTGCCGACGCCGCGCCCGCCGTTGAAGCGCAGGAAGACCGAGCGGACAGAGCCCGCCACGCACGCCGCCGCGACGAGCACCTCGGCGGTGGAGTCGCCACCGGTGACGATCCGCGTCAGCAGGACAGGGAGCGTGCCCTTCGCGAGGTCGCCGACGACGACGACCGCAGCCCATCGCCGGCCCAGGGCTCGCAGCGCGTTCGTGCCGCCAGTCCGGCCGGAGCCCACGGTCCTGGGATCGGGGCCGCCGCTCGCCCGCGCGACGAGGACCCCGACGGGGATGGACCCGGCGAGGTAGCCCAGCGCTATCAAGACCACCCGAATCAGGATCGACTCGAACACCATCAGCATGCCTTTGGCATGAGGCGGACCGATCTGGGACGCACCGTCGGCGAGGATACATCGGCTGCGTGCGCCCCACGAGCCATCGAATTCCATGCAGATCGGGCTGCCACGGTGCGCGGGAACAGGGCGCGCCGTACCATCCTGTGCGATGGCCGTCGGCTCCTCCAACGACTTCGATCTAGTAGTCCTCGGCGCCGGAACGGGCGGCTACTCCGCCGCATTCCGCGCCGCGCAGCTCGGGCTGAAGGTCGCCCTCGTCGACCAGGCGAAGATCGGTGGCACCTGCCTCCACATCGGCTGCATCCCGACCAAGGCCCTGCTGGAGTCGGCCGCCTTCGCGGAGCGCGTGAGGCATGCGAAGGAATACGGCATCGACGTCGGCGACCCGGTGCTCGACTACGCACGCATGGCAGAGCGGCGCGACCAGGTCGTGAAGCGCCTGTGGACCGGCCTCAAGAGCCTCGTCGACAAGAACAAGGTCACCTGGATCCAGGGCAAGGGCCGCCTCGACGGCCCGACGCACGTTCGCGTCGAGATGGCGCCCGATGCGGACAACCCCGGCGGCGAGCGCGTCCTCCAGGGCAACGACGTGATCCTCGCCACCGGCTCCCGCGTGAAGTCACTGCCGGGCCTGGAGCCGGACGGAAAGCGGATCGTGACCTCGGACGACGTGCTCACCACCAATACGTTGCCGAAGGACGTGATCGTCGTCGGGGCGGGCGCCGTCGGCGTCGAGTTCGCGTCGATGTACCAGGACCTCGGCGTCAAGGTCACCCTGCTCGAGTACCTGCCGGGGCTCGTCCCGCTGGAGGATCTCGAGGTCAGCCAGGCGCTGGAGCGGAGCTTCACCCGCCGCGGCATGACCGTCATGACGAACGCCCGCTTCGACCCGAAGGCCGTGAAGGTCACCAAGGCCGGCGTATCGATGGAGGTTGGGCCCGAGGGCAAGGAAACGGCGAAGCTCACCGCCGCGCTGCTGCTCGTGGCCACCGGCCGGGCGCCTAACGTCGAGGATGTCGGGCTCGAGTCGACGAAGGCGGAGCTCGATCGCGGCTTCGTCAAGGTGGACCTGCGGACCATGCGCACCCGCGAGCCACACCTGTACGCGATCGGCGACGTCGTCGGCGGGCTCATGCTCGCCCACACGGCCGGTCATGAGGGCCTGCTCGCCGCCCACGTCATCGCGGGCGACAAGGACGTCCACCCGATGGACTACGTCCAACAGCCCCGCGCGACCTATTGTCGCCCGGAGATCGCGTCGGTCGGGCTCACGGAACAGCAGTGCAAGGAGCAGGAACTGCCGTACAAGGTCGGCAAGGTGCCCTTCCAGGCCATCGCCAAGGCCGTGATCGGCGGCGAGTACGAGGGCTTCGCGAAGGTCATCGGCAACACGGAGACGGGCGACACCCTCGGCGTGCACATCATCGGCCCGCACGCGACGGACCTGATCGCCGAGGCGACCCTCGCCTTCAGCCTCGACGCCACGCCCTGGGAGATCGGCGGCGCCACCCATCCGCACCCGACGCTGAGCGAGATCATCGGCGAGGCGTCCATGGCCGTCGACGGCCGCTCGATCAACTTCTGATGGCCGGTGCGCTGATCGGGCCCCGGCGCCGCGTTGGCCGCTGCGCGCGACCGCTTACGCACCGTCCGGGTGCGCGCGCGGACGTGCTCGCGACCGCCTTGCGCCGCGACCGGCTGAGCGCACCGGGCTCCTGCTGATGGCCGGTGCGAAGGGCGCGAAGGGCGCGAAGGGCGGCAAGGGCGCGAAGGGCGGCAAGGCGACCGACGGCGTCTCCGAGCTCGCGGCCTCCGTCGGGCTGACGGACGCGGACCTCCTGGGCATGTACCAGATCATCGTGACCGCCCGCGCGGTCGACGAGCGGATGTGGATCCTGAACCGCGCGGGCCGCATCCCGTTCGTCATCAGCGGCCAGGGCCACGAGGGCGCACAGACCGCGATCGCGTGGCCGCTGGTGAAGCGCAACGACTGGATCGCGCCCTTCTACCGCTCGATCGCGACGTGCCTCACCTTCGGCATGCGGGCGCAGGACATCCTCACCGCGCAGTACGCGAAAGCGATCGACCTCTCGTCCGGCGGGCGCCAGATGCCCGGGCACTATGGGAACGTGGAGAACAATCTCGTCTCGCTGTCCTCGCCGGTCGCGACCCAGATGCTGCACGCAGTCGGGATCGCGCTCGCGGCCAAGATCCGGAAGACCGGCCAGGTCGCGTTGACGACGATGGGCGAGGGCAGCTCCAACCAGGGCGACGTTCACGAGGGGTTGAACTTCGCGGCGATCCACAAGCTGCCGTTCATCCTGTGCGTGGAGAACAACGGCTACGCGATCAGCGTGCCGGCCGATCGCCAGCTCGCCGTCCCGGACGTGGCGGCGCGCGCGTCCGGCTACGGCATCCCGGGCGTGATTGTCGACGGCTCCGACGTCCTGGGCTGCTACGTCGCTGCGAAGGAGGCGGTCGATAGGGCGCGGCGCGGCGACGGCCCCACGCTCATCGAGGCCAAGGTGATTCGGCTCACCGCGCACTCCTCGGACGACCAGCAGACGAAGTACCGCTCGGCGGAGGAGCTGGCGGATCTCGGCTCCAAGGACGCGCTGCCGCTCTTCCGTGTGCAGCTCCGCGAAGCCGGCGTGCTGACTGAGGAGATCGAGGCGCGAATTGCCGCCGAGGTGAAGGCCGAGATCGACGAGGCCACGGACTTCGCCGAGAACGCCGCCGAGCCCACGCCCGCGACAGCGATGAAGTGGGTGTACGCCGAGGACTGGCCGGGCGAGACGCCGCCGGCATGGGGCATGGGCGGCGGCGATGGGATGGAAGGCCACGAGGGCGACACGTCGGCCGCCGAGGGGGCGGTCGACTGATGGCGCTCAAGACGTTCATCGAGGCGATCCGCGAGACGATGGCCGAGGAGATGCGCCGCGACGAGAACGTGATCCTGCTCGGCGAGGACGTCGGCCTCAAGGGCGGTGTGTTCCTCGCGACGGACGGCCTGTACTCGGAGTTCGGCGGGGATCGGGTCATCGACACGCCGCTGACCGAGTCGCTGATCATCGGGGCCTCGATCGGGGCGGCGATGAACGGCCTGCGACCGATCGCGGAGATCCAGTTCGCCGACTTCATCCACCCGGCCTTCAACCAGCTGGTGTCCGAGGCGGCGCGGATGCGCTACCGCTCGAACAACGGCTTCGGGGTGCCGATGACGGTCCGCGCACCCTACGGCGGCGGGGTCCACGGGGCGCTCTACCACTCGCAGTCGGTGGAGGCGTTCTTCGCCCACGTGCCGGGCCTGAAGGTCGTCATCCCGTCGACGCCGTACGACGCCGCCGGGCTGCTCCGCTCGTCGATCCGCGACGACGACCCGGTGCTCTACTTCGAGCACAAGAAGATGTATCGGTCGGTGCGCGGGGACGTGCCCTCGGCCGAGTACGTGGTGCCGCTGGGCAAGGCGGCGATCACGCACCCCGGCACGCAGATCACGATTCTCGCCTACGGCCTGATGGCTCACTACGCGCTGGAGGCCGCCGACGTCGTGGCGGAGGAGGGGATCAGCGTCGAGGTCGTGGACCTCCGCACGCTCCGGCCGCTCGACAAGGAGACGGTGCTCTCGTCGGTCAAGAAGACCGGCAAGTGCCTGATCGTGTACGAGGACAACCGTTTCCTGGGCTACGGCGCGGAGCTCTCGGCGATCGTCGCCGAGGAGGCCTTCGATTACCTCGATGGGCCGGTCTCCCGCATCGCCGGCCCGGACGTCCCGGGCGTCCCGTACAACCACATCCTGGAGGACTGGTTCATGGTCAACCCACAGAAGATCGCCGACGGCATCCGCAAGCTCGCGGCCTACTGATGGCCGTGCATCGATGCTGACGCCCGGCGGGACCACGTCTACGAGGCAGCGCGAGGCGCTCGACCAGGTCGAGGCGGAGCTGCGCGGGATCCTGGTGCCCTACGAGGGCCGGCTCGAGACCGCCGCGATCTATGGCATGGAGGTCCTGCGCCGGACGGGGGCGAAGGCGCACGACTGGTTCGCGGGCGTGGAGCAGACCAACGGCGTGGTCAAGTTCAACTTCCTGCCGATGCACGGGCACCCAGAGCTCCTCGAGGGCGTCTCGCCCGAGCTCCTGAAGCACCGCACCGGCGCGTCGGTGTTCAAGTTCACCGAGTTCGACGAGGCGCTGGTCAAGGAGCTGGCGGGCGTCGTCGCCCGCGGCTTCAAGGTCTACGCGGGCCGGAGGAAGAAGCGCCCGACGCCCTGACGAACCGCGAGCTCCCCGGGGCTCGATTCGGAGGCTGGATCGTTCGCGGGAGCAAAATGAGGGACACTACCCGCAACACCCGCGTTCCGCGTCCAGCCCTTCGGAGGAAGTGACCCAGTGGCCAAGGTGACGATGCCCCAGCTCGGCGAGAGCGTCGCCGAGGGGACGGTCGGCAAGTGGCTCAAGAAGCCGGGCGACCACGTCGCCAAGTACGAGCCGCTGCTCGAGGTCATCACGGACAAGGTCAACGCCGAGGTGCCGTCGCCGTTCGAGGGGATCCTAAAGGAGATCCTCGTCGAGGAAGGGGCGACCGTCCCGAACAATGCCGAGATCGCCGTGATCGAGGAGGCCGGAGCGGCGTCCGGCGAATCGGCTGCCGGCAACGGCACCGGCGCCAAGACGGCCGCGGCTGCGGCCCCCGCCAAGCCGAGCGCCGACGAGTCCAAGGCCGAACCGACGGCGACCTCGAGCGACAGCGCAGTGCCGACCCCGGCCGCTGCCGCCGCGCCCGACGAGACCAGCGAGCCCGAGACGAAGCAGCCCGAGCCGGCGGACGCCTCCCCGGACGCCTCCCCGGACGCCTCCCCGGACTCCTCGGCGAACGCTGCCGCGTCTTCGCCGATGGCCGGCGCCGCAGCTCCGTCCGCAGCTCCCTCGGCAGCCGAGCCGGCGACCGGCCCGGCCGGTTCCGAAGAGCGCGGCTCCCAGGAGATGCCGGGCAGCCCCGACGCGCGGATGACCCCGGCGGTAAGGCGCCTCCTCCGCGAGCATGGCCTGAGCGCGGCGATGATCGTCGGCACGGGTGGTGGCAGGCGCATCACCCGCGAGGATGTCACCGACTACGTCGAGAGCCAGCGCACCGGGCAACCGGTGGGACGCCAGAACGCCGCATCGGCGCCCGCGGCCGGCTCCGCGGCAGCCGCTGGCTCCGCACCGGCCGCGCCCGCCTCCGCACCGGCCGCCGCTCCAGCGGGAGCCACCGCACCCACCGCCGCACCAGGTCCCTCCAGCGCCACGCCCGCCCCGGCAGCACCTCGCGGCCCCGCGCCCGCGACCCAGGCGAGCCCGGAGATTGCCTTCCCCGAGGGAGCGGACGAAGTCCTCGTCCCGATGACCAAGATGCGCAAGGGCATCGCGGCGCAGATGACTCGCGCGCTGCAGGTGCCGCACGCCTACGTCCAGATGGAGGTCGACGTCACCAGCCTCGTGAAGCTCCGCGACAAGCAGAAGCGCGACTACCAGGCGCGCGAGGGCATTTCCCTCAGCTTCGTGCCGTTCGTGGTCAAGGCGTCGGCCGAGGCCCTCAAGCGCAACCCGACGTTCAACGCCCACTGGACCGAGAACGGCCTGCTGGCCAAGCGCCGGATCAACATCGGGATCGCGGTGGCGGTCGAGGGTGGGCTGATCGTGCCGGTCATTCGCGACGTCGACAACCTGTCGATCAACGGCCTCAACAAGGCTATCGCCGAGGTCTCCGAGCGCGCCCGCGCCAACAAGTTCAAGCTCGACGACTTCGGCGGCGGCACGTTCACCGTCGACAACACGGGCTGGCTGGGCACGAACATGGTCATGCCGATCATGAACGTGCCGGAGGTAGGCATCGTGACCATGGACCGGATCACGAAGCGCCCGGTGGTCGTCGAGACGCCCGACGGCGACGTCATCGCGATCCGCCCGATCATGAACATGGTCCTCGGCGTAGACCATCGAGCCAACGACGGCGCCGGCGGCGCCGCGCTGCTCCGCGACATCAAAGCCTGGCTCGAGGCCGTCGGCCCCGACACTGCGATCTACTAGGGATCGGAGCGCACGCGCCATGGCCCGCGAGCTGCCGATGTTCACCCCGCCCGATGCCGGCGGACACGTCCACGGAAGCGCCGAGCCCATCACGATCGCGATGGGCGGCGGCGCGTATGGCCCTGCGGCAGACGGCTCCGTGGCGCTTCGACGCCACCCGGAGTGGATCAAGGCGAAGCTGCCGTCAGGCGAGAACTACCACGACCTCAAGCGTCTGCTGCGGGGCCTGAACCTGAACACGGTCTGCGAGGAGGCGCACTGCCCGAACATCGGGGAGTGTTGGGACCAGCGCACGGCCACGATCATGATCCTGGGCGACACCTGCACCCGCGCCTGCGGCTTCTGCAACGTCAAGACCGGGCGCCCCACCTGGTTCGACGACGACGAGCCGCGGCGCGTCGCCGAGGCGCTGTCCGACCTGGGCCTCGAGCACGTCGTCGTGACCTCGGTCGCCCGAGACGACCTGCCGGACGGCGGCGCGCACGTCTTCGCGAACACCATCCGCGAGCTGCGCGCCCGGATCCCGGGCATGGGCGTCGAGGTGCTCATCCCGGACTTCAACGGTGAGGAAGCGCCCCTGCGCGACGTCATGGCGGCAGCGCCGGACATCCTCAACCACAACCTGGAGACGGTCCGCCGCCTCCAGAAGCCGGTCCGCAAGCGCGCCCGGTGGGACCGCACGCTGGGCGTGCTCGAGCGGGCCAAGTCGTACGCGGCCGAATTCGGAAACCCGGTGCACACCAAGAGCTCGCTGATGGTCGGGCTCGGGGAGACGCGCGACGAGTTGACGGAGGCTTTCGAGGCGCTGCGCGCGGTCGATACGGACATCCTCACGATCGGCCAGTACCTTCGACCCTCGGTCAACCACCTGCCGCTCGAGCGCTACTACCACCCCGACGAGTTCGCCGAGATGAAGGCCGCGGCGCTCGCGCTCGGCTTCAAGCACGTGGAGTCAGGTCCGCTCGTCCGCTCCAGCTACCACGCCCGCGACCAGGTCCCCGGCGCGGAGCTCAGGGCCCTTCGCCGCCGCCAGGCGACGCTCGACGCCGACGGCCGCGTCGTCCCGCT
>DATKBR010000123.1:0-21343 GCA_035513775.1 Candidatus Limnocylindria bacterium
ATGACGACACCGACACCGACGAGGTCGATGATGACGCCGATGACGACACCGACACCGACGAGGTCGATGATGACGCCGATGACGACACCGACACCGACGAGGTCGAGGATGACGCCGATGACGAGTAGGGACACTGACTGACCAAGGGATTGGCGAGCGGCCACCGGAGCGAGGCCCACCGGACAACGTGACGATCGCCTGTGCGCACTGGACTACCGCGGTGATTTACCACCGGGGTAGTCCAGGTCACGATGACCGGTAGTCGGAGGCACCCAATCCAGAGGCTGAGCGAACGCCATCGTGATTCAATCGTTGTCAGAGGACCGGCAGCTTGTCGATGCCGTTATTGCCGGCAATCAGGAGGCCTTCAGGACGCTTGTCGATCGCGAGTCCAAGGCCGTGATCCGCGTCTGTCATCGGATCGTGCGCGATCCGGCCGAGGCGCAGGATGTGGCCCAGGAGGCCTTCCTCCGGGCCTATCGTGCACTGGCGACGTTTCGGGGTGATGGGTCATTCGGTGCCTGGCTCAGACGGATCGCGGTTCGGGTCGCCGTCGCCCGACTCGCCGCTCGACCCGACCTGATCCGGCTTGATGCCGATGCATTGGATCCGAGAGCCGCGAATCTTCCTTCCGGCGACGATCCGGAGGCGCGTTGTCTGGAAACCGAGAGGGGCACCTTGATCCTCAACGCCGTTGAGGCGCTGCCAGCCTCGCAGCGCGAGGTGATCATGCTCCGCTACTACGGCGACCTGTCGCTGGCGGAGATCGCCGCCCTGACCAGTTTCCCGCTTGGGACGGTGAAGTCCCGTCTGAACCGTGGGATCCGCGGCCTTCGGGCGCAGCTTGGAGCGAGGTTGGCACCGTGACGCGGGACCGGGCCGAGGGCGAAGGATTCGCCGATCGTGTCATGGCGACGATCGCACACGAATCGACGCCGACACCGACCAAGGCGTTCGTCGCCGCCATTCGTCGACGTTCCGCGAACGACGCCGCCGCCACGCTCTGGGTCGCCTGGCATCTCGGGACTGAGCGCGGCTGGCGGATTGCCCCTCGCGTTCGAGCGCGATCGATGGCGCTGGTTCTCGCCGTTTCCTGCGCCGTGGGGGCCGGTTCGCTGGCCGCCGCGGCAGCGCTTCGCGTCGTCGCCGAGCCGGTCGTCCAGCTGTTCGAGTCCGGTGTCGACGAGCAAGGCTCAGTCGAAAGGGGACCTGGAGGGGTCGACCAGTGGGACGCCGACGGGGACGCCGAGGAGACCCGGCCCGGAGCTGACCCGTCGGGCGATGATGGGTGGGACGAGGACGTGAACACCGATGATGGCCAGTCGAGGCTAGGCCAGACGGACGACCCCGATGACACGGACGAGCCCGATGACACGGACGACCCCGATGACACGGACGAGCCCGATGGCACCGACGAGCCCGATGGCACCGACGAGCCCGGGGCCGATGAGCCCGATGGCACCGACGAGCCCGGGGCCGATGAGGAGCGCAGGGGCGACAGTGTCGAGGACGGTCAGTCGGGCGACTGAGCCGTCGGGCACTTACGGCGGCGGCGGCACGATCCGGAGACCATCCGCGCGCCCCAGACTCGCCGAGATGACATTCGACCTGCTCGGCCGAGTGCCCACGATGTCGGCCCAAGCACGTTGGGTCCGTTCGGATCAGCCTGCTACCCTCGGTGCTCAGGAGACGCCTCTTGCGCAGGCTCTCGCTCGTCCGTGGCCGCGGGGCGATGTCGGGATCGATCCCGTCGTGTACCCGAGGTACCTCAATGCTTGAACACGCACTGGCCCGACGAACCCTCGTTCCCCTGCTCACGGCCGCGCTCGTGCTCGGGGTCCTGCCCGCACTGAACGTTGCGGCCAATGGGGCCTATCCGGGTCGGCGCCCGCGAGGTCGCTGTTGCCCTCGACCGGGAGCGCGTTGTGGCGCTGCCGATCGAAGCCTCGCACGTCGCCCTCCACTGGCGCGGCCAGCATGAGGCCGCAGTGACCGTTGCGTTCAGCGCCGACGGCGTGGCATTTGGGCCGGCGGGTCAGGTCGAGCACGACGAAGTCGGCGAGCAACGCGGGAACGGCGAGACGTACGGGTCGGTGATCCACGCGGCGGGGACCCGCTTCGTTCGGCTCACTTCAGACCGGCCCATCGGCCGGCTCACGGTGCTCGCCCTCGATAGCGATAGCCTGGGTGGATCATCGCTTGCATTTGGTGGGGCGACCGCGGCTGCAGCCATCAGCCAGCCGCCGGTCATCACTCGCGCGGGATGGGGAGCGGATGAGTCGCTCAGATTCAATGCCGACGGGACGCAGAAGTGGACGCCAGCGTTTTACCCGGTCCAGAAGCTCATCATCCATCACACGGCGGGTAAGAACGCCGATCCGGACGCCGATCCGGACCCGGCCGCGACCATCCGGTCCGTTTACTACTACCACGCGATCACCCAGGGCTGGGGCGACATCGGCTACAACTTCCTGGTCGACGAGTCCGGCCGGATCTACGAAGGCCGGTACTCGCGTCCCTACGCTGCTGGCGAATCTCCGACCGGCGAGGACGTCAACCGCAACAGCGTGACCGCTGCCCACGTCCAGGGCTACAACTCGGGCACGGTCGGGATCGCGTTGCTGGGCACCCTGACGAACGTCGACGCGAAGGCTGCCGCCCGCGACGCCGTTGAACGCATGCTTGCCTGGAAGGCCGAAAGGCACGCGATCGATCCACTCGGCTCCAGCCTCTACACGAATCCGGTCAACGGCACGCAGCGGACCTTCGCGAACATCGCCGGCCACCGCGATCTCGCGGCCACGGAGTGCCCCGGCGGTACCTTCTACGGGACATTCCCGGCGCTCCGGAAGGCGGTCGCCGCGCGGATCGCCCCGGCGTCGACCCCACCGCCGACGGCTCCCGGCGCACCATCGGGCCTCAGCGCCACATCCGGCAACTCCCAGATCTCCCTCAGCTGGTCGGCGCCCGTCTCCGACGGCGGCAGCCCGATAACCGGCTACCGGATCTACCGATCGACGTCGACCGGGACGGAGACGTTCACGGGCGTGTCGGTGACGAGCACCAGGTACACGGACTCGGCGGGGTCATACGGCACCACGTACTACTACCGGGTCAGCGCGGTCAACTCGGTTGGAGAAGGCCCGCTTTCCAACGAATCGTCAGCGAAGTTCGTGTCGTCGCCATCGGCGCCCCTGAATTTGAAGGCCGCCCCGCACAAGAGCCGCGGGATCGTGCTCTCCTGGTCGGCGCCCAGCTCCAATGGGGGCAGTGCCATCACGGGCTACCGCATCTATCGAAGCACGTCCTCGGGCGCGGCAGTGTTCCTCGTGGCGGTCGGAACCGTTTCGACCTACCGCGACACCGCCACTGCGCGGGGCATCCCCTACTACTACGTCGTTACAGCAGTCAACGCGGTCGGTGAGAGCCCTCGCTCCAGCGAGTCGACGTCGATCGCGAAGTGACTTCGGAAAGCGTGCGGGCGCACACAGCGCTCAGGTGGGCTCCAGGCGTGTGACAAACAAGCGAGCCCTTAGCTCGTAGGCCAGCTGCCCCGGTGGAGAGACGCGACCTCGCCCGCATATCGGCGCTCGCGCCAGTCATTCTGACGGCTGTTGCGGGGGGCTGGGTTCACGTTCGAGCTCACCGGACTCGTGTCGGGGCACCGTCACGGGAACGTCAGGGCGAACTCACTTGCGCACGTGATGGCGCTGGGTCGTTTCACAGGGCTCCAGACTCGGGACGACGAGCCGGCCTGACGCCCGTCCCGCGTAGATCAGTTGCTCGGTCGTTAGCCCAGAGCGCGCCCGAAGATCAGCGAGATGACGCTTTACCGTGCTCGGCCGGATGCCAACCAGCTCGGCGGCCTCGACGATTGATCCACGGGCAGCCACAAAGGCGGCCAGCACGTCCATCTGACGCTGGGTAGCGGGGCGAGCGAGCGACCCGCGCAGGTAGCCGTCCTTCATGCCTGCCGCCTAACGGCAGCGAGCCACTCATCCCGACCCTCGATGGGCAGGGTGTAGGTTGTAATCGCGCGTCCAACACCCTCCGGGCGCGCCATACCACATAGCGGATCTCGGGCTGCTGCACCACAAGATGTTGGGGCAAGTGCGTCAGAAGCTCGGCACAATACCTGTCCCGAGTCAGATGCTCTGTGGCGCATATGTGCTCACGGTGAGCTCCAGACCGAAAATCAGGCGCTCATCCTGCGTCTGGTTCCTTTGCGGCCTGGCGAGTCAGGACGTCGGCTCAGTGGGGCTTCTGATCATCGCCGTTTCCTCGAGAAGGTGTGTCGAGGCAATTTGTGGGTCGCTACCGACACACTTCGCGGGTACTCTTTGGCGTGTGGCAACGCGTGAGACCCGCGGCAGAGAGAGCCGCGATGCCATTTACCGACAGCTGGCCTGATCAGGCAACTGGCGCGTTGGACGCATCGCCAGCACGCCTAACGCTGATCGAGCTGAAATCTGGCGGGAAGCACGCGTGGGCCGAACAGGCCCCTGGCGGAAGCGGCGCCGATCAGGCTGGGGCGGCGCTGTTCGGGAGCGGCGGGCCGGAGTTGCGGTGCTCGCGGAGGTGGAGGCCCAGGTCGAAGGCGGTCTTCAGGCCGACGAGGATCAGGAGCGCGCCGATGGGGGCGCCGAGGACGGCGACGACCATCGACCCGAAGATGATCGTGAGGTGCAGGACGACGACCCGCCCGTAGGCGGAGGCCATCTGGCCAGAGGGCGAGGCAGTGCTGTACTCGCCGCGGCCGATGTAGTTGAGCACGAACGAGGCGCCGTGGCTGATGAACAGCGCGACGGCGGCAAGCGCAACGTACGACCACTCCAGCTCGCCGAAAGCGAAGGTGCCGTCGCCCGCGCCGAAGCCGTCGGCGAACGCCGGCAGCGCGACCACGAAGACCCCGTGCACGACCCAGAAGACGCCGTAATGGAAGATGAAGAAGATCGCGAGCCCGGCGCGACCGACGACGGCCAGGCGGTTCATCGCCCTGCCCGTTGCGCCCATCCCGGCCGTGCCCAGCGGGGCCACCAAGCCCTCCGCCATCACGATCCGCGGGACGTTCCAGAAGCCGACGATGCCGTTCTCGAGCCAGTACAGGACCAGGATGGTGAGCAGGCTCCAGTCGAAGAACGCGACGCCGACGAGCGGGATCGCGTTCGCCACGAGCAGGAGCAGGGCCGACCGTGATGTAGCAGTGCGGCGGTACAGGCCGACCGCGCGGGCGAGCGAGCCGTTGGTCACGGGCAGGTCTCGGGCGGCACGGGCTCCTCGGGCGTCACGCGGCTCGCCTGCGTCACGGGTGTGCGAGAGTCACGGGTTCGCGAGCGTCATCGGAGGCGGGCGTAGGCGGGCAGCGTGAGGAACTCGATGAAGTCGTCGTCGAGGACGAGCTTGTCGAGCAGGGCGGCGGCCTCGGGCAGGCGGGATCGGGCGGCGTCCGGACCTGCGGCGCCGGCGGCGGCCGCGGCGGCACTCGTGAGCGCCGTGAGCTCTTCCTCACGAATCGCGCGGTAGCGCTCGGCGGTGAGCGGTTGCCCGTCGTCGAGCGGCGTGCCCGTCACGCGCCACTGCCACAGCTGCGAGCGCGAGATCTCGGCGGTCGCGGCGTCCTCCATGAGGTTGTTGATGGCCGCGGCGCCGTCCCCGCGCAGCCACGAATCCAGGTACTGCAGGGCGACCGACACGTTTAGCCGCGCGCCGGCCTCGGTGACGGCACCGCCATCGACACGGAGGTCGAGCAACGCCGCGGGATCGCCCGGGACCTCTTCGCCGAGCGGCGCCTCCTCGACCCGTCGCGAGCGCTGCTCCAGGGCCGAGCCGAGCACGCCGTCGAAGACCTCGGTCGCGAGGGGCACGAGATCCGGGTGGGCGACCCATGTGCCGTCGAAGCCGTCACTTGACTCGCGCTCCTTGTCGTCCCGGACCTTCCGCATCGCCGCCTCGTTCACGACGGGATCCCGGCGGGAGGGGATGAACGCGGCCATCCCGCCCATCGCGTGCGCGCCGCGCCGGTGGCAGGTGAGGACGAGCCGCTCCGTGTAGGCGCGCATGAACGGGACCGCCATCGTGATCTGCGCTCGATCGGGCAGTACGGGTACGTCGGCGGACCGCGCCGGTCCGGACTCCGGCTCGGCCGGTCCGGACTCCGGCTCTGCCGCTCCGGACTCCGGCTGTGCCGGTGCGTCCGCCGGGAGCGTCGAATCTCGCCTGGGCCTGAACGTCTTGATCGCCGAGAACAGGTAGTCCCAGCGGCCCGCGTTGAGCCCCGACGAATGCTCGCGCAGCTCGTACAGGATCTCCTCCATCTCGAACGCGGCGTGAATCGTCTCGATTAGCACCGTCGCGCGCACCGAGCCGCGCGGGACCCCGAGTGCGGCCTGGGCCTGCACGAACACGTTGTTCCAGAGCCGCGCCTCGCGGTGCGACTGGAGCTTGGGCAGGTAGAAGTACGGGCCCGTGCCGCGCGCCAACCGTTCGCGGGCGTTCCAGAACAGGTACAGCCCGGCGTCGAACAGGCTCGCCGACACCGGCTCGCCATCGATCACGAGGTGCCGCTCGGGCAGGTGCCAGCCCCGTGGCCGCACCAGAAGCTGGGCCACGGAATCGTTCAGTCGGTAGGCCTTGCCCTCCGGCGAGTCGAAGGCAAGCCGGCCGCGCACCGCGTCGCGCAGAGCCGCCTGCCCGCCAACCACGTTCGCCCACGTCGGCGAGAGCGAGTCCTCGAAGTCCGCCATGAACGCCCGCGCCCCCGAGTTCAGGGCGTTGATGATCATCTTCGGCTCGGCCGGGCCGGTGATCTCGACGCGGCGGTCCAGGAGGTCCGGCGGCGTCTCGGCGACGCGCCACGACCCATCGAGCCGGATCGCCGCGGTGTCGGGCAGGAGCCCCAGCGTCGCTCCGCCATTGATCTCGGCCTGGCGCTCCGTCCGCCGCTCGAGGAGGGCCGCGCGCACCGGGTTGAACGAGCGGTGCAGGTGCGCCACGAACTCGAGCGCAGCCGGGGTGAGGACCTCCTCGGAGCCATCGACGCGCGGGCCGACGATCGAGACGCCCTGCGGCAGCTGGTCGCGGCTCATCGCGCTCAATCTACCCGGCGCCGGTGGACGGTGGCGTCGATCAGCCCGTGTGGCTCGGTCGTCGAGACGAAGACCTCGCCCGGGTTGTCCATCCCGAACGGCGCCAGGTCGACCTTCCAGTGGTGCAGGTTCGGCAGGACCATCCGCACCCAGTCGATGGAGGGCTCGGCATCCATCATCTCCGTGCCGATGATCCAGATCGAGGCCTGCACGGACGGGCTGAAGTGCTCGGCGAGGGAGTGCATCAGCGACTCGGCGGCGCGATTCCAGGCGGCCTCGAAGTCAAAAGTGTCGCCCGCCACGGCGTCCGACCGGTAGCCCCACGTCGCCCGAACCTTCGTGGCCATCAGCCGGTCGTCCACGTCGGGCAGGGTGGTGTAGCGATCCCGATCGAAGCCGGCGAATGCGGATTTCGTCGTCTTCATGACCGTCAGGTCATCGACCCCCGCAATGACCTCGGCCGAGCCGTCGGTCCCGACCGCCACGGAGGCGAGACGGGTCAGCTCGCCCGATCGGATGAACGCGTCCGGGGCCTCGCCGTCACCAGTCAGGACGCGCCGCCACGGGTGCTCGGCGATGTCGACGACGGCTCGCGCGCACACCTCGTAGCTCGCGAAGTGCCGGGCCAGCTCCAGCGCGAATGCCTCGGGCGAGCCGGTCAGCCGGTCGCGTGCAAACGCGTAGACGGTGTTCTTCATCGTGTCCGTTGCGATCACGCCGGTGTTGTCGCCGTGCGTGTGGACCGTGTCGAACTCGCCTTCGAGGGCGACCGCGACGGTCATGTCGCGCAGGTCGTGCCGATCCGGGCCACGGCGAACGGTGACGAGCCGGATCCGCGACTTGCCGTACCGGTTCTCGCCGAGCTCGTAGGCGCTCGTGGACTGGTCGTCAGCCACGCGGCCCCTCCGGCTCGGCCAGGCGCCGCTGGCGATCGATGGCGATGTCGACCACGGCGTCGAGCGCCCGGTGGAGCTCCGAATCTCGCTCCCGTGCCAACGCGCGAGCCATCCCGGGGAGGAGCTCGGAGCGCGATCGGCCAGCCACGAAGACACAGTAGCGGAAGCCGAAGCGGGCTTCGTAGGCGCGGTTCAGGCGCTCCAGCTCGGTCACGAGCCGATCGCGCTCGCGTGCCTCGTCGGCGGCGAGGGTCGCCGCGAAATCCCGGTCGTAGCCCTGCTCCCCGAACGACAGCTTCGACACCTCGGCCGGCGGCGCGCCGAGGCGCGGATGCGCGTTGACCAGCTCGACCTGCTCCGGCTCGGGCATCTCGTGGGCGATCTCCCGAGCGCGCTCGAACAGCGCTGCCCACGAGCCGAACGGCCGGGCGGCCGCCAGGCGGCCGAGGAACGCCGGCGCACCCTCGAACAGCGGCGCGACTGCGGCCGCGAAGTCGTCAGCGGATGCGGCATCGAGGGCCTCGATCGAGTCGATCGCGGGGCTCACCAGCCGCCGGCGTCGCGCAGGAGGCGATGCAGGATCCGCGCGGAGACCGCGCGCCGGTAGTCGGCGGTCGAGCGTACGTCGTCGATCGGCTCTAGCTCGCCGGCAAGCGTCTCGGCGGCGCGATCCGCCACTTCCGGCGTGGGCCGTGCGCCCTCGAGGACCCGTTCGGTGGCGGCCGCGCGGATCGGCGTGGCGGCGACAGAGCCGAGCGCTACGCGGACGTCCAGCCAGCCCTGCGCCCCGGTATCGCGCCAGCCCAGGGCCATAACCACCTTCGAGATCGCCTGGGCGCGCCGCGTGCCCACCTTGCGGAAGCGCAGCTCCCGCCCCTGTGGCATCGGGAAGCGCACCTGGAGGATCAGCTCGTCGGGCGCGAGGGCGGTCTTGCGATACGCGACGAAGTAGTCCTTCGCCGCGACCTCGCGCTCGCCGCGCTGCCCGCCGACGAGGATCACCGCGTCGGCGGCGAGGAGGATCGGCAGCGTGTCGCCCGCCGGCGACGCGTTCGCGATGTTGCCCCCAAGCGTGCCCCGGTTCTGAATCTGCGCGGCCCCGATCGTCGCCGCGGCCTCCACGAGCGCGGGCAGGTGCTCCCGGCACAGGGCCGAGCGGCGGATCTCCGTGTACGTGGTCCTCGCGCCGATTACGAGCCCGTTCGACTCGAGCGCGATGCCCCGCAGGGCGTCGATCCGCGACAGGTCCAGCATCCGCTCTGGGATCGGGCCGAGCTCACCGGTGATCGCGACCATGATGTCCGTGCCGCCTGCGATCGGCCGCGTAGGCCCGGCGGCGAGGCGCTCGTATGCCTCGAAGAGGTGTTTGGGCGTGTCGATCGGCGGCTCCGCGGGCATCAATGGCCTCGCTGATCCGGCTGCGGCGCGGCGTTGGCCGCTCCGCGCGGCCGCTCACGCACAACGAAGTGCGCTTTGCGGCTCGTGCTCGCGGCCGCCTTGCGCCGCAACCGGCTGAGCGAGGCCATCAGTCCTGTGGGGTAGCGACGGCGGCGATGGCGTCGACGATCTTCGTGTAGCCGGTGCAGCGGCACAGGTTGCCGGCGATGGCCTCGCGAATCGCATCGTCTTCCGGGCCGCCGCCGGCGTCGAGGTAGGCGCGCGCCGCCATGAGCATGCCCGGCGTGCAGATCCCGCACTGGGCGGCGCCGTGCTCCAGGAAGGCCTCCTGGAGGGTGTCGAGCGAGCCTCGCTCCCGTGCCGCGAGCGAGAGGCCCTCGACGGTGCGCACGATCCGGCCCTCGACCTGGCACACGGGCACGAGGCAGGCATCGACGACCTGGCCGTCGAGCAGCACCGAGCACGCCCCGCACTCCCCTTCCCCGCAGCCCTCCTTCGTGCCCGTGAGCGCGAGGTCCTCGCGCAGGACGTCGAGCAGCCGGCGCATCCCGGGCACGTCGACCTCGGCGGGGGCGCCGTTGACCAGGAACCGGTACGCGGTCACGCGGCGGGCTCCGCCATCACGCCCTGAAGTGGGCGTTCGTGGCCGTCGTCGCCGTGCATTGCGGCGAGGATCCGCTCCGGCGTGGCGGGCAGGTCGTGGATCCAGACGCCCGTCGCGTCGTGGATCGCTGCCACCACGGCGGGCGCGCCCACATCCATCGGCAGCTCCCCGACGCCCTTCGCGCCATGGGGCGAGCCGCTGAATGGCGCCTCGACGAGGATCGAGCGGATGTGCGGCGCGTCGAGCGATGTAGGGATCAGGTACGTCGCGAGGCGGTCGTTCAGGTATCGCCCGTCCTCCAGCTTCATCTCCTCGATCGTGGCGTAGCCGACGGCCTGGAGCGTGCCGCCCTCCACCTGGCCCTCGCACAGGATGGGGTGGATGACCTTGCCCACGTCGTCGACGGCGATGACGTCGCGGACGAGCACCTCCATCGTGTCGAGGTCCACCTGGACAGTCGCGACCGCGGCCGCCCAGCCATACGCCGGGTAGGCATCGCCGAGGTAGGTGGCGTCGTCGAAGGTCACGCCCGGGTACGGCTCGAACGGCTGGTCGATGCGCGTTGCGCCGTTGGCCTTCGCGTCCTCGCGGAAGGCCTCGTGGAACGGCACGCCTGGATTGCGCGCCTCGACGGCGGCCTTCAGCTTCCGCGCGGCCAGGATCACCAGGCCGCCCACGATCATGACCGTGCGTGAGGCGACGGTCGGGCCGGAGTCGAGGACCTCGGCGGTGTCCTGCGGCGCGTACTCCACCCAGTCGACGGGGACGCCGAGCTCGTTCGCGACCATCTGCGGGAATACGGTCTTGGTGCCCTGGCCCATCTCGGTGTTCGCCGTCAGGACGCGGATTACGCCGTCCGCCGTGAGCTCGACCGAGGCCACCGACGCGAGATAGACCTCGCCCGACCCGGTGAAGCCGGCGCCGTGCCAGCCGATCGCAAGCCCGATCCCGTCGGCCGTGCGCCGCTCCGTACTGCGCAGGACCGCTGTCGGGATCATGCCGGTCCCGCGCCGTTCGGCGGATTCGCGGGCCGTCCGCTTGCGGACACGCTCGAAGTGGCTGGCGGCAACGGCCTTCTCGAGCACCTCTTCGCCGGCGACGCTCTCGCGCAACACCTGGCCGGTTGGCGTCGTGTCGTTGAGCCTGTAGACGTTGCGCCGGCGGATCTCCGCCGGGCTCATCTCCAGCTTCTCTGCGACGCGGTTGAGCTGCATCTCGGCGGCGAACTCGGTCTGCGGCGCGCCGAAGCCGCGGAAGGCGCCGTTCGGCGGGGTGTTCGTGCGGGTCGCGCGGCCGCGCAGTCGGACGTTCGGGCAGCGGTACGGGCCGCCCGCGTGGAGCACGCCGCGCGAGAGCACCACGGGCGAGAGCGTGCAGTACGCGCCGCCGTCCATCACGACCTCGATGTCCTGGGCGACGATGACCCCGTCCTTCGTCACGCCGGTCCTGTGGCGGACGACCGCAGGATGGCGCTTCGTTGTCGCGATGATGTCCTCGTGGCGCTCGTAGATCATGCGGACGGGTCGCTTCGCCTTGAGCGCCAGCAGCGACGCGTGGAGGGCGATCATGGAGGGGTACTCCTCCTTGCCGCCGAACCCGCCGCCGGTCTCCTCCTGGATGACCCGCGCCTGCACCGAGGTCAGCCGGAGTGCCCGCTTGAGTGCCTTGTGCACGTAGTACGGGCACTGCAGCGAGCCGTGGATGATGATCCCGCCGTCCTCGCCGGGCACCGCGATCATCGCGTTGTTCTCGATGTACAGCTGCTCCTGGTGCCCGACGCGATACGTCCCCTCGACGATCACGTCGGCGCCGGCGAAGCCGAGGGCGAGGTCGCCCTGCTTGACCTCGTACTCGGCGAAGACGTGGTCTGACTGCTCGGGATCGAACACCGCGGGGAGCGGCTCGGTGACCAGCTTGATCCGGTCCTTGAGGCGTCGCAGCGTCTCGCGGTCCGGCGCCGCCAGCAGTGCCACGGGCTCGGCGTGGTGCCGAATCTCGCCCCCGACCGGCACGAGCACGGGCTGGTCGTCCTTTTTCAAGGCGACGATGTTGTCGCCCGGGATGTCGGCGGCGGTCGCGATGATTACCTTCGACCAGTCGACGTCGGGGTCCGGCTCGATCGCGACCAGCTTCGCGTGCGCTTCCGTCGAGCGGATCGTGATGCCGTACCAGGCGCCGGGAAAGACGAGGTCGTCGGTGTACTTCGCGGCGCCGGTGAGCTTCGCGGGGCCCTCGCGGCGGAGCGGGTAGCCGGCGGCGCGACCCGGCACGCGCTGCCCGGGATCGACGACGAGGGCGCGCTCGACCACGTCCGTGCCGGGCGTCAGGGTGCGGGTGGGCATCCCTCGGAGACTACCATCCGGGGCCGCCCTCGCTCCCGGCTGGCTAGCGCAGGCGCAGGTAGACCTCGTACTCGAAGATAGTGCGGAAGCCCAGGCGCCGATAGACGGGCAGGCCCGAGTCGGAGGCCTGGAGAGCGCCGATGCGCAGGCCGATCGAGCGGGCGGCCTGGAGCGCGGCGACGGTCATCGCGCGACCGATGCCCCGGCCGCGCGCTTCCGGCAGCGTCGCGACCGCGTACAGGCCGGCGACGCCGGCAGCGATCGCGATCCTCGAGGTGGCGACGGTCCGGCCATCGATGCGGCCGAGGTATCGAAGTGGGACGGGCTCGCCGGCGAGGGTCGGCGGGATGGCCTCCAGGAGCGCCGCGTGGTGGGCCGCGGCGGGGTTCGGCACGCCCTCCGGAATGCCCATCTCGTCGGCGAGCACCTGGATGAACTCGCGCAGGGTCGCCACGTCGGTGACCGGCTCGATCGTGAGGCCGGCCGGGAGCGGCTCGTCGCGCGGGAGTGCCTCGAGGTCCATGGCCATCGCGGGCGCCTTGCCCTCGTACTGGAGGCCGGCGCGGACGAGGCGGGCGTCGAGCCCTGCCGGCTGGTGGAACGGCGCGAGCCACCACAGGAAGCCGGTGCCGCGTGCCTCGAAGGCCGCGGCGATCTCCGCGACACGCCGGTCCGCGTCCTCCTCGGCGAATCTCGCGGAAACAACGACGCTCCGGAAGGGATCCGGATAGCGCGCGATCCCCCAGGTCGCGTCGGGATCGTCGTGGATCTCGACCGGCACCTCGGGCGCGAGGACGCGCGTCGCGATCTGGTCGGCCTCGATCGCGGCGGCGAATCCGGCATCGGAGACGTCGGTGAGTGGCGCTGCGAAGCCTTGAGTCATGCGGGATCGCGAAGGCGACGTTCAGTCGCGGCCGCGGCGGAGAGCCCGGCCCGGCAGCGCGCCCGTGTGCGCGCCGTCCTCGACCACGAGCGTGCCGTTGACGATCACCTGCTCGATGCCGTCCGGGAAGCGGCGCGGCTCGTCGTACGTGGCGTTCGAGCGGACGGTCGCCGGGTCGAACACGACGAGGTCGGCGACGAGGCCGTCCGCGATCCGCCCCCGATCCTTGAGTCCGAGGCGGGCGGCCGGCATCGACGTCATCTTCGCCACCGCGCCCTCGAGGGTCAGGAGCGCTTCGTCGCGCACGAACTGGCCCAGGATCCGCGGGTACGAGCCGTAGGTGCGCGGCGACGGCTTGTCGCCGACGAACGTCGAATCCGTACCGACGATCGCGACCGGGTGCTGGTAGAAGCGGCGGATCCCGTCTGTGTGCGGGCCCGGAGTGACCTGGTTCAGCCGCAGGCCCTCGGCGAGCAGGAGGTCGCACAGGACGTCGACGAGGTCGCCGCCGCGCTCCGCGCCAACGTCGCCCAGCGTCCGGCCCTCGTAGGCGAGATTCTCCGCTCTCGCGAAGTACCCGAGCCGGATGTCCGCGATGCCACCCTTGCCCGCGTACAGCACGCCGCGCTCGCGCATCTCGCCGCGGATCCGGTCCCGCACCGCGCGATCGGCGAGCCGTTCCATCGTCGGTCCCGGCCCGCCGGCCTGGACCCAGGGCGGGAGCGTGATCAGCAGCCGCGTCGAGGCCCACTCGTAGGGATACGCGTCGAAGGTGACGTCGAGGCCCTCGGCGCGCGCGTCGTCCACGAGCTGGAGCATCTGGTCGGGCGTGCCCGGGAACGTGGCCCGGTGGTAGAAGTGCGTGATGTGGCTCGGCGAGGAGCCACGCCGGCCGATGTCGATCGCCTCCCGGAACGGATCGAGGAATCGATCGCCGAGCGTGTAGCGCACGTGCGAGTGGTAGAAGCCGCCGAGCTTCGCGGCCGCGGAGGCGAGATCCGCCAGCTCCCCCGTCGACGCGTACGAGCCGGGCGGGTAGTCGAGCCCCGACGAGAGGCCGTACGCGCCCTCCTCCATCGCCTCGCGGAGCATGGAGCGCATCGAGGCGACCTCGGTGGCGCTCGGGTCGCGCTCCTCCCAGCCGCTCGTCCCGAGCCGCAGCGCGGAGTTGCCGACGAGGAACGCGAGGTTGACGCCCATGCCCCGGTCGAACCGGTCAAGGTAGCTCGTCACCGAATCCCAGTCGTAGGCCAGGTCCGGATGGCCGTCGAGCCCGGCGTTCATCTCGACCAGCTCGGCGAGAATGCCGGCGTCCGCGATCGGCGCGTACGACAGTCCGTCGATGCCGATGACCTCGGTCGTGACGCCCTGGCGAACCTTGGGCTCGTGGCGTGGCTCGGCCAGGATCATCAGCCCCGAGTGACTGTGGAGGTCGATGAAGCCGGGCGCCACGACCTTGCCCTTCGCGTGGACCAGCCGCGCCGCCCTCCCGATCGCGTCCTCGATCGCCGCCGCGTCCCGGAGGACGGCGAGGCGCGCGCTTCCGCCGGGTTGCTCCCGGCTCACGCCCACTGCCGCGGCGTAGCCGGGCGCGCCCGTCCCATCGACGACCGTACCGTCGAGGATCAGCAGCTCGAACCGCATGTCGCCTCCATCTTCGCACCGACCGGCGGGTGCTAGCCTCCGCCGATGGCTCGCGCCCGGCGCGCGAGCGGCCGAGGAGATGCACGCCGATGCCACTCGCCATGGCGGCCCGTCGAAGGGCGACCAGCCTCGCGGCGCTTGCCGCCACCCTCGTATTCGTGCTCGGCGCCTGCAGCTCGGGTCCCCCCACGGCCGCGCCTTCCGCGGTCCCGACGCTCCCACCGGCCACCCAGCCCGCAGCCGCGACCGAGGCACCGAGCGCCGCCCAGGTCACCGAGGCCCCGGCGCCGGCGCTGAACGGCCGGCGGATCTCGTTCGAGAACGGCGACCTCGCCCTCGGCGGCATGCTCTGGAAGCCCGCCGGCAACGGGCCCTTCCCGTCGATCCTCTGGAACCACGGCAGTGAGCTGGGACCCGGCGTCGCCGGTTCGAACCCGCTCCTCGGACCGGTGTTCGCCGCGGAGGGCTACGTCTTCTTCATGCCCTTCCGCCGTGGTCAGGGCACGTCCGAGGGGACCTGGATCGTTGATGCGACCAACGCCGCGGCACCCGCGGATCAGCCCGCCCTGATCGCGCAGCTGCACGCCACGGAGCAGCTCAGCGACCAGCTCGCAGGCCTGGCATTCCTGCGGAATCTCGCCTACGTGGACGGCGCGCGCATCGCAGTCGCGGGCTGGTCGTACGGCGGGATTCAGACCGTCCTCGGCGCTGGCGAGTCGGCCGGGTATCGCGCTGCCGTCGCGTTCACGCCCGCCTCGCAGGCCTGGGCCGGCAACACGGACCTGCAGTCAACCATGATGGAGGCGGCGACCGGCGCCGAGATCCCGTTCCTGTTCATCCAGGCCGATAACGACTACAGCCTGGTTCCGACGCAGGAGCTGACCGACGCAATCGAGGCAGCCGGCGGCACCGCGACCCGCTCGATCTACCCCGCCTTCGGCACGACCAACCAGGACGGTCACGAGTTCGCCGTCCGCGGGTCGGCCGACTGGGGCGCCGAGGTCTTCGCGTTCCTGACGGCCGCGTTCGGCGGATAGCGGGGCGATGCACCTGCCGGATCGACCGCCGTTCGCGCTCCGGGCGCGGGTCCTGAGCCCGCTCGCGTCGGGCGGGATCGCCGACCACGTCGACGGCGTCATCGAGGTCGATGAATCCGGGCGCATCGCCTGGATAGGCGACGCGCAGGCCCGCGGCGATCCGGGCGCCCGCGGCCCCGGTCCCGACCGCGAGGATGACCGCGTCGAGCCGATCGACCTGCGCCCGCTCGTCGTCCTGCCGGGCATGGTCGATCTCCACGCCCACCTACCGCAGCTGCCCAACGCGGGCCTCGGCGCCGGCATGGACCTGTTGAGCTGGCTCGACCGCTACATCTTCCCGCTGGAGCGGCGCTTCGACGATACCGAGGACGCGGACCGCCTCGCGCCCGCCGCGTTTCGCGCCTTCGCGGCCGCCGGGACCACGACGCTGCTGGCGTACGGCGCGGTCTACAAGGCGTCGATGGAGGGCGCCTTCCGCGCCGCCGAGGAGCACGGCATCAGGGCGATCCTGGGCAAGGTGATGATGGATCGCATCACCTACGACGAGACGATCGACCCGGCGACGATCCTGGAGCGCTCCCTCCGCGAATCCGAGGAGCTGATCGCCGACTGGCACGGCGCCGACGACGGCCGGCTCGGCTACGCCGTCACGCCTCGCTTCGCGGTGTCGTGCACGGCCGAGCTCCTACGGGAATCAGCGGCTCTTGCCGCGCGCACGGGGACCTGGTGGCAGACGCATGTGTCCGAGGACCCCGGCGAGATTGCCGAGGTTGCGCGGCTGTTCCCCGAGGCGCGCGACTACGTCGACGTCTACGACCGCGCTGGCGGCCTCGGCGCACGGACGATCCTCGCCCACGCGATCCACCTGTCGGACCGCGAGCTGGCGCGGCTGGTCGCGACCGACACCCGCGTCGCGCACTGCCCTTCGTCGAACCTGTTCCTGGCGTCGGGGATCATGCCCCTCGCGCGCTACCGAGAGGCCGGGCTCGGGGTGGGCCTCGGCTCGGACGTCGCGGGCGGCCCGGAACCCTCGATCTTCTCGGTGATGCAAGTCGGGGCGTACGCCGCGGCGGCGCTGCGGACGGTCGGCGGCGAGACCCGGCCGCTCCCCGGCCCGCTCGACTGGCTCCGCCTGGGCACCCTCGACGGTGCGCGCGCCCTGGGCCTCGACGCCCGCATTGGTTCGCTGGAGGCCGGCAAGGACGCGGACCTGATCTGTGTCGACCCGCGATTGACCGCCGCCCGCCGCGACGTCCCCTACGACGCCGGGCGCGTCGAGACCGACGAGGTCATGAGCCGGCTGATCTTCCGCGCCCACCCGGACATGGTCCGCGGCGCCTGGGTCCGTGGACGGCGCCTCGAGGGGCCGCCGGCGGCCTGACCTCGCGAACGCGGATCCGCGTTGGCGGCGATCGGGCCTGCCGCGGCAAGATCCGGCGTGGCCCTCATTCGCGCGCCACGGCGACGCTCGAACGGCGTGCCGGTCACTTCCTTCCCTGGCGGCCATTTTCGAGATAGTTCCAATCAAGCGGAACTACCGTCGAATCCCTGCTCCGAGCTTCCCGCCTGCCGCGTCAGTCAACGCATGCCGCGCCCGGTTGGACGCATGCCGCGCCAAGTCGGACGCATGCCGTGTCCGGTCATACGCATGCCCGCATTCGGTCGGACAGGGTCGGACGCATGTCCGAGCTCCGGTCGCACGCATGTCCGAGCTCTGGTCGGACGCATGTCCGAGCTCGGGTCGGACGCATGTCCGAAGTCGGGCTGGACGCATGTCCGAGCTCGGCTGGCTGACGCGTTTCGACCTCGTTTGTCTCATTCGACCAGGACAGGGCGCGGAGGCCGATGGCGGCCCGAGGCCGGTCAAGGATCAGGGCGTCAGGCCCGCCGTCGTCAGGTTCGTCGCCGTCAGACCGCGTGGGCGGACGTGGTTGATCGCGGACGTGCAAACCTGCCGAAGAACCGGCCGGGATCAGGCCGATTCCGCCGATTCGTCCGATGGTTCCGCTTCGCTGGAACTATCTCGCTGATGCCCCTGGAGGGAGATAAGCGCTGGCGGAGGGGGCTGGGCGTCTCAGCGCCGCGCTACTTGCGCTTGGTGCGGAACTGGTTGAGGTGCGTCGTCCAGTCGGAGCCGCCGGTCGAGTTCGTCGCGCAGCTCCCATGCCAGCCGCACACGCAGGTGATCGTCTGATCGCGGTGCTTGTACTGATCGATCACGTGGCGCAGCGGCTCGGGCTCGCCGGAGCGATTGGCAGGGCGGGAAAGCGACAAGGGTCGACCGTTCAAGGGATGAGCTCCTGGGCACGTGGGTCGCGGCTGGGTAGCGACCGGGGCGGTCAAGTATCGCCGATTCGGCCGATTCGTGCTTGCCGTCGGCGCTCAAGCGGGGCCAAGCCGGTGCGAACCACCTCCGGTGCAGGTGCTCTGGCTACAGCACCCGGCCGGGATTGAGGATGCCGAGCGGATCCAACGCGTCCTTTATGGCGCGCATCGCCGCGACAGCGCTCTCGCCGCGCTGGATCGGCAGCCACTCGCGCCGCGCCGAGCCGATGCCGTGCTCCGCGGTGACCGTGCCCCCGAGGTTAAGCGCGACCTGGAAGATCTCGTCGCGCACCAGGCGCGTAAGCCGTTCCGCGTCGGGATCGTCGCGGTCGAAGATCAGGTTCGGGTGCAGGTTGCCGTCCCCGGCGTGGCCGAACGTCGCGCACCGGACGCCGTGGGCCGCCACGATCCGCTCGATGCCCGCGAGCAGCTCCGGGACCCGCGCGCGCGGCACGCCGACGTCCTCCATGCGGACCGTCCCCTTGCGCTCCAGCGCCCGAAGCGCGAGCCGGCGCGCCTGGCGCAGCCAGTCCGCCTCCGTCGCGTCAGCGGCGCGCACCACAGAAGTCGCGCCGGAGGCGAGAATCGCCGCTTCCGCGGCTTCCAGCTCCCCCACCGCGGCCGGCCCGGGCGCGTCGGATTCCACGAGCAGCATTGCCGCGGCCTCGCGGTCCAGGCCGAGCTGGTAGGCGTCGTCCACGGCCAGGATCGTCTCGCGGTCCAGCAGCTCCAGCGTGACCGGCACCAGCCCGGCGCGCGTCATCGCGGCGACCGCGTCGCCCGCCGACGCGAGCGAGGCGAAGAACGCGAGCAACGTCGCCCGCGGGCCCGGCATCGGGCGCAACCGGAGCGTGGCCTCGGTGATCACCCCGAGCGTCCCCTGCGAGCCCACGAACAGGTGCGTCAGCGCGTAGCCGGCGGTGTCCTTCACGGTCCGCCCGCCGGTCCGGATCACGGTCCCGTCCGCGAGGACCACCTCCAGCCCCAGCACCCAGTCGCGCGTCTGGCCGTACTTCACACAGCACAGCCCGCCGGCGTTCGTGCCCAGGTTTCCGCCGATCGAGCAGGTCTCGTAGCTCGCCGGGTCGGGCGGGTAGAACAGGCCCTCGCGGGCGACCGCGGCCTTGAGGTCCGCGTTGATCACGCCCGGCTGCGTAATGACGCACAGGTTGGCGGCATCGATCTCGAGGATCCGGTCCATCCGCGTCAGGACCAGCGTGAGCGCGCCTTCGATGCCGGCGGCTCCGCCCGACAGGCCGGTTCCCGCGCCCCTGGGCACCACCGGCACGCGGTGTCGAGATGCCAGCCGAAGGATCGTCGCGACCTCCGCGGTGTCGGACGGCAGTGCGACCGCGCCGGGCAGGCCCGCCGCGAGGTAGGCGGTCTCGTCGAGCCGGCAGGCTTCCCGATCGCTGGATTCGGTCAGCAGCCGCAAGCCCGGCATCTCCGCGCGCAGATCTGCCAGGAGCTCGCCGAGTCGGGCGGGATCGACGGGAACGGCGGCTTGTTGGACGGCCACGCGTCGATCGTAGCCGCCGGCCGTGGACTACGATCCGCGGCGTGAGATCGTCTGGGGGTCGCTCCTCGTTCGTTCGCGACGCCCCGGCCGGCGCGGTGGGCATGGTCTTCGTGGCCGCCCTGGTGGTCTTCGTCGTGTTCGCCATGACCGCCGGGCCCGGGAACGCGCCGGGCAGGACGCAGGATGTCGCCGGCCGCACGAACGCACCCACGACCGCCGCCCGGGAAACATCGGGAATCGGGGGCCCGGAGCCGAGCGCGATCGCGGAGCCGGGCTCGACCGCAGAGCCGAGCTCAACCGATCAGCCAACGCCCGAGCCGCTGCCGACCGCCGAGCCGGGCGTGACCGCCATCGTTCCCGGCGAGGTCGACCGCTCCAGCCTGGCGGTCCGCGCCACCTATCGGGTCACCGCCGCGATCACCGTCCGAACTGGCGCCCTCGACGTGACGACGCGCATCGAGGCGCAGAACGTGTCCGGCGACGGGATCGATCGCCTGGAGCTCAACACGATCGCCGCCCGGCTCGGAAACCTCAAGGTGACGCACGCGACCGTGGACGACCGGGTGGTCAAGGTGAGGGTGCGCGACCAGACGCTGCTCGTGCCGCTCGGCGGCGTGCTCCCGGACGGTGCGACCGCCGTCGTCAGCATCGCCTACCGGGCGACGCTCCGCCCCGGCTCGACGGGCTCCGACTGGATGTTCTCGCGGGCGGGCGGCACGCTCGCGCTGTACCGCTGGATCCCGTGGGTGAGCGAAGCGAAGCCGTTCGACCGGCCGAACATCGGCGATCCGTTTGTGACCCCGACGAGCCCCCGGGTCGAAATCGAGATTCTCACCGACGAGCTGATGGTCCTCGCCGCGCCGGCCGCCGACGTCGACGAGTTCGCCGCCGGGCTGGGCAGCGCGTGGTCATTCACCGTCCAGGACGTTCGCGACGTGTCGGTGGTCCTCGCGCCGGACTTCCTGGTCACGCGCGGCAGGGTCGACGGCATCCCGATCCGGGCCTACACGCGACCGGGCGGCCTCTCCGGCCCCCAGCTGCTCGACGTCGCCAGCGCGGCGGTGGAGCTCGAGTCCCGGCAGCTCGGCCTGGACTACCCGTGGACGACCCTCGCCGTCGTCGAGACGGAGGCCGGGCCTGCCCTGGAGTCGCCGGGCCTCGTCTGGATCCCCGACGACTTCACGCCCCTGAATCGGACGTATGCCGTCTACCACACGATCGCGCAGCAGTGGTTCTACGGACTGGTCGGGAGCGATCAGCGCGCCGAGCCTTTCGCGGAGGAAGCGCCCGCCGACCTCCTCGCCCGCACCGCCCTGGGTACGCTCCGGCCGAGCCGCTGCGCGCGCGACTCGCTCGACGGCTCGATCGGCGCCTACTCGAGGACCTGCTACTACGAGGTCGTCTTCGTCCAGGGCGGCCTGCTGCTCGACGAGCTCCGGCAACGCATCGGGACGGGCCGGTTCTGGGCGGCGATGCGCGGCTACCTCGAGGACAACCGCCTCGGCATCGGCGGCACGCGCCAGCTCCTGGATGCGCTGCGGAACGCGACGAAGTCGAACCTCCTACCGGTGCTGCGGAGCCGCTTCCCGAACCTGTACTAGGCGCGACCC
>DATKBR010000124.1:0-26168 GCA_035513775.1 Candidatus Limnocylindria bacterium
CGCCGCCGATCTCTTGCCGACACGGGTCGCCGCCGACCGATCGCCGCCGACCGATCGCCGCCGCGGACGTGGCCCCCTGCTGCGACTACTCCGTGATCGGCAGCTCGTCGCCGGGCATCAGGTGTGTCGGCGCCAGCGGCGCGTCGCGGATGAACCGGACCGGCGAGAACCAGACGACGACGATCGCGAACACCGCACCCAGCAGGCCGATCGCGAACGCGGCGCGGAGGCCCCAGAGCTCGGCGATGATTCCTCCCGCGACCGCTCCCGCGAGTGTCAGGAGCGTGGTGAAGGTGGTGATCGTCGCGTTCACGCGGCCCAGCACCCGGTCGCCGACGCTGGCCTGCACGAGCGACACCTCGGTGATCTCGTAGACCGTCGCAAACGCATCACCGAACAGCTGCTGCGTGATGAGGAACGCCGCGCTGAGGAGGATCGCCCCCGCGGGCGCCAGCGGGATGAGCGTGTTGCCGATCAGGAATCCCAGCATGCCGAGCAGGATCGTCGGGCCGATTCCGAACCGCCGGACCATGCGTGGCGCGAGCGCGGCGCCCGCGAGCGACCCGACGCCGCCAACCCCGGCGATGACCCCGATCGCCGCCGGTCCGAGCTGGAGGTCGGTGACCGCGAACAGCAGGTACGAAGTCCCGAAGATCCCCCACAGGATGTGCGTCCCGCCGTGCGACAGGGCGAGGGCGCGTAGGACGGGAGAGCGGAGCACGATCCGCATCCCGTCGCGAATCTCCCGCACGACCGGCTCGCGATCGGCGACCGGGGCCGGCGGCGGCTCCTTCTTCCGGATCGTCATGAGCAGGATGGCCGAGACGACGAACGTCACCGCGTCGATGGCGATCGCGATCGGCGCCTTGAACAGCTCGATCAGGAATCCTCCGATCCCGAACGCGCTGAACTCGGCAACCGAGCCGGTCGCGGTCAGGGCGCTGTTGGCGTTGACCAGCTTCTCGCGCGAAACGATCGTCGGCAGGTATGCGTTGTCGGCGACGTCGAAGAACGTCGACAGCACGGCCGCGGCGAAGGCCACGAACAGGAGCTGCGGCAGGCCGAGCACGCCGAGGACGAACGCGACCGGGATCGAGGCGAGGAGCACCGCCCGGCCGATGTCGGCCCAGATCAGGATCGGCCGGCGCCGCAGCCGGTCCACCCAGGCGCCGGCAAAGAGGCCGACGATCAGGCCGGCGATCAGCTCCGCCGAGCGGAGGGCGGAGATCTCGAGCGGGCCGGCCTGCAGGACGAGGATCGCGGCGAAGGGCAGTGCGGTCCGGGTGATGAGCGAGCCGAACAGCGAGACCGTGCTGGCCGACCACAGGGCCAGGAACGACCGGTCTCGCCAGAGCGACGGCCCGCGGCCGCCGGGCGCGCCGTTGCCCCCGGGCATCGCGGCGATCGATCCAGCGTCGGTCATGACCGCGGAAGGGTAGCCGCGAGCGCACCGCCATGTGGCACGATGGAGCCATGCCCGCGAAGTTCAGCAGCGAGCGGTTCGTCGGGCGCGAGCGGGAGCTGTCCCACCTCGCCGTCGCGCTCGAGGCGGCCGCCATCGGCCGCAGTCCGCGCCTGCTCGTTTCCGGCCGCGGCGGGGTCGGCGTGAGCCGGCTCCTGGCCGAGGCCGTCCGCCGCGTCGGGCGGCTGAGCCAACCCTTCCAGGTGGTGCACTGCACGGCCGTGCCGGCGCGTGGTCGCGCCGCATACGGTCCGATCATCGAGGGCTTCACGCCCTGGCTCGTATCGCTCGACGACGCCGAGCTTCGACGGGCGGTTGGACCGAGCGCCGAACCGCTCGCCAGGCTCGTGCCGGCGATCGCGCCGCGACTCGCCGCCGAGATCCGGCACGCGCGTCGCCAGTCGATCGCGCCGGAGCGTCGGAGCGCCTGGATCGGCGAGGCCATCCAGGGGCTGCTCGAGCGGTCGGGAGAGCGCCGGCCGATCCTGCTCGTCCTGGAGGACCTGCACCACGCCGACGCCGGCACCCGCAACCTGGCGACCTTCCTCGCCCGCGTGGCGCGGCCGGCGCGCGCCTGTCTGATGCTCACCTACGGGCGCGACCGGATCACCCGCGGGCACCCGCTCCAGGAGCAGCTGGCCGCGATCACCGGGGCCTCCGATCCGCCGACACAGCTCGAGCTTGGGCCGCTCGATCGATTCGACCTCGCCCACCTGGTCGCCGAGATCGAGGGCGAGCGCCCGACGGCGGCCGCCCTGCTCCTCGTAGCCGAGCGTTCCGGCGGCGATCCCCTGATCGCCGAGGAGGTGCTGGCCGCACGACGCGAGCTGCCGGGCCTGTCGCTGGGGTCCACGCTCGACGAGCTCGTTCTCGCCCGGCTCGCCCGCCGCGCCGCCGAGGCCCGCCGCGTCCTCCGGCTCCTCGCTCCCGCCGGGCGCCCGCTCGACCGCGGGGAGCTCTCTGCTGTCGCGATCACCTTCGAGCAGCTCGTCGAGGGCGTGCCGCCCCGCTCGACAACCCGGCCGCGTCGCGGAGACGGTGTCCTCGACGCCGACCTGCGGGCGGGCGTCGTCGAGGCGCTGGATCACGGCTTCCTCGTTGAACGGCCCGATCTCCGTTTGGAGGTTCGCCACGAGCTGGTCGCGCAGGCGATCGAGGCCGATCTTCTCCCGGTGCAGCGGCGGCGGCATCACATGGCGCTCGCTGCCGCGCTCGGCACGGACCCTGCGTCCGCGCTCACCCACTGGCTCGCGGCATTCGAGCCGGCTCGCGCCCGGGCGGCGGCGCTCGCCACCGCGGCCACGGCGGAGGGCCTGGACTCGGCCGCCGACGCGCTCGCGGCGCGGGAGCTGGCGCTGGAGCTGGGCGCCGCCAGCGGGGCGCGAGCCGCCGATGGACGGCTCCTGTTCGAGACCGCCGAGGTCGCGCTCGCGGCCGGCCGGCCGGACCGGGCGCTGGCGTACCTCGAGAGCGCGGCCGGCCGCTTCGGCGAGCGCGAGGACTCGGAGACCGCGGCCTCGATCTACGAGACGCTCGGCCGCGTGTCGCGCGCGCTGGGTGATCACGACCGCGCGCTCGCCGAGCATCGCCGCGCAGCTTCGATCACACCGGACGAGCCCTCGTTCCTGCGCGCGTCCGTCCTGGCATCCCTCGCCCAGACGTTGATGCTGCTCGGCCACTTCGCGGAAGCGACGAGGGTCGGCGCGGCGGCGATCAAGGTGGCCAGGACGGTGGGCGGCGACGCCCTGTCGATCGAGGCGCACGCGCTGTGCACCGTGGGCGTCGCCAATGCTTGGGGCGCCGCCGGCAGCGCGGGCATCACCCAGCTGCAGGAGGCGCTGAAGCTCGCGCGCGACCTGGACGATCCGGATGTCGCGTTCCGGGCGTCGCTGAACCTGTCGACGGCGCTGGCCCTGTTCGGTCGACGCGACGAGGCAATCGACGTGACGACGGAGGCGATCGCCCGGGCGCGCGACGACGGGCTCGAGGTGGCCTACGGCAACTCGCTCCGCGGCAACATCGCCGAGGCACTGTTCAACGCGGGCCGTTGGGACGAGGCAAGGGAGATGATCCGGACCGCCCTCGAGTGGAGCCCGGACCCCGTCGCGTTCGCCGACGCTTCCGTGACCGCCGCCATGCTTGAGGTCGAGACGAGCGTCGACGAGCGCGCCGCGAGCCTGCTCGGCTGGCGCCCGCTGGAGATCGACCACGCCCCCGACCCGCAGCTGGAGGTGCCCGCGACCCGCGCAGCCGCGTCCTTCGCGCTGTGGCGTGGAGACGTCACCGATGCCCGCCGGGCGGTCGAGCGCGGCTGGGCGCTCGTCCGGCGCACCGAGGACTGGGCCCTCGCCGCCCGCATGGCCGCGACCTACCTCGAGGTCCAGGCCGCCGTTGCGGCCGATGCGCGGGAGCGACGGGCACTGCCGGAGATCACCGGCGCCCGCCAGCGTGGCCGCCGGATCCTTGCGGAAGCGGAGACGGTTCTCCGTGCGAGCGGGATCGACCCAGGTTCACCGAGCAGGCTCGAGGCGGACGCGAATCTCGCCACCGCGCGCGCATTCTCGGCGCGGCTCGACGGCAGCGACAGCCCCGTTCTGTGGGATGCCGCGGCGCAGGGCTGGGAGCGCGCCCGCGAGCCGTACCAGGTCGCGCGAGCCCGCTGGCGGCAGGCCGAGGCCGCGCTGCCCGGCAATGGCGATGCCCGCGTGGCGCGGGCGGCTGCCCGCGGTCCGCTCCTGGAAGCCGCGCGAATCGCGCGGGAGCTCGGCGCGCGGCCGCTGCTTCGCGAGCTGATCAACCTGGCTAGCCGCGCGCTGATCACGGTGCCGGGCGCAGAGGCCGAGGGTCCTCGCTCCGCGTCGCAGGTACGGGACGCCTTCTCGGGCCGTCCGACCATCGGGCCGCGGGTCACCTCTAGCCATGGCGAACCAATCTCCTCCCGCGTCGCAGTCGACGCCGCAACCGAGCCAGCCCCATCGAACGCCGCGCCCGACAGTGGCTCCGGCATCGCGGCCGCGTTCGCGCCGGACGACGACCCCAAGCGCCCGAAGGAGGCGTTCGGGCTATCCCGTCGAGAGCGCGAGGTCCTTGCGTTGATCGCCGAGGGTCGGACGAATCGCGAGATCGGCGAGCGCCTGTTCATCAGCCAGAAGACCGTGGGCGTACACGTCGGCAACATCCTGTCGAAGCTCGGCGCGTCGGGCCGGGTCGAGGCGGCGATGGTTGCGATCCGCCTCGAGCTGGTGCCGACGCCGCTCGCCGCCCGCCCGGTGCTTGCCGCGACCTAAACCCGTCGCGGATCGCGCGGCGCTCAGGGACTGCGCCCGCAGTGCGCGGGAACTACACCGGCAGTGCGGGGGAACTGCGCCGGAAAAGGAACAAGACCCGGAGGATAGTCCGGGTCTTGTTCGAGCGTCTGGCCTGCCGGGAGGAAGGGACCGGCGGCCGGGTGAAGGTGGTGGTGCGCTGGCTACCAGCGCCGCATGGCTGCTTCGACCAGTGCGATTGCCGCGATTGGGGCAACCGCGAGGACGAAGGTCCACGTCCGTCGCATACGATCCGCCATGATTGCAGTCTCCTCGCAAAACGATGTCTCGGCGACCGAGGCGGATAACGTACGAACGGGCACGGCCCCATGCGACCCGACGAAAGTCCGGGTGCGGCTAGGACCATTGGTGCCGGCTCCTGGCCGCCGACGTCCCCGTACCGATCTCGACTGCCCCGTGCCGCTCCAGTCCTGGATGCCGACCGTACCGGGCGACGCTTATCTGCGGCTTATCGCGGTGCCGGCAGGCACCGGACTATCGGTACTCTTTGCAGGTGTCACGCGGCTTGCAGCTCTGTTTCATCGACGCTTACGCCCGGATGACGACGGGTACGGTGCTGTCCATCGCGCCCGACGGGACCCCGGCCGTCGTCCTGGACCGGACGGTCTTCTACCCCGGCGGTGGCGGGCAGCCGGCCGATACCGGCACGCTCCGCCGGGAGGCCGACGGCGCAACCTGGATCGTCCGATCGGCGCACAAGGTCGACGGCGAGATCGCGCACGACCTCACCATCTCCGGCCAGGTCGCGGCCGACATCCTGCCCGCGGTCGGTGACGAGCCTTCCGTCGAGATCGACTGGGAGCGTCGCCACCTCCTGATGCGGACCCACACCGCACTCCACGTGCTGTGCGGCGTCGTCTGGCGCGACTACGGAGCCCAGGTCACCGGCGGCAACATGGAGCCCGGCAACGGGCGAATGGACTTCGAGTTCGAGCGGATATCCGGCGAGCTGGTCGGCGAGATCGAGGCGCGGGTCAACGCCGAGTTGGCCGCAGCCCGCGACGTCCGGGTGGCCATCCTGCCGCGGGACGAGGCGTTCGCCATCCCTGACCTGATCCGGACCAAGATCAACCTGCTGCCACCCGGGATCGCGGAGGTCCGCACCATCGAGATCGTCGGGCTGGACCTCCAGGCGGATGGCGGCACGCATGTCGCGAACACCCGCGAGGTCGGCCGGATTCGCGTGACCGGATACGAGTCGAAGGGCCGCATCAACAAGCGCATCCGCGTCGAGCTCGTAGGCGAGGCCGCCTCGTGACCGAGCTGGACGAGCAGCCGCCGGCAACAACGCCGGCAATGGTGGCGATCGCGGCGCTCGGGACGAGCCATCGGGTCGTCCGCACGGAGATGGCGAGCAGCGCGGAGGAGAGCGCCGCGATGCAGGACGTGCCGCTCGGTGCCCTCCTGCGGACGATCGTAGTGCGCCGTGGGGAGGACGACTACCTGTTCGTGCTCGTGCCCGCCGGCCGCCGCTTCGACTGGCCGAAGCTCCGCGCCCACCTCGGCGTGACGCGGCTCTCGCTGCCCGACGCGGACGAGGCGCAGCGCGCCACCGGCTACGTCCGCTACACGATCACCCCGTTCGGCTCGACGCGCCCATGGCCGGTCCTCGCCGACGCGGCCATCCTCGACCAGCCGGTCGTGGCCATCGGTGGCGGCGCGAGGGGCGTCAACCTCCACCTCACGCCGGCAGACCTGGTCGCGGCCCTCGCTGCGACGGTCGTCGACGTCACTATCCCGGATCGCGCCTAGACGAGGCCCTCGCACGGGTCGCCGTCGCCGGGTAGGAGCGGCCGAACCGACAACCCGTGGAACGAGCCCCCGCCGGCGTGGTCGCGCCATCTCGTGAGTTGATTCGCGGCGTTGAGGGCTGGCCGGAGCGCCGCAGCGTCCTGGCCGGTCACGGTGCCGCAACGCCCGCCGCTGCCGTCGGCAAGCGGCTTGCCGAACGCGGCGAACCCGCCGGCGAGCGGCCAGTCGATGGGCGGCTGGACGAGGCCCGGCTCGTCGGCCGGCGGCGCGCCAACGAGGATCCCGTACCCCGCGGGGACGTGCATCGCCTCCGGGCCGATGTCGGCGCCGAGCCAGGACCCGAGGTCGCCGAGCCGGCCCAGGAACCCGCCGAACGCCTCCGGCGTGCCCGGCTGCGGGTCGCACGGCGCCGTGACGCAGACCATGATCCGGGTCGGGTCGCCGACCAGGTCGAATACGCGCCCATCGGCGACGAGCTGCAACCGGGCCGTCACCGATCCGGGCGGCATGGCGCCGCCCGTGAAGTCCCTCGCCCCGTCCAGCAGGCCGAACGCGCGGGCTGCCGTCACGAGCGTCGCCCAGCCCGCAGCCGTGAGCTGGCGCTCGACCACCGGGTAGACGAGCGGCCCCGGGAAGATCGCCGGCACGGCGCCACCCGTGAGCACCCGGCCATCGAGGGTGATCACGACGCTCGGGAGCCACGAGAACGTGCTCGGCGGCGGGAGCGCCTGCTGCATCGTCACCCGGAGGAGCGCCCTGGCCTCGGCCGGCGGCGTGGGCTCGGGGGTGGGCGTGCTGCCGGCACAGGCGGCGAGCAGGACGCCGGCGATGGGAAGGGCGACGAGACGCAGGCGGGAGGATCGCATCGGAGACCTCGGATGGTGGGCCGGTCGGGCGCTGGACGCCAGCCATCTACTGGTGGTTCCGGGCCGGGAGGTGACTCGGGCGACTCAGTCCCGCAGGTAGACCCTGAGGAAGCGCCACGCGAAGCGACCGTTGTCGTGCAGTGTCGTCACGACGTACAGGTGAAACTCGCCGTTCGCGTCCGAGTTCGGCGGGTCACAGGTGAACGGCACGTCCGCCTCGCCGTCGGCGGGGTAGTCGTCGTAGCCAAAGTCGTAGGCGTCGTTCGGGGCCGGTGGGTCGATCGACAGCCGGACGCCGGTCGTGTTGGACGCGGTCCACTTGAGGTGGATGTAGCCGGGAGTCCCGGTCCCGTTGGTACCGGTGCAACTGGCGCGCCCCGGTCCGCTGAGCGTATCGACGAACGGATCGCCGGCTGCCGCGGTGGCCGGGATCGTGGTCGGCGTCGGGGGCGGAACGACCGTCGGGGCCTCGGTTGGCAGCGACGTCGGCGTCAGCGTCGGGGCGAGCGTTGGCGCGTCGCTAACCTGGGCTGACGGCGTCTGCGGCGGGGTGGGCGACGGGCTGGGCGAGCCGCCGAGCGCAAACAGCAGGCCCATCAGGGCGACGAGGACAACGATCGCGGCCGCCACGCCGAGCACGATCGGGCGGAGCGATACGGGTGCCGGGGCGGGTCCAGCCGCTCCGTGCGGGTCGCCGACGGGCGCCCGGAGGTCCGCCGCGCACTTGCGGCAGAACTGGCGAACGGCGGGGTTGGCCGTCCCACAGACGGGGCAGATCAGGTCGGGGGTCGAGGTTGTCATCGGTCCGCGACGTGCGCGGCTGGCTAGAGCGCCTTGACCGCGGCGACGAGCTCGGCGAGGCCCTGCTTCGCGTCGGCGAAGAGCATGCCCGTCTTCGGGTTCACGTAGAGCTCGTTGTCGATGCCGGCGTAGCCGCGGCCCATCGAGCGCTTGATCACGATGATCGACTTGGCGTGATCGACGTCGAGGATGGGCATCCCGCTGACGGGCGTGCCGGCGCGTCGCGCAGCCGGGTTCGTGACGTCGTTGGCTCCGACAACGAGCGCGACATCGGTTCGGTCGAATTCAGGGTTGATGTCCTCCATCTCGCGCAGCTGCGGATAGGGCACGTTGGCCTCCGCGAGCAGGACGTTCATGTGTCCCGGCATCCGGCCCGCGACCGGGTGGATCGCGTAGCTCACGTTGACGCCGCGGTCCTCGAGCAGCTCGGCGAGCTCACGAACCGCGTGCTGCGCCTGGGCGACGGCCAGGCCGTAGCCGGGGACGATGATCACGTTCGCGGCGTACGCGAGCTGGATAGCCGCGTCGTCCATGCCCAGGGTGCGGACGCTGCCGCCCTCCGGCCCGCCTGCGCTTTCGGTGCCTTCGCCACCGCCGAAGCCGCCGATCATGATGTTGAGGACCGAGCGATTCATGGCGTCGGCCATGAGCTTGGTCAGGATCGCGCCCGAGGCGCCGACCAGGGCGCCGGCGATGATCAGGACGACGTTGTCGATGACGAACCCGGCCATCGCGACGGCTGTTCCCGTGAATGAGTTGAGGAGGCTGATCACGACGGGCATGTCGGCGCCGCCGATGGGCAGCGTCATCGTCACCCCGAAGACGAGCGAGGTGGCCAGGATGACGAACATCACCGGCAGGCTTTCGGCGACGAAGAAGAGATACCCGGAAGAGACGACGACGATCGCGGCGAGGGCCAGCGTAACCAGCTGTCCGCCGGGAATCAGGACCGGACGCGATGGGGTGATCTTCAGGCCCATGAGCTTGCCCGATGCGATCAGCGAGCCGCTGAACGTAACGCTGCCGATGACGATGTCCAGGACGACGAAGACGGTTGTCGTGACCGGCGCCGCCTCGGGTGCTGCGACCAGCCGGATGTATTCATCGATTCCGATGAGGGCCGCGGCACCGCCGCCGACGGCATTGAACAGCGACACCAGCTGCGGCATCGCCGTCATCGCGACGGAACGCGACATCCACAGGCCCAGCCCGCCACCAACGGCGATGCCGGCGGCGATAAGGATCCAGGCAATGCCGCCCGCCGGCGCGACCGTATCGTCGCCCTTCAGGAGCAGGACCCCGGTCGCGCCAACGGCGACGGCCATGCCGGCCGCCGACAGGAGGTTGCCGTTGCGGGCGGTCCCGGGCGAGTTCATCCGCATGAGCCCGATGACGAACGTGGCCGCTCCGGCCAGCCACGCGAGGCGGATGAGGACGTCGATGGCGTCCACGGCCTGCTAGCCCTCCACCTTGTCGGCAACCTGGTCAGGTCGCGGCGGGGCGGGGGCGCCTCGCTTCCGGAACATCTGGAGCATCCGATCCGTGACCACGTATCCGCCGACGACGTTCATCGCGGAGAACGCCACCGCGACGAAGGCGATGGCGTAGCTCAGCGGGTCGCGGGCGGAGGCGGCGATGACCATCGAGCCGACCAGCACGATTCCGTGGATCGAGTTCGCGCCCGACATCAGCGGCGTGTGCAGGGTCGCCGGGACCTTCGAGATCACGGCAAAGCCGCACAGGATGGCCAGCACGAAGATGATGAAGTTCGTGAGGAGCGGATCGGTCATGCCTTGGCCTCCGCGGGTGCGAGCAGCTTCTTGACGGCTTCGGAGCGAATCTCGCCCCCGTGGGTGATCGTCACGGGGCCGGCGATCTCGTCGGCCGGATCGAGGTCGAGCTCGTCGTCCTTGACCAGCTGCAGCAGCAGCGCGGAGATGTTGCGCGCGTAGAACGAGGAGGCCCCGATCGGCATCAAGGCAGGCAGGTTCTCCGGCGCGATGATCGTGACCAGGCCGTCCGTAACAACCGTCTCGCCTGCCTTCGACTGCTCGACGTTCCCACCGAGTGACGACGCGGCCATGTCCACGAGCACGGATCCGGGCTTCATGTTGCCCACTGCCTCCCCGGTCACCAGCACCGGCGGCTTGCGGCCCGGGACCTGCGCGGTGGTGATCACGATGTCCATGTTGCCGATGACGTCGTTCAGCTCCGCCTGTTGCGAGGCGCGCTCCTCGGGCGTGAGCTCGCGGGCGTAGCCGCCGGCGCCCGTGGCGTCGATCTGGGTCTTGAGCGCGACGAACTGGGCGCCGAGCGATTCGGCCTGCTCCCGCGTCTCGGGTCGCACGTCGTACGCCTTGACGACAGCGCCCAGCCGGCGCGCGGTCCCGATCGCCTGGAGCCCGGCGACACCGATGCCCAGGACGAGGACGTTGGCCGGCTTGGCGGTGCCGGCTGCCGTGGTGAGCAGCGGGAAGTACCGCCCGAACGCGTTCGCGGCCATCAGCACAGCCTTGTAGCCGCCGACGTTCGCCTGCGACGACAGTGCGTCCATGGTCTGCGCTCGCGACAGGGTGCGCGGAATGGCGTCGAGGCTGATCGCGGTCACGCCGTCCTTGGCAAGGCTCGCCATCAGCTTCGGGTCGAGGAGCGGCTGAAGTGTCCCGATCAACGCCTGGCCCTTGCGCAGCTTCTTCGCCTCGTCCGGGCTCGGCCTCTGGACGCGGAGGATCACGTCGGACTGCTCGTACAGGTCGCCGGTCTTGACGACTCTGGCGCCGGCATCCTCGAACGCCGAGTCGGGAATCATCGCGCCGAGTCCTGCGCCCGCCTCGACGAGGATCTCGAGCCCAGCCGCGGTGAGCTTGGCGAGTGCGTCCGGCACCAGCGCCACGCGGCGTTCGCCGGGCGCGGTCTCGCGTGCGACTCCGACCTTCACTGGGGCATCACGTCTTTCTGGATTCCCTCCCCGCGAACCTCCGGCCTCCGCACGGCGCCGCGCGGCCGAAGTCTAGCGGGGATGCCGGACGTTGCGGGGGACGGGCCGCGCGGCCTGTCCCAGACGCTTCCGACGAACTGGAGAATGTAGTTGACAGCGCAATCATCTGCGATATAGTTGCGCAATCAAGCAAATAGGCGTGGCGCCACCGTGCGACCACCAGAGGAGCTTCAAACCATGAACATTGCCATCATCGGGACCGGCAACGTCGGATCCGGCCTCGCGACGGCATTCGTTCGCGCCGGCCACCGCGTCGCCCTCGCCGCCCGCACCCCTGAGCAGGTCGAGGCCGCCGCGGCCGCGAGTGGCGCCACCGCCGCCACCAGCCCGGCCGCCGCCGCAGCCATCGGCGATGTGGTCGTGCTCGCAGTGCCTTTCAGCGCCGCGGAGGGGATCGCCGCGGCCATCGCCCCCATCGTCAACGGCAAGCCCGTCGTGGACGTGACCAACCCCGCCAAGCCGGACTCGTCCGGACCGCTGTTCGCGGGAACCGATTCAGGTGCCGAACGCATCGCCGCCTGGCTGCCCGCGGCCCACGTCGTGAAGGCGTTCAACACCCTCCTCGCCGGCAACATCGCCGACCCGGAGCTGAGTGGGATCGCGCTCGACGGGTACGTCGCCGCCGATGACGCCGAGGCCAAGGCCCTCGTTCTCGAGCTCGTCGCCTCCATCGGGCTCAACCCCATTGACGCGGGACCGCTGACCGCTGCCCGCATGCTCGAGCAGCTGGCCTGGCTGAACATCAGCCTCAACATGCAGCCCGGCTGGACGTGGAGGACCGGCTGGAAGCTCGTGGGCGCGCCCGAGCTCGTTGCGGCTCGGGCCGCCTGAGCGTCGGCGTCCGAGAGGCTGCTGTCGAATCCAAGCCACGCCTAGCATGAGCGGGCCTCGTCCAAGCAGTCCAAAGGAGCACTCCAGATGATCCCCGTCTCACGCCTGAACCACGCGGTCCTTTACGTCCGCGACGCCGAGGCCTCGGCAGAGTTCTATGCGCGCGTCTTTGGCTTCGAGGTAGTGTCGAAGGAGTTCGGCGGCCGCGCCGTCTTCATGCGCTCGGCCGGTGGTGACAACCACCACGACCTCGGCCTGTTCTCGGTCGGGCCTGAAGCGCCGCGCGCGCCTCGCGGCTCGACCGGCCTGTACCACCTCGCCTGGGAGGTCCCGACCATCGAGGACCTCGCCACCGCAGCCCGCGAGCTGTCCACGGAGCGCGCGCTCGGCGGCGCGAGCGACCACGGCGTCTCGAAATCGCTGTACGGCGCCGATCCCGACGGCAACGAGTTCGAGATCATGTGGCGAGTTCCGCGCGAGGCGTGGGGCGAGTACGAGCAGCGCGGCACGGTGATGCCCCTCGACCTGGACGCCGAGGTCCGCCGCTGGGGAGCCCCCGCGGGACCTGCCGCGTAGGCACGGCGCCACGCGGCCCGCGGACACGGCGCGGCCCTAGATCGTCGCCCCGCCCACCGCCACGACCATCAGAGTCAGCACGTAGACGTGGCCGAGGGCGCTCCACAGGATGGAGCCCGTCCGCCAGTTGAGCCAGGCGAAGATCGTGCCGCCGATGAAGGTCGACCAGAGCTCCAGGTCGGGCTTGCCGACGTGGGTGAGGATGAACGGCACCTGCACGATTACGAGCGCCAGCGGGCCGATGCGCCGCCACAGCGCGAACATAAGGAACCCGCGCAGGAGGAACTCGGCGGGGATGAGCTCGCCGAGATGGTTCGCCAGGGCGGCGACCAGCGGTTCCTGCCCGCTGCCGTAATAGGCGCGGAACGACTCCAGGCCGGCCAGGGTCAGGATGATCGGCGTCATCACGATCAGGCCGGCGGCCAGCAGTCCCGCGCCCCAGCGCCAATCCCCGAGCCGGAGTCCGTACCGCCCCGGGCTGTCGCGGAAACCGACGAGGACGATCGCCAGCGGCACGACAAGGAACAGCACGAAGCGCTCCAGCGTGATGGCCCGCAACCCGGTGGGACCCGCGTCCGGGAAGGCAGGCATCACGAGCCGTAGCTGGTCGACGAGGATCAGGGCGGTCACGACGAATACGGCAACGCTCGCGCGTCGCGGGAGCTCAAGGCCGAAGAGCCGGATGTCGCGCCGGTCCGCAGGCGACGGCGGGTACTCCGGGCCGGTCGTCACGTGCGACCACGCGACGTTGAGCCCGAGCCACCGCTCCGGCCCGCGAATGGTTACCTCGTCGTCCCTCATTCCGGCGGCGAGTTCGCGGGCTGTTCGGCGCGGGCCTCGGGAGTGAAGGGTTCCAGCGGCTCCGGCCAGCGGCCCGCCCCGCCCGCGGCGACGAGGCGCACCTCGCGGCCGGCGTTCTCCAGGATGCTCGCCGCCATCGAGGCCCGGTGTCCCGAGCGGCAGAAGACCGTTACGGGCGCTCCGCCGGATAGTTCGCCGAGCCGCGCCGGCAGGTCGGCTACGAAGATGAGCTTCGACCCGGGGACGACGCCCTCGTCTGCCCACTCGATCGGCTGGCGCACGTCGAGCAGGATGCCGTCACCCTTGCCCGACGCGCGCTCGCGGTGGACTGCCCGCATGGTCGTGGTCTGGTACGACGTCACCGCGCGGCCCGACGCCGCCCACGCTTCGATCCCGCCATCGAGCCAGCCGTGGACCCGTTCGTAGCCGATGCGCACCAGCTCGGTGGTCGCGTGCTCCAGCGCGTCGGGCTCGTCCGGCAGGATGAGCAGCACCGGATCGGCGAACGGCACGAGCCAGCCCATGTAGCCGGCGAACGCGCTGTCGAGCTCGATGTTGATCGAGCCGCGGATGTGGCCCCGGGCATGGGCCGCGCGGGCGCGCGTGTCGACGATGGTCACGCCGGTCGCTGCTTTCGCGTCGAACGCTGCCGGGTCCAGGGCCTCCGGCAGGAACAGGCGGCCCAGCACGCGCGGGCCGCGGCGGTTGATCGCTGCCATGTGGCGGTAGTAGTCGGGATAGCGACCAAGCCCTGCCAGCGCCTCGGCGCGGAACGCCTCCAGCGGCGCGTCCGCGAGCCGGAAGGCAGGGTTGGCGAAGCGTTCGGCGGCGATCGTCGAGACCCGGCTCGTGCCCGCGGGTCCAGCGCTGCAGAAGCTGCCAGCGCCGTGGGTCGGCAGCACCTGGGCGGCGTCCGGCAGCTCGGCGAGGCGGCGCAGGCTGCGCTGCTGGTCCGCCGTGAGGGGGTCGGTCAACGCCGAGCCAAGGAGGTCCGTCCGGCCAGCCGACCCGACCAGCAGGCTGCCGCCGGTAAACGCCGCGACCGGGACCTGGGCCGCCTGGTCCGAAGCGGCCTGGTCCGTCACCACCCAGGCCAGGTGCTCCGGCGTGTGGCCCGGAGTCGCCCAGGCCATCAGACGCAGCCCGCCGACCTCGATCGCGTCGCCGTCGTCGGCAGGGATGTGCTCGAACGTGTAGCCCCCGCGCGCAGGCAGGACGAGCTCGGCCCCGGTTGCCGCCCGCGTCTCGAGGGCACCGGACAGGTAGTCGTTGTGGACGTGGGTGTCCAGCACGTACCGGACGCGCCAGCCGCGCCGCTCGGCGACCTCGAGGAACCGCCACGCGTCACGCTGCGGATCGACGAGCACCGCCTCGCCCCCGCTGGCGAGCAGGTACGAGGCGTCGCCCAGGCCCGGGGTAACGAACAGCTCGAGGTCCATCGACCGTCATCGTACGGCGCTAGGGCCGCGGCTCGTACCATGTGCCGATGGCGAAGATCGGCTACGCGGCGATGCTGGAGCAGTTCCACCCGACGGACCTGCTCGACTGGTGCGAGCAGGCGGAGAACGCCGGCTTCGAGGCCGGCTTCATGGTCTCCGAGCATTTCCACCCGTGGACGCCCCAGCAGGGCCAGTCCGCGTTCGCCTGGAGCTTCATGGGCGCACTCGGGACGAGGACCTCGCTCCGGTTCGGGACCGCCGTCACGTTCCCCGGCATGCGCTACCACCCGGCGATCGTCGCCCATGCGGCGGCGACCCTCGGCGCGATGTTCCCGGGCCGGTTCTGGCTGGGTCTCGGCGCCGGCGAGGCGCTCAACGAGCACATCATGGGCGGGGAGTGGCCGGAGATCGGGATCCGCTCGGCGATGATGTTCGAGGCGATCGAGGTCATCTCCAAGCTCTTCACCGGCCAGGTCGTCAAGCACCGCGGACCACATTTCAAGATGGAGAGCGCGAAGCTCTACACGCGGCCGGACGAGCCGGTGCCCATCTACGTCGCGACTTCCGGGCCGATCAACGCCAAGAAGACCGGCAAGTTCGCCCAGGGGATGATCACCGTCGGCGCTGCGGACGAGAAGGTCAAGCTCCTGTGGATAGCCTGCGACGAGGGCTGCGCCGAGGCCGGCAAGCCGGCGGTCCCGAAGCTGCTCCAGCTCCACGTCAGCTGGGCGCCGACAGAGGACGAGGCCCTGGAGAACGCGATGCGCGAATGGCCGAACGGCGGCATGTCCTTCCCGAAGCAGGACATCAAGAACCCCGAGGACTTCGCCGCGATGGCCAAGCTCGTCCGCCCCGAGGACTTCAAGAACCGCGTGCTGATCACGTCCGACCTCGAAAAGCACCTCGCCCACGTACAGCACTACCTGGACATGGGCTTCGACGAGATCCACCTGCACAACGTCGGGCGGAACCAGGCCGAGTTCATCGAGGTGTTCGGGCGCGAGGTGCTGCCGAACCTGCGCCTGGCGATCCCCGACGACGCAACGCCGATGGACCCGGAGCGCACCGGGGACGCCACAGTCGCCGGCTGATCCCGGGCTGCTGCGGCGGGCGCGCGGGGTCGTCAGGCCACTTCCTCGGCCCGGGGTCTCCGCACCCGTAAGTCCCATCGCGCGTGGGTCCGCTTGCCTACTGTTCCCGGCCAGATCTGGGGCGTAGGCTTGCCCAACTGCGGACCAGGGGCCGCGGTATCCCACCCGAGGCCAGCGCCCATGCTCCATGCCCGCCGCCGCTCGCTCGCGACCACGCTCGTCACGAGCTTGCTGGTCGCCACCCTCACGGTTACGGGCCTCCCGCTCCTCCGATCCATCGTGACCGGGGGCGGCGTGGACGTCGTCAGCCGCGAGGTCGGCGTCGCGATCGACCGCCAGTCGCTGGTCCGGCTGCCGATCGCCGCATCGCACGTGGTGCTCCGTTGGTCCGGTGACCACGAAGCGCAGCTGACGCTCGCCCTCGGGCGCACGTCCTACGAGCTGAGCGAGGACATCGCGGCGGGCCACGACGACCTGTCGGAGGGTGCCGACGACGAGACCTGGAGCCAGGTCATCTGGGCCGACGGGGCCAGGTGGGCGCGCGTCACCACGGACCGGCCGATCCGGGACCTCGCCGTCATGGCGATGGACACGGACGCCGCACGCGGCATCGACGACGACGGCGTCGTGAGTGCCGCCGTCACCCAGCCGGCGCTGATCACGCGCGCGGGCTGGGGCGCAAACGAGGGCTACGCGGAGAACTCAGGCGGCTACATCCGCTTCGCCCCGAGCTTCGATCCGCTGCAGAAGATGATCGTCCACCACACGGCCGGTCGTAACAACGACCCGAATCCCGCCGCGACGATCCGGGCCATCTACTACAACCACGCGGTCCAACGCGGCTACGGCGACATCGACTACAACTTCCTGGTCGACGCGCAGGGCAAGGTCTACGAGGGTCGTCGCGCCTGGATCGACACGCCGGCGAAGAACCCGATCGGCGAGGACCTCGCCGGCAACGTGGTCCGCGGCGCCCACGCCCGGAACTACAACGACGCGACCGTCGGCATCGCCCTGCTCGGCAACTTCACGAACGTGATGCCAACATCGGCCGCGAGGACCGCGCTGATCAACCTGCTTGCCTGGAAGGCCGAGCGCCACGGGATGGATCCGAAAGGCCAATCGAAGTACGTCAACCCGGTCAATGGCACGACCAGGTCGCTGTACAACATCTCGGGCCACCGGAACGTGAACTCGACCGCCTGCCCGGGCCTGACGTTCTACAACTGGTTCCCCTCGCTCCGCCAGGCCGTCGCCGACAAGATCGCCGCGACGACCGGCCCGGCGGTTGACGAAACCCCGCCGAAGGTCGTTTCTTTTGCCTCGCTCGGGACGGATCCAAGCGGCGCCCACACCCAGCGGTTCGGGCTGATCTTCAAGGAGCCCGTCACCGGGCTCGAACCGGACGACCTCACCGTGACCGGCTCGTCCGAGGGCTGGGCGATCGATGACGTTCAGGGCACCGCGTCGCGGTACACGGTCACGGTCGTGGCGGACGAGAACGGCGGCGGGCCGGAAGACGGCACGGTGACCCTGACTCTCGCCGCGGACGGCGTGACCGACAAGGCCGGCCACACCGGGCCCGCGGAAGACGAATCTGTGACCGTGGAGTTCGCGGCCGAGACCGACGGACCGACCGCGATCCTGTACGCGGTCCCGACGAAGCCGACCCCGGTCGGTCGCAGCTACAGCGTCTCCGTGCTGTTCGACGAGCCCGTCACCGGCTTCGACGACGACGACATCGTGCTCGGCGGCAGCTCGCACGACGCCTCGCCGTGGACCTTCGACCTGATCTACGGGTCCGGCGGCTCGTACAACGTCACCATCTACAACGAGACGCCCAAGCAAGGGAAACTGACGATCCAGATCGCGACCGGCGACGGCCTCACCGACCTCGCCGGCAATCCGATCGAGGGCTCGAACGTCATCACGAGGCTGGTCGACCTCTCGGCGCCGACGACCACGAAGCCGAAGGCCAGTCTCCGCGCCAACACGACCCTGAAGGGCGGCCAGCTGCGGGTCAAGCTCACCTGGACCGGCACGGACGCCGGGCCGGCGGGGGTCGCCTCATACGACGTCCGGCGCAGTCGCGACGGCAAGGCCTACTCGACGATCGCCACCGGCCTGACCAACCCGTCGCTTGGCTGGCCCATCGAACCCGGCCATACCTACCGGTTCCAGGTCCGGGCCCGCGACAAGGCCGGCAACGTCGGCGCCTGGAAGACCGGCCCGCTGCTGAAGCCCGCGCTCGTCCAGCAGTCGAGCACCGCCATCAAGTACCAGGGCTCGACCAAGTCGACCTCGTACCGAAAGTATTCAGGCGGGTCGCAGCGCTACCTCGGCGCGGCGGGATCCTCGGCGACATTCACCACGTCCGCCCGGAACATCTCGTTCGTCACGACCCGGGGCCTCAACCGGGGCTCGGCGAAGGTCTACATCGACGGGGTGCTGGCGGCCACTCTCGATCTCGCGGCGGACACGAACACCTTCCGGTTCGTCGCGTTCTCGAAGACCTGGTCGAGCGTCGGGACGCACACGATCAGGATCGTGTCGGTCGGGACGCCGGTGCCGCGGGTGGACATCGACGCCTTCGGCGTCATTCGCTGACCTTTGGTGCCGGCGCCGGTGCCGGTGACGGCGCCGGAGCGGGCGAGGTCGGCGCGCCGCGGGCGATGCCCCGAGCGCGGCCGGTGACGGACAGGAACTGGCGCAGGTGCTCCAGCGGGCGGATGTGGCTCGTCTCACCCGCGTAGATCGTGCGCACCGGCACCCAGCCGATCGGCCAGCCCTCGCGCCGGCAGACGGCGATCATCTCCACCTCGAACGCGAAGCCCGCCTCTGTGCTGTCGCGGGTGGCCGCCATGAGCCGGCGGCCGACGAGCCGATAGCCCGACTGGTTGTCATGGACCCAGTGCCCGAGGGCAGCTGACAGGACCACGGTGCCCAGCCCATTCGCCAGCCGGCGAAGCGGAGGCATGCGCCCGAAGTTGCGGCGCCCCACGATCAGCTCGCTCGGCGTGCCGGCAAGCGCGCGCCGTGCGTAGGCCCCGAGGAAGGACGGGATCTCGGCGGGATCGTGCTGGCCGTCGCCGTCCAGGGTGATCACGGCCCGGGCGCCCTCCTCGAGGGCCGTCGCGAATCCGGCACGAAGCGCCGCGCCCTTGCCCTGGTTAGGCGACTGGCGGATCACCCGCGCCCCTGCCGCCTCCGCGATGGCCGCGGTGTCGTCGGTCGAGCCGTCGTCGACGACCAGCACGGGCAGGTGCCGGCGGGCGCCCTCCACCACGGCCCCGATCCGGGCGGCCTCGTTGTGCGCGGGCACGAGGGCGAGCACGCGGCCATCCCGGCCGGCGCCGACGGTCGTCATCCGCCGATCCTACGCGCGAAGGGCGCCGCGATAAATCGCGGCGCCCTCGGCATCGGTTGCGAAGGACCGTCAGTAGGTGACGGCGACGAAGGTCGAGAACCGATAGCGGTTGAGGTCGACGCGGCCGGAGATGCCGGGCACCACGCCGTCGCTGGTGTACTGCCAGAAGGTCCACGACCGGCCGCCCCAGTTGTCGGCAGGGACGGATGGGCTGGTGGTGTTCCAGTGGGCCACCCATAGGACCGAGTAGCCGTTGTCCGCGAACCAGCGTGTGTTGTCCATGTACGTCCGCCAGAACGACGGGCTGACGTAGATCATCGACTTGACGCCGAGCCGCTGGTCAACTCGCTGGAGCCAGGCCTTGACCCAGTCGGTCAGGGCCGTGGGGCCGAGGCCGCCGGTGCGCTCCAGGTCCAGGGTCGGGATCAGCATCCCGCGCTCCTGGCCCATCGTGTCGACGAACCAGTCGGCCTCCTTGACCGGGTCGTTCGAGCCGGGCCGCGCGAAGTGGTAGGCCCCGAACAGGATGCCCTGCCCCATGGCGCCGGCCTTGTTGCGGTCGTACGCGTCGTCCTTCCAGCCGATGCCCTCGGTCGCCTTGGCGATGGCGAACGTCTTGCCGGCCGCCTTGACCTTGGCCCAGTCGATGGTGCCCTGCCAATGCGAGATATCGATGCCTTCCTTGAAATTGGACGTCGGGAGCGTCGTGAACAGGCCCGTGGCGGCATAGACGGCGCTCACGCCGAACAGCGAGGACGTGCTCTTGCCGTCCACGGCGGTGATCTTGTACCAGGTGCTGCCGGACACTGTCGTCGGGCAGTCGGCCGACCACGACCCACCGGAAACCGTCCCGGACGCGGCCACGATCGAGGTCTCGTCGATGATCGACATCGTGTCCGCGGAGGTCGACGCGGACGCGCGCAGCCGGACGGAGCACTTGGGGATGTAGCTGGTGGTCGTCGGCGCCGGCGTAGCGGTGGGCTGCGGAGTCGGTGTCGGGGTTGGCTTCGGGGTGGGCGTCGGCGTGGGCTTCGGGGTGGGCGTCGGCGTGGGCTTTGGTGTCGGGGTGGGCGTGGGCTTCGGCGTCGCCGTCGGGTTCGGGCCCCACTTGAAGAGGCCTTTCGCGGCGTACACCGCGCTAACCCCGAACATCGAGGTCGTGCTCTTGCCGTTGATCGCCACGATCTTCAGCCATTTGCTGCCCTTGACGAACGAGGGGCAGTTTGCCGACCACGAGCCGCCGGACACGGTAGCCGTCGCGGTGACGATGGCGCCCTTCTTGATGACCTTCTTGATGGTCGAGCTGGTCTTCGGGGCGGAGCGGACGTTGACCGCGCACGTGGCGGTCCACTTGTTAGTGGCCGCGTCAGTCGTCTGGGTCAGGCCTGGAATGGTGAACAGCACCGTCAGCGCGGCGACGGCGAAGGGCAGCAAGGTTCGGCGGTTGCGGCGCATGGTTCGACGTCCCTCCCGGTTGTCTGGACTCATGTCCGAGCGGCGATCCGCGTCGGATGTGCCCGACACCGGATGTGGCGCCCTGCCGACGGTGGGATGGCAGGGGCGTAAGGAGCGCTAAGCGCAGCGACCGGCGCTACATCGGATGCTAGGAAGCCCCGGGCGGAGTGTCTCTAGCCCTACAGTCCTACCCCGGACCGCCCACGGCGCAGCAGGACCCACGCGCCGAGCGCCAGGAATCCCACGGCGCCGGCCGTACCGGCAGCCACCACGGAGGCGAGACGGGCCATGGCCTCGGAGTCATCAGGCGGCGCCGTGGCGGTCGGAGCTGGCGTTGGTTCGGCGCTCGGCGGGACGGGCGTGGCGGGGGGCGTCGCCTGGGCCGTGGTCGGCGGCGGGATGGTCGGTGCTGCCGTCGCCGTGGGCGACGGTGCCGGGGTCGCGCTCGGAGCGGTGGTCTTCGCCGGCGCCTTGGTGGGCCTGGGCGGTGCGGGCGGCACGATGGTGGTCGTGTAGTTGGCCCAGAGGTACTCGCGGGGCGAGAGGCCGGATGCGTGGATGAGCGCAGCGAGGTCGCGTCCCACATAACGGAAGTGCCACGGCTCGAAGTCGTAGCAGGTGACGTCCATCGACCCTCGGGGGTAGCTCATGACGAACCCGTACTCCCACGCGTGCGCCTTCATCCACTTGCCCGCCGGCGAGGACCCGAACGTGCCGGTGAACGGCGAGCCGCCAGAGTCGCTCCGCACGTCGAGCGCTAGCCCGAGCTGGTGCTCCGAATGGCCCGGCCGCGCGGAGACCTCAAGCGCCCGCTGGTAACCCAGCGCCGCGACCCAGCTGTCGAACACCGCCTTCTGCGACTCGAACGAGCGATACGCGCTCTGGACCGCGATTCCCGCCTCGGCGAGGGCCGCGGCCTCCGTCATCGCACGGAGGTCGTCGATCATCACGGCGCGGACCTTGCCGCCGCCGGCGATGCCTGCTCCCGCCGTCGATACGAGGTCGGGCGGCTCGTAGCCCTTCGGCACGCGAAGGATGGTGTCGACCAGCGTGATCGACCAGTCGCCATAGCCGCGTGGCGTGGTCAGGACGTCGTCATAGCGGCAGTCGGGGAGCGGCCCCATCGCCCGCGCGCCCGCCGGACCCAGCACGGGTGACAGGACGATGGCGAGCAGGGCCAGGCCCGCCGCGGCAGCGGCCAGGCGGGCGAGCATGGCCGAACGCGGTGAGGCCGACATGGGATCGGGAGCGTACGAGGGGCGGTGCGGGGCCGCAACCACCGACACGACGCACCGCCCCGGTACCATCGGCGCGATGGCCTCTGCTGACCCGACCCCGCGCACGGTGATCATCGACGGCCGAACGTTCGAGCGGGTCCCGATCAGGACCCCCGTGCTGATGCCCGGCGACGACATGCCGACGGTCATTCGCGAGCACGCCGGCCCGCATCTCCAGCCCGGTGATACGGTCGTCATGTCGGAGTCTGCCGTCGCGATCATGCAGGGCCGGGCGCGCGATTGGCGGACGATCAAGCCGGGCCGCCTGGCGCGCTTTCTGTCGCAGCGGGTGACGAAGACGACCTGGGGCACGGGTCTCCGCAGCCCGTACGCGATGCAGTACGCCATCGAGCTCACGGGCGTGCCGCGGATGCTCCTCGCCGGCCTGGCCCACCTCGTCGGGCGGCTGCTCGGCAAGAAGGGCTGGTTCTACCTCGTCGCCGGGTTGAACGCCAGGATGATGGACGCCGAGCACACGATGGGCATCAAGGAGTTCTACGAGTTCTGCATCCCGGCGCCCGCTGATCCGCCCGGCACTGCGCGCGCGCTCAAGGCCACGACCGGCTATGACATCGCCATCTGCGACATCAACGACATCAACCCCGCGTGGTGCGTCGCCAGCACGCTGCCCAAGGACCGCGTCCGGCTGCTGGAGCGAAGCTTCGACGACAACCCGCTCGGACAGAGCGACGAGCAGACACCGATCGGCATCTGGCGGGAGGGTGTGGGCGTCTCCGATGGCCCAAGTTTCCCCGCCGGATCGGGTTCGTAAGCGCCGTCGTGCCGTGGACACCTGGTGGAGTCGACGGGCGCCATGGACGAATTCGGCATGCCACGCTATCTTCCTCGCCTGATGTGCCAAGCCCTCCGCCCCATGACCTGCGCGTGTAGCCGGCGAGCGTCGGCTGCGGCCAGGCTCGGGCGCGTCTGAGGACGCTCCGCCCCACCTGACCGGCGCCGGCCTCGCGACCTGCTGTCCCTCGCGAGCGGCCGGCACGAATCACGGCTCGACCCCCGGGCTTCGACCGCCTCGCGGCACCACCCCTGCTTCTCGAGGTCGTTTCATCCCATGGCTCCCATACCTGTCCCGGAACCGTCAGGTCCACGCATTGATCCCCGGGGCCACCGCTTCGGCGCCGCCCTTTCGCTCGTGATCCTCGGGCTGGGCTTCGCAGCCCAGGTCCCGCTCGTCGTGCCAGCCGTCGCCGTCGCGCTCGGCGTCAGCGCGCTATTCGGCACGCGCTACTCGATCCTCGGACGCCCGTGGCCATTCATCCGGGCTGCGCTGCGGCTCAGCCCACCGGCGGTGCTGGAGTCCGAGTTCCCGCCGCGCTTCGCCCAGCTGCTCGGGACGATCGGGCTGACCCTCGCCTCGCTGTTCCTCGCCATAGGCGCGGTGGGCGCGGGCTGGGTGATCGCCGCCGGCGTGGCCGGCCTCCAATTCGTCCTCGCGGCGACCGGCTACTGCCTCGGTTGCCGCCTCTACGGCCTCCGCTGGTACGCGCCGCGGCTGTTCGACAGCCTGATCTCAGCTCCGGTCGCAATGAATATCCGTCCAGGAAAGGAGCGATCCCGATGACCGAGTCCGGCTACGCAGGGAACGTGCTCGTCGACGCCGACTGGGCCAGGGCCCACCTCGACGACCCCACCGTCCGCTTCGTCGAGGTCGATGTCGACACGAACGCCTACGACGAGGGCCACATTCCAGGCGCTGTTGCGTGGAACTGGACCAGTCAACTTTCCGATGGGCTCCGGCGCGACATCGTCGGCCGTGAGGACCTCGCCCGCCTCCTGAGCGAATCGGGCATCGGCCCGGACACCACGATCGTCCTGTACGGCGACAACAACAACTGGTTCGCGGCATGGGCGTACTGGCAGCTGAAGCTGTTCGGCGTGGAGGACGTGCGCATCCTCGACGGCGGGCGCAAGTACTGGCTGGCCGAGGGGCTGCCAACGACAACCGAGGTTGCCGGCTACGCCCCGACCGGCATCGAGCTGCCGGCGGTCGACCCCAGCTACCGCGCGTTCCGCGACGACGTGCTGCAGCAGGTCGACTCGGACGGCGCCCTCGTGGACGTTCGGTCGCCGGCCGAGTTCAGCGGCGAGCTGCTGGCCCCGGCGGCGCTGCCGCAGGAGGGCGCCCAGCGTGGCGGCCACGTGCCCGGCGCCGCGAACATCCCGTGGGCAACCGCGGTGCGCGACGACGGCACGTTCAAGGACGCCGACGAGCTGCGCGCGCTGTACGCGGCCCAGGGCATCACGCCGGACAGGGACGTCATCGCCTATTGCCGGATCGGCGAGCGCTCCAGCCACACGTGGTTCGTGCTCCACGAGCTGCTCGGCTTCGAGCGCGTTCGCAACTACGACGGCTCGTGGACGGAGTACGGGAGCCTCGTCGGCGTACCCATCGAGAAGTCGGTGCCCGCGCTCGTGAGCTGAGCGACGGGTCGGCCGGCCGGCCCACCCCGCAGGAACCGCCGACGCCAATCCGGCCGCCTCCGAGCGCCGCGCCTCCCAGGGCGCGGCGCTCGAATACCCTCCCGCGGTGACCGACACCCTGGTCAGGAACGACCGCCCGCTCGCCCTCGGCGTGGCATTTGCGTTTGCCCTCTCGATCGGCATCGCCATCGTGGCGGTCCCGCTGTTGGCCATCGACTCCGGGTATGACGCAGCCGCCGTCGGGTACATCGTGGCGACGTCTGCCGCGTCCCAGCTCGCGACGCGACTCGCGCTCCCGTGGCTCCTCGGGAGGTTCGCCGACCGGACGCTGATCGCCTCTGCGGCCGTGCTTATGGGCGGGGCGTTCGGGCTACTGCTGCTGTCCACCGCACTGCCGGCGTTCCTCCTCGCCCAGCTCGGCCAGGGAGCGGCGCGCGCGATCTTCTGGACCTCGAGCCAGACGCACGCCATCCGCAGCGGCGGCCAGCCGGTGAAGCGCCTCGTCGACCTCAACCTGGCCGGCAATGCCGGGACGCTCACCGGCCCCGCGCTCGCCGGGCTCCTGGCCACGATCGGGCTGCCGGTGGCCATTGCCGGCGCCGCCGTCGCGGTCGGTGTCGCCGCGGTGGGCGCGCCACTGATGGCCGCCTTCCCGCCGTATGACCGGAAGGGCGGCGTCGGCGCGTTCGGACTCCTCCGCCGCGATGGTGTCGACGTGGCGTGCTGGGCAAACTTCGTCGCGGGGACGTGGTGGTCGATGATCGGCTCGTACATCCCTGTCGTGCTCGTCGGGGCCGGCCTGGGGCCCGCGATCATCGGCTGGCTCGTGACGCTCTCGGAGGGCGCCGGGGCAGCGACGCTGCTCGTGCTGCGAAGAACGTCGACCTCGCGCATCAATGCCATCGTCCGAGCGGGCGCGTTCGTCGAGATGGGGGTCCTCGCCGGGATCGCCGTCGCCCCGCCGATCCTCGCGGCCTATGCCGCGCTGCTCATCGTCGGCGGCACCGCCGCGGGAGCCGTCACCAGCCTCGCCCCGGCGCTCGTGACGATGGTCTCCGGCGACCAGGAGCACGGTGATGCGTTGGCGCTGTCGGGGACGTTCCGGTCCATCGCGATGCTCGCGGCACCGGCGTCGGTCGGAGCAGCGCTCGGCCTGGTGGCCCTGCCGGTCGCTTTGGTGGCCGTCGCGGCCCTCTCGGTCACCCCTGGAGTCGCGCTCGCGCGTCGCCGCGGCGGGGCGGCGAGCCCGCCGGTCGCGGCCTGGACTCGTCTGGGCGAGGGGCAGCCTGCCAAGCGGGAGGGTTGATGCGCTCGTTCGAGGTCGCGGTCGTTCTACCGGTGATGCAGTACGGCGATCGTGCCGCTGCTCCGCGGTGGGCACGCGGATTTCGAGGGCGAGTTCCAAGCCGCGCGCGACCTGCCCCAGCAGCCGGTCGGTCCGCGGCCCAACGCCCATCCCGCTCCTGATCGGCGGCAACGGCCCGAAGGGCCAGCGGCACGCCGCGCTCCACGCGAACATCTGGAGCGGGTACGCGGAGGAGCGCGCCGATGCCGAGCGGATTCGCGCAAACCGAGGCGCCGACGGCCATTAGGGCACGTGTCCTGGATCGACTGCGCCCAGCAGACTCCGTGTGCCGGCTCGCTATTCGTCACTGTCTGCTCATCGTGGTTCCCCGTCGGCGAGTGC
>DATKBR010000125.1:0-8189 GCA_035513775.1 Candidatus Limnocylindria bacterium
AGCACGGCCATCCTGTCTTCGGCCATCGTTGTCTCAACTCCCTCGCTTCGTCGGTTCTGACTCCAACGACGCGAGGATGACGCGGTGGCCGCTTCAGTTCTCGGCCAGCCCGCTGTTACACCAATTCTCGGGACTCAACCCAGCGTCCGGGCGGTGCAGCAGCGCGGGCACGGTCGGATGCGGTCGCGCGAAGCTCGGCGTAAGCGGTCGTAAATCGCCACCAACTATCGTGGTGTCGCTCGCCGGTCGGACGAGGTGCAGCCATGCCATTGCGTGCGGCCGAGGGGATCGAAGTCCTGGCGGATCCGACGCGGCGCAGGATCATCGCCCTGCTCGCGGCACGCGTCTGGCATCCGGCCGACATTGCGACGGCAATCGGGCTCAGCCGGCCTGCGGTGAGTCGCCAGCTGCGCCTGCTGATCGAATCTGGTCTTGTCCGTTGGCGCTGGTCCGTCATCGACGGGCGCAGTCGCGACTACTTCATCGACCCCGCGATGAGGGAACCGATCATCGCGTGGCTCGCGGGCGTCGATCTCCGAGGCGTCCGCCCAATCTTCCGACCCGATTGGTCGCCCTCACCTCGCGTCCACCGACTTCGCCACGACGCGCGCGTAGTGCAATTCGACCGCGACGGAGGCAATCGACTCCGATCCTAAGTACTGACCCCAGGACGGTCGATCCGATTTCGGCGCTTGTTTCGACGGTTGCGCTTCGTTGGAACCGTCTCGAAAATCGTCCCGACGGCAACAAGACCCCGGAGGCGGGGCGTGCAGGCGAGAACACGAGCGCCGTGTCCCGCTGGTCGGGCGGGGCGCTGATCAGGGTCAGGAGCTGATCGGCGCCTCGAGGAACTCGCCCAGCCGCGAGACGTCGACGTTCCCGCCCGACGCCACTACGCAGACCTGCTCGCCGTCCCGGATCGGGATGCGGCCGTTGATCACGGCGGCCAGCGCCGCGGCGCCTGCCGGCTCCAGGACCTGCTTCATCCGCTCCGCGGCGAACCGGAGGCCGCCGAAAATCGTCGCGTCGTCGAGGAGCACGATTTCGTCGAGGTAGCGACTGCAGATGGGCAGCGTCCACTCGCCGGCGAAGGGCGCCCCGAGCCCATCGGCCACGCTGACGGGGTCGATGCGGACCACCTCGCCGGCCTTGATCGCCTTCGACACCGCGTCCGAGCCCACCGGCTCGACGCCGTAGACGCGGACACCGGGCCGCGACTCCTTGAGCGCGGTCGCGACGCCGCTGATGAAGCCCCCGCCACCGACCCCGGCGACGACCACGTCGACGTCGGGCAGGTCCTCCAGGATCTCGAGGCCGGCCGTGCCGTTGCCGGCGATCACCTCGGGGTCGTCGAAGGGGTGGACGAGCGTCAGCCCCCGCTCGGCGATCAGCTCCTGGACCCGGGCCCATGTCTCGCCCACGTGCTGGCCGTGCAGCACCACCTCGGCGCCGTAGCCCCGCGACGCGTCGACCTTCGACTGGACCGCCCGGGCGGGCATGACGACGGTCACCGCGACGCCCTCCGCGGCGCCGGCCCAGGCGTAGGCCTGCGCGGCGTTGCCGGCCGAGAGCGTGATCACGCCCCCGGCGCGCTCTTCGGCGGTAAGCGACGTCAGCTTGGAGAGGGCCGCTCGGGCCTTGAACGAGCCCGTCTTCTGGAAATGCTCCGCCTTGACGAACAGGCGGTCCTCGCCGAGGCTCACGCCGGAGCTCACGGCGACGAGGGCGGCGGCCGTCGCGGATGAGAGCATGGGCGTCCGGTGGACCCGGCCGCTGATTCGCTCTCGCGCCGCGTACATCCGATCGAGCGAGACCGTGCGTTGGTCCATCGCGGGAGTATGCAGCCCGCCGCAGGCGAGACGCCCGCCAGGGGCGGGACGCGTGGCGGGCTACAGCGTCGCGCCGCCGGCGGCGAGCAGGGCCAGGATCACCCCGAGCAGGCCGATGATGCCCGCCGCGATGAGGATCGGCGGTCGGTCGGTGGCGGCTCCCGGGTCGCCGCGCGGGTGCTGCCAGGCGGAGCGAAGCGTCGGGACCTTACCGGGCGGCACGAGGAAGCCGAGCCACAGGCCGGCAACGAGGCCGCCGACGTGCGCGGCGTTGTCGATCATGCCGCCGGCGAAGAATCCGAACGCGAGGTTGAGAATCACGAAGAACCCGAGCTGGGGCACCAGGGCCCGAGCGCGACGGTCGAGCTGCGGATGGTGGGCGCGGGTCCCGGCGATAATCACGCCCACGAGCCCGAACACCGCTCCCGACGCCCCCACCGCCGGCCCATTCGAGAACACGAAGCTGGCCGCCGACGCCCCGATCGCGGCGAGTACGTAGAAGCCGATGAGCAGGCGCTTGCCCCACGCCTGCTCGACGATCGGCCCGACGATCCACAGCGCGTACATGTTCAGCAGCAAATGCAGCGAGAACCACTGCGTTGAGCCGCCAGGCGCGTGGACGAGCGCCACGGTCAGGAGTCGATACAGCTCACCGTTGCGTATCCCGTCAGGATCGAGGAGCAGGAAGGAGAACAGGCGCCCCTCGGGTTCGATGAGCGCGACGAGGGACACGATTGACGTCGCGATGACGAGGAGCTGCGCGAGCCCCAGCCCGGCCGCGCCACGACTGCGCGCGAAGTAGCGATTCGCGGCGCCCGTGTTGCCGGTCTCCTTGGCCAGCCAGCCGAGTCGGGCGGCGATCTCCGGCTTGTCCTCCGCGGGGGCGCGTCGGTCGGCCTCACGGTACGCGACGATCGCGTCGTTCAGGTCGCCCTGGCGGACCTCCACGCCGGCGAGATTCCGCCACGCCCGATACGTCGAGGCATTCTCGCGGAGGCGCGTGATGGCCTCCCACGCGGCGCGTGCCTGGGGCTCGTCGTCGAGGCGGTACAGGGCATCGCCGAGTCCGAGCAGGGCCGCGCCGGTGACCTCGGGATCCTCGTGGCCAATGACGCGCTGGAAATCCTGGATGGCGAGTGCCTGCTCGCCCACGTCGAGCTTCGCCCGTCCGCGCTCGATCAGCCGGCGCGCGACATCCGCGTCCAGGGGGCCCTTCGTCGCGACGGCGGTATCGAGCGCGGGGTCGCGAAAGGTGTCGGCGAGGTCATCCATCGCGCCGGACGATACTAGAGAAGCCATGTGTGGACGGATGACCCAGCAACGGCCGACCTCGGAGCTCGCCGAGATCTTCGAGGCCGACGATCGAATCGAGGCCCCGGGCGCCCGGTTCAACCTCGCCCCGACGGACGAGGCGGCCGTCGTCGTGCAGCGCGAGGGCCAGCGGGCCATCACCGCCTACCGCTGGGGCCTGATCCCCCACTGGTCGGACACGCCCAGGACCGGCAACCGGATGTTCAACGCGCGCGCCGAGACGATAGATCGCCAGCCGGCGTTCCGGTACGCGTTCTCGAAGCGCCGCTGCCTGGTCCCCGCCGACGCCTTCTACGAGTGGAAGCGGGCGGGATCGGTGCGCCAGCCGTACGCCATCGTGCGACCGGACGGTCGGCCGATCGCGCTTGCCGGGCTGTGGGCGGGCTGGAAGGACGAGGACACGGGCGAGGTGATCCGCTCCTTCACGGTCGTGACCACCCCGGCGAACGAGATGATGGCGCCGGTCCACGACCGGATGCCCGTGCTCATCTTGGAGGACGCGTGGGAGCGCTGGCTGGACCCCGGCCGCACGGAGGGCGCCGGCCTCGCCGAGCTCAAGGGCCTGCTCGTCCCGACCGAGGATGGCCTGCTCGAGATGTACCCGGTCTCGCAGCGCGTGAACAACGTCCGCAACGACGGCCCGGACCTCATCGAGCCGATCCCGACCGAGGCGGTCGCCAAGGCACCGCCCGGCCTGCTCGACGACATAGAGGGCGGTTGAGGCTTGGCGGTTCGTGTGAGGACGCTGATCATGCTGGCGCTCGCGTTCGGGTTCGCGTTCGCGGCGTGCGCGCCGGCGGCCCCGGCCGAGTCCGGCCCGGGTCCGGGCGCCGTCGACAGCACGATGCCGCCGCTGCTCGCCGGTCTCGAGCTGACCACCGTGACCATCGGCTCACGCGAGCTCATGGTCGCGATTGCCGATACCCCGGCGGCGCGATCGCGGGGCCTGTCGGGCACCGCCGACCTGGGGCCGCTCGACGGCATTTTGTTCGTCTTCCCCGAGCCGGTCGAAACCGTCTTCTTCATGCGCGGCGTCGCCATCGCGCTGGACATCGCGTTCGTGGACGCGGATGGCCGCGTCCTGTCCGTGCTGACCATGCCGCTCTGCACCGCAGACCCGTGCCCCACCTACGCACCGTCGTCCCCGTACCGGTGGGCCATCGAGACGCCCGCGGGCGGCCTGAGTGGCGTCGCCACGGGCGACCAGATCGAGATCGCGAGCGGCTAGGCCGGGTCCACCGCGAGCGCCGCGAGGGTGGCCTGCCAGGCGACCGCCGGGACCTCGCCTGCATCGAGCCGAACGGCGAGGGCGGCGACCAGGCCGGCGAACGCGCCGTCGGGGTCGCGAGCCGGCGGCTGGAGCACGATCGGCTCGGCGGTGGTGGCGCTGCCCGAGGCGGCGGAGCCCGTGGCGGCGTAGTCCGCCTCCGCGGTTCCCACGACTATCAGCGTCGTGCCGGACCATGCCGAGGCGGCCGAGGCGGTCGCGAGCAGCGCCTCGTCAGGCTCCACCAGGACGATCGCGCGAATGTCGGGCAGGTAGCGGAGGGCGAGCTCCAGATCGGCGGGCTCGATGCCGACGGTGCCCGGCTGGATGCCCACGGCGGTGCCGGGCTCAACGCCGGCCGCCCCGGAGCGCGTGACGGTCGCGTGGCCCACGCCGGCCGCGGCCAGCTCGACGAGCTGCCGATCCCCCGCCGCACCCGCCGGCGCGACACCCACGATCTCCGTGCGCGCCCCCGTGGCGGCCGCGCGTCGCGCGATCTCGACGACGGCGGCCGTCGATGGCGCGCCAGGCATGAGTATCCCCACGACGATCACGCGGCCGAGCCTAGCCCATGCCGGACGTACGAACCGCCGCTGGTACGAATAGATCGTGCACGCTCGCGTTCGAGTCGGCAGACTGGCTGCACACGGCCGGGCCTGCGGGGGTCGGCGCCACGGATGGGGTGCGCATCGATGGGCGAATGGGGTGATCCGCCGCCGACCTTCGATCGGTCCGGCGACGCGTGGGGCACCGGACAGTCGGCCTTCGCCGACGGGGAGGAAGGCGGCGGCGAACAGTACATCGAGCTGATCGGATCCCAGCTGTGGGTCGCCGGCATGGTCGATCTGGGCCGGTTCCGCCGAGTCTCCGACTTCGTGAACATCGTCGAGGGCTACCTGGTCATCCGCGACGTCGTCGTGCTGACCCGCACCGGCGAGTCCACGCGGCTGGCCCTGCCGGAGCTCCGGGTCCTGCCCGACGACATCGCCGTCGTCGGCCAGCTGAGCACCGATCGGCCGCAGCAGGCGACCGGCACGGGCGTGTTCATCGAGAAGGTGCCGCAGCGCCTGGTCGTCCTGACTCGCTCCCACATCATCGACGGCGACGTGTTCATCCAGCGCGACGGCTCGATCATGTCGTTCGTCGACGCGACCGACCCCAGGTTCATCCCGATGTCGGACGTCCGCGTCCGCTGGGTGAGCGACCGCAAGCTCGCCGCCCGGTACCCGTTCGCGCTCATGCAGCGCTCCCAGATCCTGGCCGTCGCCACGGAGGGCATCAAGCTGGGTGGCGCCGAGACCACGATGCGCCGTGCGGAGATGCTCAAGGCGCAGGTCAAGCCTGGCCCGGCCGCGGGCGACGGACTCGATTCCGACGTCGAGCCGGCCGCCGATGGCAGCCTCGAGGCGGTGTCGTCCGACGAGGCCTGAGCGAACTCGGACTCGCGTCGCTAGGCGCCGACCCGGGCGCCAAGCGCGCGGGCCGTTGTGCGACGGCCGTGGGTCAGTCGGCAGACTCGAGCGCGGAGAGGTGGGCGGCGCGAAGTCGGCCGAGGCGCGGCTCGAGGAGCATGACCGACCCGGCGACCAGGACCGTGAGCACGCCGCCCGCGGCGAGCACGATCTCGACGCCCAGCGATTCGGCGAGCACGCCCCCCACGAGGTTCGCGATCGGGATCAGCCCGATCGAGGTGAGCATGTACAGGCTCAGCACCCGGCCGCGCAGCCGGGCCGGGACGATGACCTGGATGAGCGTGTTCGTCGTCGAGTAGAAGTTGACCTGGAAGAAGCCGATCAGTGCGAGCGCGAGCATCGAGACAGGCAAGCTGCGCGAGACCGCATAGACCGTGAGCGAGGCGCCGACGATCGCCATCGCGCGGAGGACGAGCCGGCCGCTGCCGCCCGATGGTCGCATCGAGGCCAGCGACAATGCCCCGGTCAGCGCACCCACCCCGATGGCGCCGGTGAGCAGCCCCAGGCCGGCCGGACCGGTGGCGAGGATGTCGCGGGCATACACCGGAATGAAGGTCAGGTAGTTGAGCACGAACAGGGCCGGAACCCCGGGCATCAGGACGAGGATCGCGAGCACCCGGTTCGCGGCAACGTACTGGACGCCGTCCTGGAGGTCGCGCCAGATCGCCGCCTGCGCCCGGTCGACATCGCGGGTATATGGGATCGCGAGGCCCGCGATGACGACGGCGACGATGGTGAGCGCCAGTGCATTGACCCAGAACCCGAGCACCAGGCTGCCAGCCGCAATGAACAGACCGGCCAGGGCCGGGGCGAGGATGCGCAGGAGGTTGTACTGCGCCGAGTTCAGCGCGATGGCGCTGCCGATCGACGTTCGATCCACGATCGTCGAGACGACCGCCTGGCTCGCGGGCAGCTGGACCGTGAAGGCGATCCCGGTGAGGAACATCAGCACCAGGATGTGCCAGTACTCGACGGCGTCGAAGGTGGTGAGCAGGGCGAGAATGAGCGCGAACAGGGCCGCCGAGCCGTTGGTCAGGATCAGGATCCGCCGGCGATCCAGCCGGTCGGCGAGCACCCCGGCGACGACCGCCAGGAAAAGCGTCGGCAATCCGGCAACCGCGCCCGCAAGACCGAGGAGCGCGGGCGAGTTGGTGAGCACCAGCACGAGCCAGCCCTGCGCGGTCACGTGCATGAAGCCGCCGATGTTCCCGATCATGGAGGCGAGCAGGAAGCGCCGGTAGAGCGGCGAGGCGAGGGCGGGGAAGGTAGCGAGGACCCGCCCCCGACCGAGGGCGGTCACGATCCGGCGGTCACGGTTCGAGCTGCCGCGCCGTGCCTGGGTCAGCCGGCGTCTGCCGGACCCCCGGGCGCAGGCAGCTCTTCGCGATCGACGATGATCTTGCCGATCGCCGCGCCCTCGAGCGCGGGCAGGATCGCGTCCGCGTCGCCGATGAGGACGACGGCCAGCTCTTCTGGCCGGATGTTGCGGGACGCAGCGGATGCCACGTCGCTCGACGAGACCGCCTCGATGGCCGGGCGGTAACGATCCAGCTCGTCCATCGGCAGGCCGTGGATGATGAGCCCGGCGATCGCACCGACGACCGCCGGCGGGGTCTCGAAGCGCAGCGGGAAGACGCCAACGATGTAGTCGCGCGCGGCGTGCAGCTCGTCGCGCGTGGGTGGCGACCCGCACATCGTTTCCAGTTCGGCGAGCATGTCCCCGATTGCCGGCACCGTGACCTCGGTGTTCACCGCGGCCCGTACGGCGAACGGCCCGGGACCGCGGCGCATGTCGAACCCGGCGCTCGCGCCGTAGGTGTAGCCCTTCTCTTCGCGCAGCTTGCGATTGAGGCGCGAGTTGAAGAGCCCGCCGAGGATCGCGCTCATCACGGACACGGCGTGGAAGTCCGTGATCAGGCGCGGCAGCCCGACGTGGCCCACCCGAATCTCGGTCTGGACGGAGCCGGGCCGGTGGATGACCCGGACGATCCGCTCGGAGCGGGCGGGGGCGACGCGCGGCTTCCCGGGTGACTCGGCAGATGGATTCGGGGCCCACGCCCCGAAGCTGGATTCGGCGATGGACCGGACGTCCTCGCCGACGGCGGCGAGATCGCCTCCAATGATCAGGGACATCCGCGCCGGATCGAACCGGCGGGCGTGGAGCGAGACGAGCGCCGCGGCGTCGAGGCCGGGCACGGTCTCCTCGGTGCCGCCGGACGGGCGTCCGTACGCGGTGCCCGGCGCGTAGATCGTGGAGACGAACGCGTCGTCGGCACGGCGGCGGGGGTCGGCCTTCGCCTGCAGCAGGTC
>DATKBR010000126.1:0-26165 GCA_035513775.1 Candidatus Limnocylindria bacterium
TCCTGTTCCTCGTCGGGATCCGCCGCATCGGTGGCGTCAAGGCGGGAATCCTGATGCTGGTGCAGGCACCGGTCGGCGTGGCGCTCGCGGCGCTCTTCCTCAACGAGTCCATCGGGATCGTGCAGGTCGCAGGCGGCATCGCGATCCTCGCCGCGGCAATCATCATTCAGCGGTCGGCCGCCTCGGAGCAACCGGCAGCACCATCGATCGACCGATCGGTCGCGTCGGAGGCATAGCGATTGGACCAGGGTGGGGGCATCGACCAGCGCCTTAACGACGTCGAGCGTCGACGGGTTGCCGCGCTCGTCGCGGGTGACATGGAACGCGCTCGGTCAATGCACGCCGACGACTACGAGCTGATCACCCCAAGATCCTGCGACCTGACGGTCGCGACCCGGGTGGGGCCGCTACTTGGCGTACTCGACGGCGCGCGTCTCGCGGATGACCGTGACCTTGATCTGGCCCGGGTAGGTCAGCTGCTCCTCGATCTTCTTCACGATGTCGCGCGCCAGGCGCGTGGCCGACAGGTCGTCGATCTCCTCCGGCCGGACGAGGATGCGCACCTCGCGCCCCGCCTGGACCGCGAACGACTTCTCCACGCCGGTGAAGCTCTCGGCGATGCCCTGCAGGTCCTCCAGCCGCTTGACGTACGTATCCATCGTCTCGCCACGGGCGCCGGGCCGTGACGCACTGATCGCGTCGGCGACCTGGACGATCGGCGCCTCGAGGCAGGCGTACTCGACCTCCTGGTGGTGCGCTGCGATGCCGTTGATCACCTTGAACGGCAGCTCGTACTTCTGGGCGATCTGCGCTCCGATGGCGGCGTGCGGACCCTCGACCTCGTGGTCGACGGCCTTGCCGATGTCGTGGAGCAGGCCGCCCATCTTCGCGGCCATGACGTCGAGCCCCATCTCCGAGGCGATCATCGCCGCGAGGAAGCTTGTCTCGATCGAGTGCTGAAGCACGTTCTGTCCGTAGCTGGTCCGGAACTTGAGCCGGCCAAGCGTCTTCAGGAGCTCGCCCGGCAGCCCGGGCACGCCACAGTCGTACGCGGCTTGCTCGCCGGACTGGCGGATGACGAGGTCGACCTCGGCCCGCGCCTTCGCAACGACCTCCTCGATGCGCCCGGGGTGGATCCGGCCGTCGCCCATCAGCTTCGTGAGCGCGATTCGCGCGATCTCCCGGCGGACCGGATCGAAGCCCGAGAGGACCACCGTCTCCGGCGTGTCGTCGATGATCAGGTCGACCCCGGTGGCCTGCTCGAGAGCGCGGATGTTGCGCCCCTCGCGGCCGATGATCCGGCCCTTCATCTCGTCGTTCGGGAGGTGGACGACGGTCACCGTGTGCTCTGCGGTGTGGTCCGCGGCCACGCGCTGCATCGCCGTGAGGATGATGTCGCGGGCCTTCTCGGTGGCCTCCTCACGGGCCCGGCGCTCGATCGCGCGGGCGAGTTTGACGGCGTCGCGCTCGGCCTCTTCGCGGATCGCCTCGAGGAGCATCGCCTTCGCGTCCTCGGCGGACAGGTTGCTCACCTGCTCCAGGGCGACGATGCGCTCCTGGTTCAGCTTCTCCAGCTCCTCGCGTCCCTTGTCGAGCTCCAGCTGCTTCTCGAGCAGCTTTCGGTCCCGCTGCTCGAGCATGTCCGAGCGCTGGTCCAGCTGCTCGTCGCGGGCGTGCAGGCGGCGCTCCAGGTTGGTCAGCTCGCCTCGCCTCTCGCGGGCGTCATCCTCAGCCTCCCGCTGGAGGCGGATCTTCTCCTCCTTGGCCTCGAGGATCAGGTCCTTCTGCTGGGCCCGCGCATCCGACACGATGCGGGTGGCCTTCTCGGTGGCGACCTTGATCGACTGGTTGGCCCACCGGCTGCGCGCGACGAAGCCCACGCCGACGCCAATGGCAATGCCGACCAACGCCCCGATAACGAGGGCAGTTGTGTCCATCTTCATCCTCCCATCCGACCTTGGGCGGTCGGACGCGTTGTGATCATTCGCTCGGCGAGGGCCTTGACGGCCGCGCCGGACTTGCGCGTAGCCTACTACGCTGCCACGCCCGGGCGGGTCCGGTGCGGGTAGGATTCCGGCCGATGGACCGCAACCGGCTGGAGACGATCGTGCGACTGGCGGCCGAGGCGGACGCGGCGCTGGCCACGCCCGGCCAGGACGCTGCGGACGCGGCACTCGTCGCGGCGGGGGATGACGTCGCCACGGCCCTCCAGCGCCTGATCGAGTCCGACTCCGCTACCGCGCTCGTGCTCGCGGGGCAGCTATCCGGGTTCTGGCAGGATGCCGGCCTGGTGGAGCAGGGCCGGACCCTGACGCAGCGCGCGCTCCGCGCGGGCGCGGACGCCGATGCCGCGGAGGGCGTCCACACGGCCGCAGTGGCGCGAGCCACCCTCGTGGCTGCCGATCTTGCGTTCCGGCAGGGCGACCAGGAGGGGACGACGGCAAACGCCCGCACTGCGATCGACCTTGCCGCGGCGGCCGGGGACCGGCGCACCGCCGGCCTGGCATGGCTCGACCTCGCCCGAGTCGCCTATCGCGAGGGCGACGCCAGCGGCATCGAGACGGCCAGCCTGGCCGCCGGGAAGGCCGCTCCGGACGACCCGCTCGTCACACGCGGGGTGCTGCACATGCAGGCCTGGGCAGCCCACACCGCTGGCGACCTTGAGCAGGCCCGAAGGCGGTTCGAGGCCAGCCTCGCACTCCGCCGCGCCCACGGTGGCGCACTCGGGATCGCGTCGGAGCTCGCGAACCTGGGCGACCTGGCGATGGACTCCGGGGATCCGGGTGCCGCTGCACGCTGGTTCTCGGATGCGCTGACCGCGGCGCGAGACCTGGACAGTGCGTACTTCCTCGTCAACACGCTGCCCTCGCTCGCCGCGCTCGCCGCGGCGGACGATCCCGAGGTCGCAGCCCGCCTGTTCGGTGCTGCGGACGCCGCGAGTCGCAGGTCGGGCCTGCTGCCCGACCCGGGAGCGGATCGCGTCGAGGCGAGGGCCGCCCTCCGCGACTCCATGTCCCCGCGCCGATTCGAGGAGCTGCTCCACGAGGGTTCCTCGCTGACGGCCCGAGACGCGGCGGCGCTCGCCGACCGCATTGCCGATGCCGGCGCCCCGCGCGCGCGCCCGCGAACCGTTGATACGGTGGTCGTGGGCGCGGGCCAGGCGGGCCTCGTCATGAGCCGGCTGCTTGCCGATGCCGGCCGGGAGCACGTCGTGCTCGATCGGCGGGCAAGCCTCGGGGGCGGCTGGCAGGACCGCTGGGACGCGTTTCGGCTCGTCAGCCCGAACTGGACCGTCAGCGTGCCCGGCCTCGACTACCAGGGCGCCGACCCCGATAGCTTCATGCCGCGAGACGAGATCATCGCCCACTGGCGGCGTTACGCCGAGGTGATTGCCGCCCCGGTGGAACTCGACACCGACGTGACGCGCCTCGTCGCCCTCGATGGCGGGCCCGCCCGCTTCCGCCTGACGACCAGCCGCGGCACGATCGATGCGGGCAACGTCGTGGTCGCCGGCGGGCCATTCCAGGTGCCCCACGTTCCGGCAATCGCGTCGGGTCTTGCACCCTCGATCCGACAGCTCCACGCCCACCACTACCGGCGGCCGGAGGACCTCCCGCCGGGCCGGATCCTCCTGGTCGGCAGCGGTCAGACCGGCGTCCAGCTCGCCGAGGAGCTCCAGGCCTCGGGCCGCGAGGTGATCCTGTCAGTTGGCCGGTGCGGGAGCGTCCCGCGGCGGTACCGCGGCCACGACATCTTCTGGTGGCTCCGACAGATGGCCACCAGCGGACGCGAGCTCGGCGCCGGCCTGCCCACGCCCGCCGACCTGCCGTCACCCGCCGCCCGGTTCGCGTGCAACCCGCAGCTCTCGGGGCATGGCGGCGGGCACTCGGTGAGCCTGCGCCGGATGGCCGCGGACGGCATTCGACTCGTCGGGCGACTGCAAATGGCGGAGGGCACGACGGCGCGATTCGCCTCCGACCTGCAGGAGAACGTGATCATGGCCGCCAGCTTCTTCGAGGGCAAATTCCGCCCGGGGATAGAGGCATTCATCGACCGCGTCGGCGAGCAATTCCCTATGGACGAGCCCGATCCCGGCGGATCGGATCCGGTCCAGCTTCCCGATGTGCCGGACGTGGCCGAGCTCGACCTCGCCGCCGAGGGCGTCTCGACCGTGATCTGGACCAGCGGCTACCGGCCCGCATTCGACTGGATCGAGCCCCCCGTGCTCGACGAGTTTGGGCTCCCGGTCGGTGCCGGCGGCGTCACCCCCGTAGACGGGCTGACGTTCATCGGCCAGCCCTGGATGGTGGACATGGTGTCTGCGAACCTCGTCGGGCTGGTGCGGGACGCGGAGGCCCTCGCCGCCCGCTGGTAGGCGCTCACCTCGGTGGTGAGGATCCGGCCGTGCGGACGGCGATGGCCGCTCAGCGTGGCGTCGTTCCTGGCGCAGGTGGCCGCGTAGGAGCAGCCGCTCCCGAGACTGACTGCTCGGGGGCTTCCTCGGAGTCCGAGACGTTGTCGTTCAGCGCGACAATCGAGCGGATCGCGGCGACGGTCGTCTCCGAGTCGAAGCCGTTGCGCGCCAGGAGCGCATACGCCCGCTGGCGGCGCGCCCGCAGGTCCGGCACCCGGGCGAGCGTTCGCTCGTTTCGCTCGAGAAGCCCGCGCGCCGCCTCGGCATCGGCGTCCGGCGAAGCGGCGTCGCGCTCCCCCATCGTCGAGTCGACGACCTCGCGCTCGATGCCCTTCACCGCCAGCTCGCGCCGCAGCGCGCGCTCGCCGCGTGGGCGCGCCCGGTCTCGTGATTCGATCCAGGTCCGCGCGAACGCCTGGTCATCCAGCATCTGGAGCTCGACGAGGCGCGCGATTGCGCCCTCGACGAGCTCCGGCTGGTACCCAACCCGGGTCAGCCGCCTACGCACCTCGCCGATGGACCGCTGCCGCGGCTCCAGGAACCGCAGCGCCGCTTCGAGCACGATCGCCGGATCCTCGACCGCACCCAGCCGCTCCCGCTTCTCGTTGAACCCCTCACGCCGCCGCCGACTCGCCACTACCGCCACTCAAAACCGGCCACTACCGACCACTCCATGCGCGCACCGGCAGGCGGTGTGATCGCCGCAAGCTTGCTGCATCGCGGTGGGGTACTACTCCGCTTCCGCGATTCCTTCGACTGGAACCGCAGCATCACCACCAGCCACTTTGGTGCGAATGCGGCTCTCGATCTCGGTGGCGATGGCCGGGTTCTGGCGCAGGAAGTCCTTCGAGGCCTCACGGCCCTGGCCGAGACGCGTCTCGGCGAAGGTGAACCAGGCCCCGGTCTTGTCGACGACGTCCATCGCGACACCGACGTCCAGGAGGCCGCCCTCCTTCGAGATGCCCTCGCCGTACATCACGTCGAACTCGGCGACGCGGAACGGCGGCGCCACCTTGTTCTTCACGACCTTGACGCGGACCCGGTTCCCGACCGAGTCCTGGCCGCTCTTGATCGTCTCGACGCGCCGGATGTCCAGGCGAACGCTGGCGTAGAACTTGAGCGCGCGGCCACCGGGCGTGGTCTCCGGGTTGCCGAACATGACCCCGATCTTCTCGCGCAGCTGGTTGGTGAAGACGAGCGAGGTGTTGGAGCGGCTCACTGCGCCCGTCAGCTTGCGCAGCGCCTGGCTCATGAGCCGTGCCTGGATGCCGACGAACGAGTCGCCCATCTCGCCCTCGATCTCGGCGCGGGGCACGAGCGCCGCCACGGAGTCGACAACGACGACATCGATGCCGCCCGAGCGGATCAGCGTCTCGGTGATCTCGAGCGCCTGCTCGCCGGTGTCCGGCTGGCTGACGAGGAGCTCGTCCACGTTCACGCCGCAGGCGCGGGCGTAGCTCGGATCGAGGGCGTGCTCGACGTCGATGAACGCGGCGACGCCGCCCTTGCGCTGGGCCTCTGCGATGACGTGCTGGCAGACGGTCGTCTTGCCCGACGACTCCGGACCGAAGATCTCCGTGATCCGGCCGCGCGGCACGCCACCCACGCCGAGGGCAAGGTCCAGCGCGATGGAGCCCGTGGGGATGAAGTCGACCTGCTGCCGATCGGTCGCCCCGAGCCGCATGATCGAGCCGGTACCGAACTGCTTCTCGATGGTCAGGATGGCCGCGTCGACCGCCCGTCCCCGTTCTGCGCCCGCCGCCTTCTCGCCGTTGCGTTCCATCACTGCCATCGGGTCACGCTCCTGTCCATGCGGGGGCGCGACCGGTCAGGTCTCGTCCCGATTCTCGCCTTCGTCCCAGCGCGGCTTGCGCTGCTTGCGGATCAGCTCGACGTTCATCGGCGGCTCCGCCATCGGCTGCACCTTCGGCGCAACGGACCTGTCCTTGGGCTTCTTCTTGGCTTCGCGGCCGGGTCGATCTCGAGATGCCATCGAGGCTTCCTCCGCGCTGACTTGACAGTACCGGGTGGCGCTTCACGCCGGCTCACCTGCGGCTTCGCTCGTCATTGTCGCACCGTCGCCCGCCGCGGTCCGGGCCGCGCGGAGTCGCAGCTCAGGCATTGCCTCCGGCAGGCGCCCGCCCGCGATCGCGGTGCGGATCCGAGCCATGAAATCCAGGGTGAAGGTCAGGTTGTGACAAGTTGCGAGGCGGTACGCGAGGAGCTCCCGCGCCCGGAACAGGTGGGCGATGTACGCCCTCGAAAATCGCCGGCAGGCGAGGCACGGGCAGCCGTCCTCGATCGGGTCCGGGTCGTCCAGGAGGGCCGCGTTGCGGAGGTTGAGCCGCCCGCCGGGGACCCACACCTGGCCGGTGCGCGCCACGCGCGACGGCAGGACCGAATCGAACAGGTCGATGCCCTGGTCCACCGCGTCGAGCAGGTCCGCCGGAGAACCCAGGCCCATGAGATAGCGCGGCCGCGGATCGTCGGCAAGCAGCCCGACGACGGTGTCGATGGCCTCCCGCCGCTGGGTTGACGTCTCGTCGCCCGCGAGCCCGCCGATGTTGAGGCCGTCGAACGGCAACCCCGCGATGAACCGGGTGGACCGCTCGCGCAGGTCAGGCTCCAGGCCACCCTGGATCACGCCGAATAGCGCCTGGTCCTCGCGTCGCCGGCCGCGTTCGTGGGCCGCCACCGAGCGCTCCGCCCAGCGATGGGTCCGCTCGGTCGCGTCCTTCACCACCGCGCGATCCGACGACGGGTACACCGGGTGATCGAAGGCCACCGCGATGTCCGGCCCGAGCGCCTCCTGGATGGCGATCGCCTTCTCCGGCGTCAGGCGGTGCTCCGAGCCGTCGATGTGGCTCCGAAACGTCGCGCCGTCGTCGTCGATCGTGCGCGAAGCGGCCAGCGAGACGACCTGGAAGCCGCCCGAGTCGGTGAGGATCGGCCGGTCCCAGCCCATGAACCGGTGCAGGCCGCCGAGCCGCTCGATGCGCTCGTGGCCGGGGCGCAGGTACAGGTGGTAAGTGTTGGCCAGGATGATTTGCGCGCCGACCGCGTCGAGGTCGTCGGGGTCCAGCGCCTTGACGGTCGCGTTCGTCCCGACGGGCATGAACTGCGGCGTCTCCACGACACCGTGGGGTAGCGTCAGGCGCCCAAGTCTGGCCTGCGTCCGGCCGTCGGCCGGTGGCGGGGCGAGGACCTCGAACGAAGCCGGACGCGAGACGGCGACGGCGGTCACGGGCTCCCGGCGCCCGAGCCACCGGCGCTCCCGCCGGCGTCTTCCCACAGCGGCACGATGTCCGGCTCAGCCCGCCTCGGCGGTGGGATCTCGTAGCCGAGGCCGGCGAGGTGGGAGCGCGCCGCCTCCGTGGCGATGCGCCCCTGGGGCGTGCGATCCAGGAACCCGAGGCGGAGCAGGTACGGCTCGTACACGTCCTCGATGGTCTCCGTCTCCTCGGACAGCACGGCGGCGAGGGCGGCCACGCCCACCGGGCCGGACGCGAACTTCTGGATTATGGCGGCCAGCAGCTTCCGGTCCGTGCCGTCGAGGCCCGCGTCGTCGATCTCCAGGAGGCGCATGGCCTCTATCGCCGCCGGCTCGTCGACCCGGCCGTCCCCGTGCACCTCGGCGTGATCGCGCACGCGCTTGAGCAGGCGGTTCACGATCCGCGGCGTCCCGCGCCCGCGCCGGGCGATAGCCGCAGAAGCCGCGCCGTTGATCTCGACGCCAAGGATCCGCGCCGATCGCTCGACGATCTCCGTCAGTTCGGCTTCCTCGTAGAAGTCCAGCCTGTACGTCGCCCCGAACCTGTCTCGCAGCGGCGACGAGATGCGGCCCGCGCGCGTCGTCGCCCCGATGACCGTAAATGGCTTAAGGCTCAACCGCAGCGAGCGCGCCGACGGCCCCTTGCCGATCATCACGTCGAGGGCAAAGTCCTCCATCGCCGGGTACAGGATCTCCTCCACCGTGCGGTTCAGGCGGTGGATCTCGTCGATGAACAGGACGTCCCGCTCTTCCAGGCTAGTGAGCACCGCGGCGAGGTCGCCGGGCCGCTCGACGGCCGGCCCCGAGGTGTAGCGAACGTTCACGCCGAGCTCGCGGGCGATGATCGTGGCGAGGGTCGTCTTGCCGAGGCCGGGCGGGCCGTACAGGAGGACGTGGTCCGCCGCCTCTCCCCTCGCCCGCGCCGCGGTCAGCAGGATGGAGAGGTTGGCCTTGACCTCGCGCTGGCCGATGTACTCGTCGAGGCTGCGCGGCCGGAGCGAGCTCTCGACGACGACGTCGGCCTCGTGCAGATCTGCCGCCAGGATCTTCGACCGGTCGTCGTCCACCATTGGCGCCGAGAATAGCAGGTTCGTGCGCTATTCGTACAGATGTTCTAACCCGAGTAGCCGACCAATCATGGCCGCGACTCGACCACCTGGAGCGGACCTCAGTCCCGGGCCAGGACCCGCAGCGCGGCCTTGACGCGCTCCTCGAGCGAGGCGTCCGTGCCGGCCATGCCGATCGCGATGCGCGATGCCTCGCGGGCCTCGGGCAGCGAGTAGCCCAGCGCCTGGAGCGCGCCAACCACGTCGCCCTCGCTGCCCGCGGGGGAGCCGGCGACACCGATCGCGGCAACGCCCGCCGCGGCGACCTTCTCCTTCAGCTCGAAGATGACGCGCTCCGCGAGCCGCTTCCCGATCCCGGGGATCGACACCAGCACGGCCTGATCCTGCTGCATGATCGCAAGCTGGAGCTCCGCCGTCGGGCGGCTGCCGACGATTGCCATGGCCGCCTTGGGGCCGACCCCGGTCACGGTGAGCAGCAACCCGAAGAAGCCGAGCTCCTCGGCCGTTCGGAAGCCGTACAGGGCCTGGAGATCCTCTCGAACCACGTGATGGGTGAACAGCTTCAGCCGGCCGCCGGGCGCCGCCGATGCCAGCACCGACGGCGACGCGTAGACGCGGTAGCCGACCCCGCCGACCTCGATCACCAGCGAGTCGAAGGCAACCACCGCGACGGTGCCGTCGAGCAAGGCGATCACTTCGGGTCGCTCGTTGCCGCGTTCTCGCGCGTGAGCGCCTCCCGGACGGCGCGCTCGTAGCTGTTCCCGGCGCCGGTATTCGAGGTCATCGGGTTCACGGACGCGCGATCCAGGACCGAAGAGCGCCGCTCATCCGCGCCGGGTCGCTCGGCGTTGGCCGCCCAGATGGCCACCGCCAGCGCGTCGGACGTGTCGTCCGGGCGGGGCGCCTCCTCGAGCCCGAGGCAGACCGCGACCATGCGCCCCACCTGCTCCTTGTCGGCGCTGCCGTAGCCGGTGACCGCGACCTTCACCTCGTTCGGCGTCGCTTCGCGCACCGGCACCTCCGCCTGCGCGGCGGCCAGGAGCACGACCCCCCGAGCCTGCCCGACCGCGAACGCCGTCTGGGCGTTGCGCGAGAAGAACAGCCGCTCCACCGCGAGCAGGTCCGGGCGGTGGAGCGCGATGAGCTCGTCCAGCAGGGCGTGAATGGCAAGCAGGCGTGCCGGGAGCGAGGCATCCGGCTTCGTGGTGAGGCAGCCCGCGTCGACCATGCGCAGGCGGCCGCCCTTCGCCTCGACGATGCCGTAGCCCATCGCGGCCGTCCCCGGATCGATCCCCAGAACAATCATCGGGCGACTGAGCCGGGCCAGCCGTGCGTTGTCGCCTGCGGTCCTCCCTCACGCACACCCGAAGTGCGCTCGCTCCGGTCCTCGACTCCGCCTTCGGCTGACCTCGGCTGAGCCGCCCGAAACGCCCAGGTCAACCCGCGACCTCGGCGAACAGCTCCTCGGAAATGTCGAAGTTGGCCGTAACCCGCTGGACGTCCTCGAGGTCTTCGAGGGCCTCGACCAGCCGCAGGTTCTGGCGAGCGCGGTGCTCGTCGACCTCGACCGTGTTCTTGGCGATCATCGTGGCCTCGGCGTGTTCCACTGCCACGCCCGCGCGATCGAGCGCTTTGCGCACCTGCTCGAGGCCGCCCGGCGTGGTGTAGATCTCGACCGCGTCGCTGCTCGTATCGATGTCCTCGGCGCCCGCGTCGATCGCTGCCAGGGCCAGGTCGTCCGGGTCGTGGCCGTCGGCGGTGAGCGTGATCAGGCCCCTGGGCTCGAACTGCCACGCGACGGCACCCGAGCCGGCAAGCTGCCCGCCGGCCTTGGTGAACAGGGCGCGCACGTCCGCCGCGGTCCGGTTCCGGTTGTCGGTGGCCGCCTCCACCAGGATCGCAACGCCGCCCGGGCCGTAGCCCTCGTACACGATCTCCTCGAAGATCTCGGCATCGCCGCCGCCGGTCGCCTTCTCGATGGCGCGCTTGATGTTGTCGGCGGGCATGTTCACCGAGCGCGCCTTGTCCATCGCGAGGCGCAGCCGGTAGTTCGCGTCGGGATCGCCGCCGCCTGCGCGCGCAGCAACGCTGATCTCGCGCGCGACCTTGGTGAAGACGGCCCCTCGCTTTGCGTCATTGGCGCCCTTCTGGCGCTTGATCGTCGACCACTTGGAATGACCTGACATCGCGCCGGAGTATATCGAAGGGCCCCTCTTCCGACCCTTGCAACACATTCTGAAGACGCGGCCGGGCCACGCGCACCTCCGCTTCAGCAGTGCGCCCGTAGGGTGAAGTCCTTCAGCGCGGTGCGCAGTGGCACCGCCTCAACGACCACTGTCACCCAGGAGATCGCCATGCGTGTCCAGGGCCGTGGATCGAGCGCCGGGTTGAAGCTCCTGCTTCTGCTCATCGTCGCGATCGCGATCGTGGCCTTCGTCTACTTCCAGTACTTGGCGCCAATTTGACCCAGGGTCGGAGCGTCACCGCGGTCGCAAGGAGTGTTCAACGTGCTCAAGGGTAAATCGGTCATCGGCAAGGAAATCCTGTCCCTCGAGGAAGGAGTCAAGCTCGACAAGGTCAGCGACGTCGTCGTCGACCCTGAGGGCAAGCGTGTCATAGCCCTCGTGGTCTCGGAGGGCGGGTTCATGTCCAGCTCGAAGGTGGTCCCGGTCGACGAGGTCTCGAGCTACGGCAAGGATGCGGTCGTGATCCGGAGCGCCGGATCGATCGTCACGACGAGCGCGGACCCGGCGCTGCGCGAGCTCGTCGACCGCGAAGAGAAGATCATCGGCAAGAACGTCTACACGACTACTGGCGACGACCAGGGTTCCATTGCGGACGTCTACTTCGACGAGGAGACCGGCCTGGTGGTCGGCTACGAGGTCTCGGGCGGCATGCTCGGCGACGCCGCGAAGGGCAGGTCATACCTCGCGACGGACGAGATCGACTCGATCGGAGACGACGTCATCTACGTCCAGCCGGAGATCGCCGCGACGCTCGAGTCGCAGGTCGGCGGCATCCAGGGCGCCGTGCAGGGTGCCGGCCAGAAGCTGGGCGAGGCCAGGGACGCGGCCGGAGGGAAGCTCGGTGACGCCCGTGAGGGCGCGCGCCAGCTGACCGCGGACGCGAAGCCGGAGGAGAACCTCGTCGGCCGGCGGACGGGCTCGGACGTCGAGAGCGAAACGGGCTCGGTTATCGTCCCGAAGGGTCGCCGCGTGCGTTCCGAGGACGTTGCGGCAGCCAGGGAAGCGGGCAGGCTGAAGGACCTCGGCGCGTCAGTGGCGCTGGGCGATGCGCAGGCCGCCGGCGAGGATGCGAAGGATGCCCTCGGGACGGCCGGCGACAAGGCCGGCAGCCTCTGGGATCAGTTCACCGCAAAGTTGGGCGAGATGACCGACGGCGCTGGCCGGCGGGTCGACGCGGCGCAGACGAAGCAGCGACTGGCCGAGATCGCGGACGCCATCGGCCGGCCGATCGGCAAGGTGATCCTCGACCGCGAGGACAACGTCGTCCTGAACATGGGCGACATCATCACCCACCAGGCGGTCCAGCGAGCACATGAGTCCGGCGGGCTCGACAGCCTTCTCGCCTCGGTCTACAAGGGCGACGTCCAGTTCACGATGGACGACATGCGGGTGCCAAAGGGCGCCGAGGCCGAGGCCACGGTCGCGAAGGCGAGCGGTGGCGCGTCCATCGTCGACGAGCTCGAGTCGAAGGTCGACGCGGCCGAGCGCGAGCATGAGGCCGAGCAGGAGCGGAAGCGCCAGCGCGCGGGTGCCGATCGCCAGCGGCGGGAGGCCGAACGCAACGAGCGGTCGAACAAGCGCGGCGCCCGCAAGGATCGCTCAAACGCTGAACGGGAGGAGCACGTACCGGCAATCAGCTCGTAGGCGAGCAATCGTTGAGACACCGGCGCCCGCTGCCTGGCGGCGGACGCCGGACTAGAATGGCCGACGACCCCTCGACCGCATGGTCGCAACCCCTCTCGCTCGCCACGAGGATGTACGGCCGATGACAGCGAAGAGCGTCGATCTCCCCCACCTTCGGAGCGTCGTCCTGGCAGGCCACGCGGGCGCCGGCAAGACGACGCTCGCCGAGCAGCTGCTGCATCGCGCCGGGGCAGTGTCCCGGCTCGGCAAGGTGGACGACGGCACGTCGCACCTGGATTTCGAACCCGAGGAGCAGAAGCGGCGGGAGTCGCTCAGCCTCGCCGTCGCGACCTTCGAGGCCGACGGGACGCGGGTCACCCTGCTCGACACCCCGGGCTACCTCGACTTCATCGCCGAGGTGATCTCCGGCTTCCAGGCGGCCGACGGCGCGATCCTCGTCACCGACGCGACCGGCGAGGTGGAGGCGGGCCTCGAGAGCACGGTGGCGCTGGCCCGCAGCTCGAACACGGCCGCGTGCTTCTTCATCAACAAGTGCGACAAGGAGAACGCGGACCCCGCGCGCGCGCTCGACGCGCTCCGCGCCACGTTCGGCAACAAGATCGCGCCGCTCCAGATCGCGATCGGCGCCGCCCACGACTTCACCGGCTACGTGGACCTCGTCCATGGCAAGGCGTACACGTGGCAGGGCGGCAAGGACGTGGAGACGCCGATCCCCGACGGCATGGCCGACGAGGTGGCACGCCGGCGAGACCAGCTCCTCGAGGCCGCCGCGGAGGCGGACGACGACGTCCTGACCAAGTACCTCGAGGGCGAGGAGATCGCCGACGCCGACCTCGAGGCGTGCCTGCGCAAGGGGGTCAAGGAATCGATTCTCGCCCCGGTACTCGTCGGCAGCGCTGCGACGGGCGTGGGCCTGCGGGCCATGCTCGACGCCATCGTTCGCTACCTCCCCTCCCCCGCCGACGAGGGGCCCGTCACGGCGATCGACAAGGGCGGCGCCACGATCGAGCTCCCACCGGACCCGAACGGGCCCCTCCTCGCCCGCGTGTTCAAGACCGCCGCCGACCCGTTCGTCGGCCGGCTCACGTACCTGCGCGTCTTCTCGGGGACGCTCCACTCGCAAGGGCACGCCTGGAACGCGGCCCACGACGCCGACGAGCGGATCGGGCAGCTGCTCCTGCTCCACGGCAAGGAGCAGGAGCCGACGGCGGAGCTCAAGGCCGGCGAGATCGGCGCGGTCGCAAAGCTCGCGGTGACCTCTACCGGCGACGCCCTGTCTTCGAAGGAGCGGCCGCTCACGATGCCGCCGCTCGAGTTCCCCGAGCCGACGCTGATCATGGCCATCGAGCCCCAGACCAAGACCGACCTCGACAAGATGGGCCCCGCGCTGCAGCGGATGCTCGAGGAGGAGCCTTCGGCGCGGGTCGAGCGCAGCGACGCCGGCGAGCAGATCCTGCGGACGCTTGGCGACGCCCAGGCGGCCGTGATCATCGAGCGCCTCAAGCGCAAGTTCGGCGCGGCCATCGTGACCCACACGCCGCGCGTGCCGTACCGCGAATCGATCCGTGGCAGCACGAAGGCCCACGGTCGGTACAAGAAGCAGACCGGCGGGCACGGGATGTTCGGCGACGTCTGGATCGCGATTGAGCCGAACCCGGGCGGCGGCGTCGAGTTTGCCGAGAAGGTCGTCGGCGGCTCCGTGCCACGAAACTTCTTTCCGGGCGTGGAGAAGGGCATAAGGGAGACAGCCGCCGAGGGCGTCTTCGCCGGCTACCCGCTGTCCGACTTCAAGGCGACCCTGTACGACGGGTCGTTCCACACCGTCGACTCGAACGAGCTCTCGTTCAAGATCGCGGCCTCGATGGCGCTCAAGGACGGCATCCTCGCGGCCAAGCCGGTCCTCCTCGAGCCGATCATGAACGTCTCGATCAGTGTTCCCGAGGCGTACATGGGCGAGGTCAATCGTGACCTGAACGGGCGGCGCGGGCGGGTGCTCGGCATGGATATCCAGAACGGGATGCAGGTCATCAACGCCCAAGTCCCGCAGTCGGAGCTGTTCACGTACGCCACGGAGCTCAAGTCGCTCACCGGCGGGCGCGGAACGTTCACCTCCGCGCTGGACCGCTATGACGAGATGCCGGCCCACCTGGCCGAGAAGGTCGTCGAGCAGCATCGCAAGGAAACCGAGGGCGCATCCGGCCACTGAGCACTTCGGCAGCCGTCCGCGGCCCGCGACGGCCTCGACGCGCAGCGGCCCGCGACCCGCACCGCAGCGAAAGGCGTGCACGTGCCCAAGACGACCCCGGTCACCTTCGCCTCGCCGACCAAGCCGGCCGGCTGGACCTGGGAGGCCACCAACCAGGAGGTCGCAGCGCGCTACGGCGTGCCGCTCGACCAGGTCGTCCGCTTCGACCAGAACACGGCCCCCTCGCCGCCCGCGCCGGTCGCCGAGCTGCTGGCTGCTGGGCTGTTCGAGGTTGCGCTCTCTGAATACCCGCCCTCCGACTACGGGCGACTGATCACCGCGGCCGCGGCTCGATACGGCGTCGCCCGCGAGGAGCTGCTGGTGGGTGCGGGCGCGGACGAGATCCTCGACCTCGTCGCCAAGACGTTCATCCCGCACGGTGGCACGGCGCTCGTGCCGGTGCCCTCGTACCCGATGTACGCGATCCTCACGGAGCAGCGCGGCGCAAGCGTGATCCGCGTGCCCCGCGGGCCGGTCGAGACCGGCTACTCCCTCGGTGTCGATGCGGTTCGCGCCGCCGTCAGGGCGGCCGACCCCGGCGTCGACCTGATCTGGCTGTGCAATCCGAACAACCCCACCGGCACGGTCGAGCCCGCGGGCGTGGTCGAGGCGCTGCTGTACGGCCTGCTCGTCGACGCCAACGCCGCCGGCCGTCGACCACCGGTGGTCCTCCTCGACGAGGCGTACATAGAGTTCGGAGGCGAGAGTCACCACTCCCTTCGCGCGAGCTATCCCCGATTGGTCGTCGCACGGACGATGAGCAAGGCCTACGCGATCGCGGGTCTGCGTGTGGGCTTCGCCATCGCCACGCCCGAGCTCATCGACGAGATCTCGACCTACCGCCCGCCCGGCTCCGTCTCCATCGTGTCGGTCGAGGTCGCGGCGGCGCTCCTCCCCCACCCCACGGTGATGCAGGATCGCGTCGCCGACGTGCTCGCCGAGCGGAAGCGCTTCGCCGCGGGCCTCGCCGGCGCCGGCTGGACCGTTCACCCATCGTCGACCAACTTCGTGCTCGTCAGCTTCGTCTCACCCGAGGTTGCGGACGTCGTTGCCGAGGGGCTGCTCGCACGCGGGCTCATCCCCCGCACGTTCCCGGCGGGCCACCCACTCGACCACTGCATCCGCCTCACCGTCCGCAACCGCGAGCAGGACGACCGCCTCATCGCCGCCGCGCGGGAAATGGGCTCGCGCACCTGACGGCGGGTGCCAATAGAGCGCCGTCTTCATACCTGCCGCGTATGAACTCGACTAGTCCTTACCTGGGTGTATGAGTTCGACCAGGTAGGCCCGAGACCTACTGATCTGGACGCCAATTCTGGTCCCTCCCGGCCGCCCATCGCCGGTTCGCATCGATCTCATGCGCCGCACGTACAAGACCGACGAGTTTCGAGGGTTCCGAGCGGCGCTCGGTTGAACTCATACCTGGGGCGTAACGCCGACCCCGACGGGAGCTCGGGATCGGGCCACAACGGGCTGATCGAGGTCAGCCGGCGCGGCGGCCCACGCGGACGCGGCGCTTGCCGATGCGGACGACGTACCACTGGCCCGCGATCGGCTCCGGCAGGGCCGTGTCTGAGTCGGTCATGCGGTGGTCGTTGATCGTGATCGCGCCGCCAGAGATCGAGCGGCGGGCTTCGCCCTTGGACGAGGACGTGCCCGTGGCGACGAGGAAGCCCACCGGTCCGTCCGCAACGTCGGCGGCGGTGTAGGCGAACCCGTCCGCGGCGTCATGCAGGGTCTCGAGCACCGCGGGATCCACGATCGGCGAGCCGGAGAAGGCGGCCTCCGACGCGGCAACGGCGCGGGCTGCCTCATCGGCGCCATGGACACGGGTGGTCAGGTCGAGCGCGAGCGCGCGTTGTGCCTCGCGCAGCTCCGGGCGCTCGGCGACGGAACGCTCCAGCGATTCGATCTCCGCGGGCTCGAACAGCGTGAACCAGCGCAGGTAGGTGGAGACATCACGGTCGTCCGTGTTGCGCCAGTGCTGGTAGAACGCGTACGGGCTCGTGCCGTCGGGGTGCAGCCACACCGAATCCCCGCTCTCCGACTTGCCAAACTTCACCCCTGACGGCGCGAGCAGCAGCGGGTACGCCATCGCGTACGCGTGCGGCGAGCCCTCCGCCCGAGGCTCTGACGTCCGCCGGATCAGCTCGAGGCCGGCCGTGATGTTGCCCCACTGGTCCGCGCCGCCCATCTGCAGATCGCAGCCCAGCTCGCGGTGGAGGTGCTGGAAGTCAGTCGCCTGGATGAGCATGTAGCTGAACTCGGTGAACGAGAGGCCACCCTCCAGCCGGAGCTGGACCGAGTCCTTGGCCAGCATGTACGGGATCGTGAAGTGCTTGCCCACATCGCGCAGGAAGTCGAGGAGGTGGATCTCGCCGAGCCAATGCAGGTTGTTGGCCATGATCGCGCCGCGTGGGCCGTCGAAGTCGAGGAACCGTTCCAGCTGCGGGCGCATCGAGGCAACGTTCGCCTCGATCTGGTCCTCGGACAGCAGCTTGCGCTCGCTGGATCGGCCGGACGGGTCGCCGATCATGCCCGTCCCACCACCCATCAGCGCGATCGGGCGGCCGCCGTGGCGCTGGAGCCGGATCAATCCGAAGATCGGGACGAGGTGGCCGATGTGGAGCCACGGTCCGGACGGATCGAAGCCGATGTAGGCCGTGATCTCCTGGTTCGTGGCGAATCTCGCTTCGAGCCCGTCGGACGCGGCATGGAACATCCCGCGCCAGCGCAGCTCGGGAATCAGGCCGTCCAGTCCGGGCGCGAAGGTCGGCGTGGCGGCGTCGGCGGCGGATGCGTCGGGCGTCACGGTCTCCGGCGTCACAGGAACGGGGCGAGGGCCGTCCACAGGACGACCCGATGGGGGGATAGGGCCCTCACGGACCCTATGGTATCGTCGCCGCCACATGCAGACAGCCCTCCAGAGGCGTCAGCGGCATCGTCGCAACGGGGCCGCGAGGCGCGGACGTGGAGGTGGCTCCGCCAGACGCGCGGCGCTCGCCATCCCGATCCTCCTGTTCTCCAGTTTCCTCGTGCTCGGCGGCGTTGGATTCGTCGGCACGGTGAGCGCGTACGCGTACTACAGCCGCGACCTGCCCGATCCCGCCGTCCTGTTCAACGACCTCACCTTCGAGCAGCCCTCGTTCGTGTACGACCGCACGGGCACGATCGAGCTCGCCAGGTTCGGCGTCCTGCGCCGCGAGCTCGTGCCCTTCGACGAGCTCCCCGCGGAGATGATCGACGCTACCACCGCGATCGAGGACAAGGACTTCTGGACCAATCCCGGCTTCGACATCGGCGCGGTCGTGTCCGCAGGGCTCGATACGTTTGCCGGCCGCCCGCGCGGCGCCTCGACCATCACGCAGCAGCTCGTCCGCGCGCGCCTGCTGCCGGAGAGCGCCTTCGAGGGCTCCGTCTATGACCGGAAGATCCGGGAGATCATCCAGTCGATCCGCCTCACGCAGGCCCTGCCACCCGGCGAGGAAGGCAAGCGGCTGATCATCGAGGCGTATCTCAACCAGAACTTCTACGGCAACCAGAGCTACGGCGTAAAGGCTGCGTCGATCGGGTACTTCGGCAAGGACCTGCACGAGCTCACGCTTGCCCAGTACGCCGTCCTCGCCGCGATCCCCCAGTCCCCGACCAAGTTCGACCTTGTCCGAAACGCCGTCCGCGAGTGCGGCATCGTGGTGGCAGAGGACGAAGAGTGTCCCCAGGACGAGATCATCCTGCGGGTCCCCGACGACACCGACATCGTGGAGCGCCGGAACCAGGTCCTCGAGTTGATGTCCGACCCCACGCGCAGCGTGCTCTCGGGCCAGGACCACACGGCGGCCGAGTACGAGGCGGCGAAGGCCGAGCAGCTCATCCTCTCGACGCGGGCCGCTCCGCCGTGGAAGGCGCCGCACTTCGTCTGGCAGATCCGGAAGCAGCTCGGCGAGATGCTGTGCGGCGCCGAGAACGCCGAGACGTGCGAAGAAGTCGACACGGGCGGCTACCGGATCGTGACCTCGCTCGACTGGGAGATGCAGCAGACCGTCGAGAAGTGGATGTACGCCGCCTCGAGGGTGCCTCATTTCAAGAGCTCCAACAAGGTCTGGAAGTCACTCGGCATCCCCGAGGCCGATCTCACGTGGCTGCGCGGTCTGCGTGGCGCAAACATCCACAACGGCGCGGCAGGCGTCATGGACTACCGGACCGGCCAGGTTCTCGCGTACACGGGCAGCGCCCGCTATTACGCCGAGGGGAACGACGACCGGTTCCAGCCGCAGTACGACGCGTACTTCGACGGCTGGAGGCAGCCCGGATCGGCGATCAAGCCGCTCAACTACCTCGTCGGCCTCGACGACCGCACGCTAACCGCCTCGACGATGTTCATGGACGTGGTGACCGACTTCTTGCCTGGGGGCGGCACCTACGCGCCGATGCAGTCCGACGGCGTGGAGCGCGGGCCGGTTCTCCTGCGGTCTGCACTCCAGTTCTCGCTGAACGTCCCCTCGATCAAGGCTGGCCTCGTCCAGGGCGTCGACCACGTGTTCAACCGCCAGAAGGACTTCGGGCTCGAATTCCGCGCCGACGCGACGCCGGTCATCGCGCAATCGGTGGGCACGAACGATATCCACCCGGTTGACCTGCTCGGCGCATACGGCATGATCGCGAACGGCGGCGTGCTGATGCCGCGCTCGATGATCCTCGAGGTCCGCGACAAGGACAACGTGGTGAAGTTCCCGCTCGAGGGCGAGGAGCCGGTCGGCAAGCAGGTCGTCAGCCCTCAGGCCGCCTTCATCATGGCCGACATCATGGCCGGCAACACCATCAAGTCGGTGAACCCGATCTGGGGCAAGTGGCAGATCCTCGAGAAGACCGGGGACGGCCCGGTGCGGCGCCCGGCCGGGTACAAGACCGGCACGACCGACGACCGCAAGGACGTCCTCGCCTACGGCTTCCTCGCGCCGCCGGAAGACCCGGAGGACGCGGGTTTGGTCGTCGGGGTGTGGATGGGCAACTCGGACGCGACGCCCAACCTCCACGGCCTGTCGTACGAATCCTCGGCGCCAGTGTGGTCCCGGATCATGACCGAGATCAGCCAGGACCTGCCCATCGCGAAATTCAAGCGCCCCGACGGCATCGTCGAGAAGACGGTCGACGCGTTCAGCGGCCTCCTGCCCGGACCCGGCACCGTCTCGACCGTGAAGGAGCTGTTCATCGAGGGGTCCGAGCCGACGCGTCGGGACAACCTTCACGTGGAGGCCCAGATCGACCAGGCCACCGGTCTGCTGTGGGAGGACGGATGCACCGGCCCGGCCGTCACCCGGACGTTCCTGGACTTCAGCCAGGCCGAGGAGCGCTTCCCGGAGTGGCAGCGGTACACCCAGGGCTGGGCGCAGCGTGCTGCACGGGGCGTCGGCGTTCGAGGCGGGCCCAAGAACACCCGGACGATGTACTTCTACAACCTGAGCTTCGCCCCGTTCGGCAGGACGTGGGGCGGCCCGTTCAAGCCGACCGAGGTGTGCCAGGCGCAGCCGATCGTTGAGTGCCCACCGCCCGGCGGCCCGCCGACGCCCCAGCCGTCGATCATCATCCCGTGCTTCACGCCCGAGCCGACCGAGTCGCACGGCAAACCGACCGACACCCCGGGGACTCCGGGTCCGACACCGACGAAGAACGGGGGTGGCCCCAAGCCAACCGCTGCGCCGACCGCCGAGCCCACCGTCGCTCCCGCCCTCACCGGGCTGCTGCCGGCCGGCGTGGCGCCGATCGCGACGCTGCCGTTCCTGCTGCCGTTCCTGATGCTGCTGCTCGCTCGCCTCTTCCGACCGAACCGGCGGCGCTAGCCCAGCTCCACGACGGTCACGCCGTCGCCACCCTCGCCCCTCTCCCCTGCCCGCACCGCTCGCACCAGCGGATGCACCGACGAGTCCGAGCGCACTGCATCGCGCAGGGCGCCTGTCCCCAGGCCATGGATCACCGTGATTTTCGCCAGCCCGGCGAGCGACGCGTCCTCCAGGTACTGCTCGAGGGCGGAAAGTGCCTCCTCGACGCGAGCCCCACGCAGGTCCAGTGACATCGGGACGTTGCGGGATCGCGACAGGCGCAGCTCCGCGACGTTCGTCCCCGTGCCGGCTCCCGCCGCCGCGCCGGCCGGCCCCGGTGTCGCGCCCGCGGCCGCGGGCTCCAGGTCCGCCAGCTCCACGCTGATGCGCATCGTGCCGGCCTCCAGCGTTGCCCTTCGCTTCGCGCGATCCAGCTCCACTATCGTGCCGGTCCAGCCACCCGCTCGGCTGCGCGCCGCATCGCCGACCTGCCAGGCGGGCGGGCCCGCAGCCGGCTGCGGCTCGGGGGCGGCCTTGCGGGCGCTCGACGGGGCCGGCGCGCGGGCGAGGCGATCCTCGGCCCGCTCGAGCAGCGTGTCGATGGCGGGCGCAGTGAGCTGGCCGCGCTCCAGCGCCTTGCGGGCCGCCTCGAGCTCGCCGCGGAGGTCACTCACGAGACGCTCCGCCTCCTCGCGGGCACGCCGCTCCGTGTCCGCCCGTGATTGCTGCGCACGGCGCCGCTCGTTTGCCGCGGAGCGCAGGGCCTCGCCGGCGCGCACCTCCGCTTCGCGAGCCCTCTCCTTTGAATCCGCCGTCTCTCCCTCGACTTCGGCGATGCGAGCGAGGGTCGCCTCGAAGGTCCGCTGGGTCTCGCTCAGGCGCGACCGTGCCTCGGCGACGAGGGCGTCCGGCAGGCCCAGGCGTGACGCGATCTCGAAGGCCTGCGAACGGCCCGGCAGGCCGATCGTCAGCCGGTAGGTGGGGCTGAGCGTCTCGATGTCGAACTCGACCGAGGCGTTCATCGCGCCCGGCGCGGTGTGGGCGTACGCCTTCAGCTCCGCGTAATGGGTCGTGGCGGCGACCAGCGCTCCGGCCTTGATGAAATGGTCGAGGAGGGCCTGGGCGAGCGCCGAGCCCTCCGTCGGGTCGGTGCCGGCCCCGAGCTCGTCGAGCAGGACCAGCGTGCCCGGCGCGGCGGCTTCGACGATGCGGATGATCGAGCGCATGTGACCGGAGAAGGTCGACAGCGACTGGGCAATCGACTGCTCGTCGCCGATGTCGGCGAAAACGTCGCGGAAGACCGGCAGCCGGCTGCCCGACGCGGCCGGCACGTGCAGTCCCGCCTGGTGCATCAGGGCGAGCAGGCCCAGGGTGCGCAGGGTCACGGTCTTGCCGCCGGTGTTCGGGCCGGTCACGACAAGGGCCGTGAAGCCGTCGCCGAGGCGGACGTCGATCGGGACCACGCGGCCGGAGAGCCCGGGGTGCCGCGCGGAGAGCAGGATCACCTCGGAGCGCGTCGCGGTCTCAGCGCGCGCGGCGCCCATCTCGCCGGCGAGCTGGGCTTTGGCGGACCAGAGGTCGAACTGCGAAAGTGCGGCGAGGGTCTCGCGGAGCGGTCCCGCGTTCGCGCCGACGAGGGCGGACAGCTCGTCGAGGATGCGCTCGACCTCCTCCCGCTCGGCGACCTGTGCCTCGCGCCAGGCGTTGCCCAGCTCGACGACCACAAGCGGCTCGATGAACAGCGTCTGGCCGCTGCCCGACGCGTCGTGGACGATGCCCTTGACCCGACCCTTGGCGTCCGCCCGGACGGGCACCACGTAGCGGCCGTTGCGGAGCGTGATGATGGGCTCCTGGAGCGCGCTGCCGAGCTCCGAGGCCACGAGCGTGTCCAGGCGGCGGCGGAGCCGATCGAAGGCGACACGGACAGCGGCACGCAGGCCGCCGAGGCGCGGCGAGGCGGTGTCCAGCAGCTCGCCCGCGGGGTCGAAGGAGCGAGCGAGGGTCGAGGTGATCGCCGGCAGCGGATGGAGCTGCCGGCCGAGGTCGCGCTGGAGCGGCCGGCGCGGATCGGCGAGGTGCGGTTTCAGCCCGGCGGTGGCGTCGAGCGTGGCCCATACGTCGAGGAACTGCTCCGGGTCCAACCGGCCCCCGCGCGCGGCGCGGTCGATCGCCGGCCCGATGTCCCGCGCGCCGGCGATGCCGGCGCCGGGTCGCTCCTCGACGAGTGCCCGTGCCTCGTCGGTCTCGTCGAGCCCGCGCGCGACCAGGACGGGATCGGATTCGGGCACGAGCGACTCGGCGAGGCGGCGGCTCGGGCCGAACGAGGTCCGCTCGGCGAGGCGGGCGCGGACGAGCGGGAACTCAAGGATCTCGATCGAGCGCTGGTCCATGGAGGTCAGGTGGCCGAGAGGGACGGGCTCTCAGGATCCAGGAAGCGCCACGGCCGGCTGCGCCAGGGCTCCGCGGCGTACGAGATCCCGACGCGCGGACCTTCGACGATGCGGCTCGGTGGCGCTCCCGGCTCGATGCGCAGGCCCGAGCGGGGGTCGAGCAGGTCCGTTCCCGTCTCGGCGCGCGATATCCCGAAGGCTGCGGCGACCAGGCCCGGTCCCGCCGCGAGCCTCAATGTCGCGAGCGCGGCCAGCCGTACCTCGGCGCGGGCGCGGGATTCGGGGTTCCTGGCGCGGCGAACGGCATGGGCGAGTCGCGAAGCCCGCATCGACGCCTCGCCGGCGATCGGCTCGGCGGCGCGAATCAGCACGGCCGCAGCGCGACCCTCGGGCTCGGTGACGACGTTGAGGCACTCGTGCATCCCGTAGACAAGGTACACGTAGGCGATCCCCGGCGGCCCGAACATGACGGCGTTCCGGTTCGTCCGCCCGAAGCGCGCGTGCGACGCGCCGTCGTCCTCGCCGACGTACGCCTCGACCTCGACGATCCGGCCAACGCGCGGCTCGTCGCCGCGGGCTCCGCGTGGCGTCTCGCGAACCAGGTACGCGCCGAGGAGGGCTCGGGCGGCGTCGAGCGTAGGCCCGGCGAGGATCTCGCGAAGTACGGAGCCTGCGGTGCTCAGCTGCGCGCGAGCAGGGCCCGGGCGAACGTGTCGCGGACGTCCTGCGGGATGAGGAAGCCGATCAGGACGAGCAGCACCGGGATCACGTTCTGACGCAGGATCTCCGCGATCAGCGTCGGGTCCAGGAACTCGTGGACGGTGCGCAGCAGCCCGAACTCTCCGAAGCCCGCCGATTCGGCGAAGCTCGGGTTCGTGAAGTACGGGTCCGTGATCAGCAGGAACGCGATCAGGATGAGGAAGCCCTCGATCACGCCGAGGATCCCGCCCACTATCTCGTCGAGCACCGGGTAGCGCGTGAACAGCGGCGCCGGCCGGTAGGTGAGCTGGATACCGAGGCTGAGGGTCACGGCGGCGGCAACGAACACGGCCCCGAAGCCGACCATGAAGCTGTACTGGGCCGCGATACCTGTCCACTCGTTGGCGAGGTACTGCCCGACCGGCTGGCGCAGCTGGGCACCGAGGATCAGGGAGAAGGTGATCGCGGCAATGCCCAGGAGCCTGCGCACCACGCCCTGCGCATACCCGACGATGAACATCGCCAGAAGCGCGAGCAGGAGCACCATGTCGAATGGCTGGATCCGTTCCACGCTCGACTCCCTCCCCCGGGTGGTGAACGGCGGCAGCGTAGCAGGCTCAGGAGCGGATTCGCGCTCCCACGTGGTCCGCCAGGGCCGCGCTGATCGTACCGATCGCCCCGTCGACCTCGGCGTCGGAGAGCGCCCGGTCTGCCGCTCCGAACCGGAGCCGGAAGGTGAGGCCTCGCTCGTCGGCGGCGAGCGGCTGGCCGCGATACGTATCGGCGAGCGTGACGTCCTGCAGGAGCGCGCCGGCAGCCTCCCGGATGCTTCGCGTGACCCCGGCCGCCGGCACCGAGTCCGGGACGTCTACCGTCAGGTCCCGCTCGATCGGCCGGAAGCGCGGCAGCGGCACGACGTTCGTGACCGCGCGGCTCCCCGCGGTGAGGCCCGTGACGGACAGCTCGGCGACGATGACGCGCCGGCCTTTGAGGTCCCGCGCGTCCGCCAGGCGGGGGTGCAGCTCGCCGACGACACCGCCGATCGCGAGGTCGCCGTTCGCGAACCGCGCGTCGACCGTGGCACTCCGGCCGGGATGCAATATCGGCTCGTCCGCCAGCGCGGCGTAATCGGGCCGTCCGGCGCCCAGCACGTCGGCGACGAGCTCTACCGCGCCCTTCACGTCGTCGAGATCCGCCTCGCGGCGCGCCCGGTTCCAGGCCGGCCGCTCGAAGGCGCCCGTGAACGCGAGCCCGAGCCGCCACCACTCCCGCGAGTCGTCGCCCACCCGGCCGTAGCCCTTGCCGACCTCGAACACGGCGACGTCCGCCTGGCCGTGCCTCGAGTTGGCATCGACGACCTCGACAAGGCTGCCGACGAGCGACTGGCGCAACATCGAGTGGTCCATCGACAGGGGGTTCGTGACGGTGATCGGCGTGCCCTCGCGCGGGCTCTCCCCCGCGGCCGGGCGATCCTCGAACGACCAGGTGAACTGCTCGAGGAGGCGCGGCGACACGAGGGCGTACGAGACGGCCTCAGCCAGGCCGGCGCCGGCCAGCGCCTCGCGGATGGCGTCGCGGGCCGCGAGCGGCGTCTCTCTCCACACTGGCATCGGCGTCGACGGCCGGCGCGGGGGGATGCGCTCGTAGCCGTAGACGCGTGCCACCTCTTCGGCGAGATCCGCCTCGACCTCGATGTCCCGGCGCCAGGTGGGCACGGTCGCGATCACCGCCTCTCCCGCGGGCGCCGTGACGGCCAAAGGCGACTCCCCGGCCGTGAGTACGACCTCGACGGCGCCGTCTGCGTCGTGGGTCTCGATGCCGATGCGCCGCAGGACCTCGCGCTGCGCCTCGGCGCCCAACTCAGTGCCCAGCAGCCGGTCGACCCGCTTCGGGCGGAACGCGACCTGCCGCGGGTTCGGCTCGGACGGGTTCGTGTCGACGGCTCCGCGCGCCACCGTGCCCCCGGCCCACTCCGCGATCAGCCGCGTCGCGCGGTCGGCGCCGATCCGCGCCAGGCGGAACTCCTGGCCCTTCTCGAACCGCAGGCTCGCCTCCGAACGCAGCGCGTAATGGAACGCGGTTTTCCGAATGCTCACGGGGTCGAAGATCGCCGACTCGACGATGACGTCCTGCGTCGATTCGGAGACCTCCGACGTCGCGCCGCCCATGACCCCCGCGATCCCGAGCGGCCCGTCCGGATCCGTGATCAAAAGGGTCTCGGCGTCAAGCTCACGATCGACGTGATCGAGCGTCGTGAGCCGCTCGCCGGCGGTGGCGAGCCGGACCTGGATGCTCGACCTGCCCGAGGCGTCTCGCGCAACCGCGGCGGCGTCGAAGATGTGGATCGGCTTGCCGAGCTCGACCATGACGTAG
>DATKBR010000127.1:0-12969 GCA_035513775.1 Candidatus Limnocylindria bacterium
GCCGTCCGCGCCGAGCGCCAGCGCCGGGTCGCGACGATTGACGAACGGCGCCTCGGCGGCGGCAAGCGCCGCGTCCGGGTGCGCGACGACGGTCTTGATCTCCTGGGCGTCCACGCGAGGGCGATCTCCGATCAGGCGAGCTTCAGTGCATAAAGTCTATGCACTCTGCAAGCCCGCGGATCATAGCGCGAGGGTCCCGGACGTACCAGCCGAATGGCTTCGAGCGCTCGCGACGGCAAGCGCCATGAAATGGCGGAACGCGGCCGGTGACCAGCCGGCCGGTCAGTGGGAACGGGTCGGCGATTCGTCGCCCGGTGCGATGTCGTCGGCCAGGTCGCGTTCGATGCGACTCTTCTGCAGGATCTGCTCCGCGATGCGCTCGGCGTCGCCCGAGAGAGCGTCGACGCGCGAGTCGGCTGCGTCAAGTGCCTGCTTCTCGTTCTCGATGTCCACGAGCCGCTCGGCGTCCCCCTTCAGTGACTCCGAGGTTGCCGCCAGATCGTCGCGTTGCTCGTTGTCGTCAGGCATGTTCCGCACTCCCAATCCAGTGGCCGTCCCGATACACGTACCAGACCTCGAAGGCCTCGCCAGCGAGCTCCCGCCGCCGAACTACAGCCTCCGAATAGCGGGTCCTCAGCGCGGCCTGGAGACCATCGGGCCGATCGCCACCCGCAAGGAGGAACCGGTCGATCAATCCGCGGAAATCACCATCGCCTGGCGGGTTCGCGACGATCAGCGGCGGGCGACGCGCAGCACCGGCGCGCCATGATCCGAGCGGCCCGTCGTCGAACGCGAATACCTTGAGCGGACCCAAAGGTGCACCAGATCTTGCTGGCATCGAGTGATGCCCTAGCCATGATCGCGTCGTCGCGCGGTCCCCAGCCGGATGCGAAAGCCGGGCGCGCCTTGCAATCGGCTCACAAACGCCCTTGGACGGGCAACAGCCCCGTACCATCTGGGTCGTGCCCGCATCATCCCCAGATCCGACCCAGCCGGAGCACGTCCGCGCGAATCGCGAGGCGTGGGATCGCTACGCCACCGAGTACGTGGAGCCGGGGCGGCGAAGCTGGTCCACCAGAGACGTGACGTGGGGCATCTGGGGCATCCCGGAATTTGAGGTCGGTCTCCTGCCCGAGAGCGTTTTGGGCCAGGATGTCGTTGAGCTCGGCTGCGGGACCGCGTACGTGTCGGCGTGGCTGGCCAGACGCGGCGCCCGGCCCGTAGGCATCGACAACTCGCCGGCCCAGCTCGAGACCGCGCGGGCGCTCCAGCGCGAGTTCGGGCTCGAGTTCCCGCTCCACCTCGGCAATGCGGAGACGACGCCGTTCGATGACGCCAGCTTCGACGGCGCGGTGAGCGAGTACGGCGCGGCACTGTGGGCGGACCCGTACGCCTGGATTCCGGAGGCTGCCCGCATCCTCCGGCCGGGTGGCTGGCTCATGTTCCTCACGAACTCGCCGCTCATCATCCTGACGTCGCGGGAGATCGAGGCGAATGGCCCCGCGGGCATGACCCTGCTCCGCCCGTACTTCGGGATGCACCGGACCGTCTGGCCCGACGACACGTCGGTGGAGTTCCACCTTCCGCACGGTGAGTGGATTCGGCTCCTGCGCGAATACGGCTTCGAGATAGAGCGCCTTGTCGAGCTCCAGCCGCCGGCGGACGCCACGACGCGGTATACGCACATCGCGTCGCTGGAGTGGGCCAGGCAGTGGCCGTCCGAGGAGGCCTGGATCGTGCGCAAGCGCGCCTAAGCGGGATTACTCCCCGATCACGCTCCAGAGGAAGCCCATCGAGATGAAGAAGCCCGTGAACAGGGCGATCAGTCCCAGCCCGCCGTAGGGGGAGTTCGCGCCGGCGTGCGGCACGAGCTGCAGCCCGACCCCGAAGACGACCGCCCAGCCGACGAACAGCAGGCCCCAGAACCACTTGCCGTTCGGGCCGGTGATCTTCTTCACCCAGCGCGAGCGGCCGTCGGCGGCCATAGCCGCCTTGAGGAAGATCAGGACGAACGCCACCGCCACGCCGACGGAGATGATCAACGCGGGCAGGTTGTTCGGGAAGTCTTCGAACCAGAGGGTGAAGATCGTCACGCTGGGTCCTCGTCGCGTGGCATCACGGGAGCGGGGAAATGCTAGCAGAGGCCGTAGGCCCCGGACCGCGCTGCCGCCCGGGCGCATAGCATGGTCGAGCCGATGCACGCATCCCCGCGCCGAGCCATGCCCGCGCGCCGTCGAAGCGCGTTCGAACGTCCCCTGGGCGCTCGCGCGTGAGTCGATTCGAGCGCCTCGGTCGCTGGTGCGCGCGGCATCGATGGCCGGTCGTGGTCGCGTGGCTCGCGCTCATCGTCCTGTCTGTGCCGTTCGCGCTCCAGGCTCCGGGCGCCCTGAGCGCCGGCGGCTTCATCCGCGACGATCTCGAGTCGGCACGGGCGAAGGCGCTCCTCGAGACCGAGATCGGCGTGGCCCAGGCTGCGGTGGTGGTAGTCCTCCACTCGGAGACGGCTCGCGCGGGCGAGCCCGCGTTCGAGGCCGCCGCGGCGGCGGCCATCGCGGACGTGCCGGCGGCGCCATTCGTTAGCGGCGTCCTGTCCCACGTCCTGTCGACCCACCAGGTGTCCGCCGACGGCCACACCGCATTCGACATCGTCCTGCTGGACCTATCCGCGGATGACTCGCCTCGCGCCCTGCCGGGCCTGCGTGCTGCCATCGCGCAAGTGCCCGGTCTCGAGGTCGGGCTGTCCGGTGGTCCGGCTTTCTACGGCGACGTCCAGGACATTTCGGAGGCGGACCTGCGGCGGAGCGAGCTGATCTCTCTCCCGCTTGCCGCCCTGGCGCTGTTGCTGGTCTTCGGCTCCGTCGTCGCGTCCGCGGTGCCGCTGATCGTGGGCGGCGCCGCCGTCATCGTCGCCCTCGCCGCGATCTTCCTGGTCACGAGCGTCACGCCGATGAGCATCTTCGTGCTGAATCTCGCGACGCTGCTGGGGCTCGGCCTGGGCGTGGACTACTCCCTGCTCATGACGAGCCGGTTCCGGGAGGAGCTGGCGGCGCGCGACTGGCGACCAGAGGCGGTCCCGGACGCCGTCGGGGCCACGGCGCGAACCGCGGGCCGGGCCGTGTTCTTCTCCGGCCTCACGGTCCTGCTGGGACTCCTTGGGCTGGTGCTGTTCGGGTTCATGATCCTCCGCTCCGTCGGTATCGCGGGCGCCATCGTGGTCGCGCTCGCGGTGGTTGCCGCGATGACCCTCATGCCCGCGGTCCTCGCGATCGTCGGGGTCAACCTGGAGCGACTGCGGGTCCGGCGGGTCAGCCCGCGCCCAGCCGCCGAGGGCGCCTGGTCTCGTCTCGCCTGGTGGGTGATGCGCCGGCCGGTGGCTGTCCTCGTGCCGACGCTGGCCGTGCTGCTCATCCTCGGCACGCCGTTCCTGCACGTGCGCTTCAATGCACCGGACGCCCGGATCCTGCCCGAGAACGCTCCGTCCCGGGCCGCCTTCGATCGGCTGACGGAGGAGTTCGGACCGGGGCCGTTCGCCCCGATCGTGCTCGCGATCCGGACCACCGGGCCCGCGACGGACCCAGCCAACCTGGCCGCGCTCTTCGACTACTCGCGACGCCTGGAGGCGGATCCGCGGATCGAGCGGGTCGACAGCCTCGTCGACATCGACCCCCGACTCACGCTCGAGCAGTACGAGCTGGTGTACCGCCCCACCGGCGGGCCCCCCGACCGCTACATCGCGGAGGTGCTCGCCGCCACGACCCAGGGCGACCTCACGGCGTTCACGATCCTGACGCCGTACGGGCCCAACGAGGCGATCGCGCGGGAGCTGGTCGGCGACCTGCGGGCCGACGCGGGGGCGCTCGCGCCACCCGCCGGCACGGAGGTGCTCGTCGGCGGCGGGGCAGCCGACGTCGAGGACGTGGTCACGGGCATCGGGGCAGAGTTCCCGCGCTCTGCGATCTTCATCCTCGTGAGCACCTACCTGGTGCTTCTGCTCCTGCTCCGCTCGGCGCTGCTGCCGCTCAAGGCGCTGGCGATGAACACGCTCTCGATCGTCGCCTCGTTCGGCGCGCTCGTCTGGATCTTCCAGGACGGCAACCTGTCGATGCTGTTCGGGACGCGGCCGCTGGGCTTCGTGGAGACCACCCAGCCGGTGATCCTGTTCTGCGTCCTGTTCGGCCTGTCGATGGACTACGAGGTGTTCCTGCTCAGCCGAATGCGCGAGAGCTGGGAGGCGACGCGTGACAACCCGACTGCTGTCGCCCACGGCCTGGAGCGGAGCGGCCGGATCGTGACGTCGGCGGCGCTGATCGTGATCGTCGTCGCCGGCTCGTTCGCGTTCGCCGACATCGTGCTGATCAAGGCACTAGGCGTGGGCATCGCGATCGCCGTCGCGCTCGACGCGACGATCGTCCGGGCGCTGCTCGTACCGGCGACGATGCGTCTCCTCGGCCACTGGAACTGGTGGCTGCCCGATGTCGTGGCGAGGCGCCTGCCGCAGATCGAGGACGGGGAGGCTCCGTCGTGAGGAACACTCCGGTGCCTCGGGCAGCGATGCAGAGCCTTTGCGTCTTCGCGCTGGTGGCCCTCACCGTGGCCGGCTGCGGCGGAGCGCCGATTCTCGCCAACGAGCCGCTCGCGTTTCCCTCGCCGGTCGTCCCCAGCCCGGCGCCACCTCGTCCGGCCGACCCAATACCGATCGTGCTCCCACGCGACGACGGCCCGCACGATCGGCTGACCGAGTGGTGGTACTACACCGGGCACCTCACCGCTACGGACGGGCGCCGGTTCGGGTTCGAGGCGGTCGTCTTCCGGGCGGAGCGCGGCGCCGTGCCGGCCGCGTGGGCGTCGCACCTCGCGCTCACCGACGAGTCCGGTGAGCGGTTCGTGTACGCGCAGCGCAGCGAGATCGGGCTGCAGGTGGACCGCTCGCCGCGGGACGCGGCCGGCGTCCCGACGGGGTTCGACCTCCAGGTCGCAGGCCTGATCCCGGAGCTCGTCATGGCGGGCGCGCCGCAGTTCGCCGCGCCGTGGCGGCTCGCGGGCTCTGGCGGCGCGGACCGGATCGAAGCGGCGCTGGCTGCCGAGGAAGCGGCCGCCGCAGGCGCCTCGTTCGGGCTCGCCCTGGACCTGCGACCGCTCAAGCCGGCGGCGCTCCACGACGAGGATGGCTTCGTGGACTTAGGCCCGGCCGGGACGTCGTACTACTACTCGCGAACCCGGCTCGCCGCGGAGGGCGAGCTGGAGCTGGACGGCGAGCGGTTGCAGGTGAGCGGCATCGCCTGGTTCGACCACCAGTGGGGCGACTTCGTCTCGGTGGGCGGCGGCGGCTGGGACTGGTTCGCGATCAACCTGGACGACGGCACGGACGTCACGATCTCGGTGGTGCGGGATGAGGATGGCCTCCGGGTCCTCGGCTACGGGACCGTGGTGGACGCCGACGGGCGGGTCAGCCACCTCGACGACGAAGACTTCGTCCTCACCACGCAGTCGCAATGGCAGAGCCCGCGCACCGGCCGCGTCTGGCCGAGCCAATGGACGATCGCGATCGGCGACCTGTTCGTCAGCCTCCGGCCCACGCTGCTCGACCAGGAGCTCGACACCCGGGCAACGACCGGCGTCGTCTATTGGGAGGGCTCGCAGGTCGTGAGCGGTGCGCGCCCCCTCGTGTCGGACGACGAGATCGGTGGCGAGGCTTACGTGGAGATCACCCGCTACGGTGCGCCGGGCAGGTAACGGCTGGCGCAGGCGCGGCGCATCGCCTCGGAGAGCGTCGGGGGTGCCGATCGGCACTGGTGGCAACCCCGCCTCACGGGAAACCTGCCGGTATGCGAGTGACGCTGTCCCTGCGGGGCGACTACGCCGTACGAGCCATGCTCGCGCTGGCGGAGCACGAGCGCGACACTGGCGCCCTGGACGGCGCGGTGGCGCCGCGACTGAGCGCCGGCCGGATCGCCACCCGCATGCGAATCCCCCAGCGGTTCGTCGCCCACGTCCTGTCGGACCTGGTCCGGGCCGGTCTCGTGGTCGGCAGCACCGGCCGCCGCGGCGGCTACCGGCTTTCGCTCCCGCCCGAGGAGGTGGATCTCCTGCGGATCGTGGACGCCGCCGAGCCCGAGCATCTGCCGGCACGCTGCGTCCTGCACGGCATTCCATGCGACCCGGACGGGCGCTGCGCCGTGCACGATGCCTTCAGCGGCGCCGGCGCTGCGCTTCGCGCCGAGCTGGCCAGGACCACGCTCGCCAGCCTCGTCGGCGCCCCGGATCTGACCGCCGCCCGGGCCTGACCGCCCGCCGGGTCTGACCGCCGCCCGAGAACAGAGCCTGCCCGAACCTCATCAAGCGCCCGACCCGGGCCGAAGCGGACTCGGCCGCGGACGTCTACAACTGTCGGGACCAGTGGCCTGTCTCGACGGGCCATTCGGCACATCTGCCAGAACGGCCGCCGAGATATTCATATCGGACAACTGCGTGTTTCTATGAATTCAACCGCGGCGCCCGGGTCGGACGCTCGGAGGAGGCGCAATCGTGCTCCGGCTCAAATCTCTCGGCATCGGCCTCGCTCTCGTCCTCGTCGCAGCGGCCTGCACCCCCACCGCGGCGGGACCGGCCTGGACATTCACGCCCGCCGGTCCACCGGCGCAGGCCAGCCCGGGCGGCGGCTCCCCCGATGGGTCCGGTGACCCCGGCGGCGGCGGCTCCCCAGGTGAGGTCCTCGGCACGATCGAGCTGAACGCGGTCGACATCGCCTTCGAGCCGGCGCACGTGGTGGTGCCGAAGGCCGGCCGCTACGAGATCGAGTTGGCGAACACAGGCGCCATCGTCCACGACATCACCTTTGCCGATGGCACCCAGGCGGTCGCGGCCGCCGGCGAGACCAGCACCGTCACCGTGGACGTGCCGGCCGGCGGCCTCACGTTCATCTGCTCGGTTCCCGGCCACGCCGATGCGGGCATGACCGGCGACATCATGATCGAGGGTTCCGCCCCGGACCCGGATGACCACGGCGGCCCGGCACCGGCCACCGACGTCGAGCCGGACCCGAACGCGGCGCCCTACACGCTCTACGATCCGGCCGCGCCTGCCATGCTTGCCGGGAAGACGCACGACATCGAGCTCCTGATCGAGGAGAAGCCGATGACCGTCGCGGAGGGCTTCGTCCAGCAGGTCTGGACGTTCAACGGCACCGTGCCGGGACCTGTCATCCGGGTCAAGGTTGGCGACACGATCCGGGTCACCCTCAAGAACCCGACGACCGCGGCCGTATCGCATTCCATCGACTTCCACGCGAGCCAGGTGGCCTGGAACGACGAGATGCGCTCGATCGCACCGGGCGAGGAGCTCGTCTACGAATGGCAGGCCGAATACGCGGGCGTGTGGATGTACCACTGCGGCACCGCGCCGACCCTGCACCACATCGCCAACGGCATGTTCGGCATGGTCATCGTCGAGCCGGCCGAGGGCCTGCCCGAGGTGGATGCCGAGTTCGTCATCGTCCAGAGTGAGTGGTACCTCGGCGCCCAGGGCGAGCCTGCTTCGCTCGCGAAGGCGGCAGCCGCCGCGCCGGCGCCCGACTTCGTGATGTTCAACGGCGTCGCAAATCAGTACCTCGACAATCCGATCGAGGTCGGGACGGGCGATCGCGTCAGGGTGTTCGTGTTGAATGCCGGGCCGTCGATCGACAGCTCGTTCCACGTCGTCGGCACGATCTTCTCCAGCGTGACCAAGGAGGGCGTCCACCTTCTTCCCGGCAACGAGGGCAGCTGGGGCTCGCAGGCCATGGACCTCAGCCCGGCCCAGGGCGGCATCGTCGAGTTCGAGATGCCCGAGGACGGCCTCTACCCGATGGTCACCCACGCCTTCAACTTCGTCGGGCGCGGCGCGGTCGGGCTATTCCAGGCGGGTGACGGCGATCCCGCCAACTGACGGGCAAGCCCCCGGCACGTTAGACCCAGAGCCGCCCCGGAAGCACGACCGTGACCGGTGATTCGCGTGCGCTGAACGTCATCGAGACCGAGCCGCCTCGGCGTGGTCCCGACCGGCGGGCTGATCGCCAGATCACGTACGCGGGCCTCGTGGTGGCGGTCGGATTCCTCATCGCAGCCCTCGTCTCGTTGGCCGTCCCGCCAGCCGCCCGGCTCGGCTTGTGGCTCCCGCTCCACCTCGTCCTGGCCGGCGCAGTCGGCACGGCGATCGCGGCGATGCTGCCGTTCTTCGTGGCGGCGCTGTCCGTCGCACCGCCGGCTCGGGCGTTGCTGCGGATTGGCTCGATCGTGCTCGTCGCCGGGGGAGCAAATGCCGGTGTGCTCGGCCGGCTGCCGGCGGCAGGCGGGGTCGAGGGCCTCGCGGGGGCCGGTGCCGTTGCCTACGTGGCCGGTATGGCCGCGGTCGGGCTGGCCGCGGTGCTCCCGCTGCGGCGCGCCTCGGGGCCGCGTCGGCCGCTGACCCAGCTGGCCTATCTGATCGCGCTCCTCGATGTCATCGCCGGCGTCTCGCTCGTGGCCATGCTCCTCGCCGCCGACCCGGGCGTGACCGGGCACTGGGCCTCGCTGCGCGTGGCCCATGCGTGGCTCAACATCCTCGGCTTCGTGACCCTGGTGGTGGCCGGGACCCTGGTCCATTTCGCCCCAACGGTCGCCGGCTCCAGGATCCGCCAGCGGCGCTCCGGCGTGGCCGCGGTGCTCCTCCTGGCGGCCGCCGCGCCGATCGCTGCGATCGGGTACGCGGCAGGACCTGGCGGCGCTGCCGGACTGATGGTCCAGCTCGGCGCCGGGGCAGCCGTCGCAGGCGCGGCGGCGCTCGTCGTGCACGGCTTCCAGGCCCGACGCGATCGCGCCGGGTGGACGACGGACCTCGACTGGCACCAGTTCACGGGCACCTCGCTGCTCCTCGCGCCCGTCTGGCTGCTGGTGGGTGCGGCCATCGCCGCCGCCGGGGTCCTGGAATACGGCGCGGAGCCGCAGGGTTGGCGCCTCGATCGCATCGTTGCTCCCCTGGTGCTTGGGTTCGTGCTCCAGGTGCTGCTCGGGTCGATGTCGCACCTACTCCCGGCGGTTGGCCCGGGCACCCCGGAGGCACATGCCACCCAGCGTCGATCGCTCGGGCGCGGGGCTTCGGTTCGGCTTGCGGCGTGGAACGCGGGCGTGGCGATGCTCACCATCGGGCTCGTCGCCGGCCAGGAGGCGCTCGGGCAAGCGGGCCTCGGGCTCGCGCTCGTATCCGCGGCCGCCACGCTGTTGTTGCTGATCCTTGCCCTTCGGACCAGGTAGCCGGGCGGGCGAGGTAACCGCCGGCCGGCGACCTGCCGAGTCGAGGAGTTGTCTAGCCGCTCACTCCAGGTTCCAGCACGGTGGGCGAGCCGCGCAGCCAGACGATAAGCGCGATCACGAAGCGCGCGATCAGCGATATTCCGTAGCTCGCGCACCAGATGCAGACGGCGCCGATGACGAAGACCTGGACGTAGATGAAGTACGCCTCGAAGATGACGCCGGCCAGCGACAGTCCGTAGTGGGCGAGGAGCAGGGCGTACAGGTTCGTTCGCCACCAGGCGAGCGCCAGGGTCAGCAGGAGCAGGGATAGTCCGACACCGAACACGGCGACCGGTATGCCGCCGATCCGCGAGTACTCGCTCAGGGCGACCTCCTCGCAGCCTTTGACGGGGCCGCACACGGGCACGCCGCCCTGCAGCTCGACGACGGACAGGTAGGCGGCGATCGCCAGCCCGATGACGTCGAGGACCGCGAGGATCAGGGCCGGGTGGACGCCCAGGATGGGGCGGACACTGGAGCGGCGCATCACGACGGCGAGGGCCCTGGGCTCACTGCGGGGCCGGCGAGCCGGCCGCGGGCGACGCCGCGGCGGCCAGCTGCCGGATCAGGTCGGCGAGCTGGTCGTAGTCCGGAACGCCAACGACGGGCTGGCCGTTGACGACCAGCGTGGGCGTCGAGTTGATGCCCGCCCCGAGCGCCGCGGTCGTAGCCGCCTGGAGCGCCGGCCGGACGTCCGCGCGGGCCATGCAGGCATCCCAGGCTGCGCGGTCCACGCCGGCTGCGTCGGCCACGCGGCCGATGAACTCGGCACTGTGGTCGCCGAAGTTCTCGCGGCCCTGGTTCCAGAAGATGAGGTCGTGGAACTGCCAGTAGCGATCCTGCTCCGCGGCGCAGGCGGCGCCCGCGGCGAGCTCGAGGGATTCATCGGGCGAGCCCCGGCCAAGGAACGCGATGTCCCGCGCCTCGATGCGCACCGTCCCCGGGACCACGAACTCGGTCGTCAGCCGCTGCAGCTGCGCGGTCGCGAAGAGCTTGCAGGCCGGGCACTGGAAGTCCGAATACAGCTCGATTACCACGGGCGCGGTCGCCGACCCGAGGTCCTCGCCGTCGACCAGGTCGGCCGCATACGTGGTCGGAGGCCCGATGAGGCCCGCGCCACCGGGTGGCTCCGGCGGGCGCGCGAAGGCGATGATCGCGATCCCGATGAGCACGGCCGCCCCCGTCACGAGCACCACCGGCGACTGCCACACCGGGCGAGGCGCGTGGCGACTCGGCCGCTGGCGCTGGCCGGCAGGCCGCTCGAGGCGCGCCTGGGCCCGGCGCTCGCGCCGGGTCAGCGGGGTGTCGTTGCGGCGTGCCATGGTCTGAACCTCGAAGGTTGGGGACGGCGCCTGATGCGCGATGTTGTGCCTGCCGGGCGATGCCGGCCCGGTAAGCATTCCGGTCCGCGAACCGCCGCCACAGGGCCGAAGCGACCCTCGGGGCGGGACGATCGGGCCCGAACCTTGCCAGACGGATGACGAACCTGCGCCGACGCCGCCCTACGCCGTCGAGCCCCACGAGCCGCCACTAGCCCACCACAGGCCGAGCCGCGCAGGGCAGCGCAGGGCCGCCACGAGCCGAGATCAGGAGCCGGTGACGTACTCCCCGCCGTCGACGCCGATGACCTCGCCGCTGATGAACCCGGTGCCCTCGCCCGACAGGGCGACGATGGCGTTCGCGACGTCCTGCACGGTCGTCATTCGGCCCGTGGGATTCCGGGCCGTGGCCGACGCAATGATCATGTCGTGCTCGGGGATCTTCATGAGCGCGGGCGTCATCGTCACGCCGGCGCGGATCGCGTTGGCGGTGATGCCGGTGCGGAGCCGCCCGAGCTCCATCGCCAGCTGGCGAATGTGCGACTCGAGGGCAGCCTTGGCGGACGAGACGACTCCGTACGAGGGCACTACGCGCGTCGAACCCTCGGAGGTCATCGCGTAGATCCTGGAGCCCTCACCGAGGAAGTCGCCGCGGTACAGGTCCTGGACCCAGTAGACGAGGCTGTTCGCCATCACGTCCTGGGTCATCTCCATCTTCTTGCGATCGACCGCGCCCTTGGGGTCCTCGGCGATGAACGGGACGAGCGAGCCGAACGCAAGGGAGTGCATGACCACTCGGACGTAGGGGTCGCGACCCGCCGCCCGCGCCGCCTCGAAGCGCGAGCCGAGCTGAGCCAGGGCGGCGGCGCGCTTCTCGTCGTCGGCCGCATTCATGTTGATGTACAGGACCTCGCGCCCAAGCCCGGCGAGGTCGGCCTTGAGCTCCTCGACGTGCTGCAGCGCGGCGCGGAAGTCGAGGTGGATGCCGCAGATGTTGTAGCCGTCGGCGGCGAGCGCCCTGGCTGTCGCCTCGCCCATCCCGGACGAGCCTCCGAGGATCAGCGCCCAGCGCTCACGAGAATCGGCCATCGTGCAAGGGTCCTCAGGTAGGGTCGGGTGGAGTCGCCCTGAGTCTACCAACGCCGCGTCGGCCCTCCGGCCGTGGCGCTCCGACGGCTGCGTCCCATGGCGGCGCTCCAGCGGAGGCGCTCCGGCGCTCGCACCACTTGAGGCTTTGGACGGTGCCCGCACTAGTGACGCGCGCCCGCACCGGATCACCCTCGCCTAGACCACACCCGCGCTGCGCAGCGAGGTGCGAGCATTGGCGTCGTAACGGAGCTCCGCCAGGATCTCGTCGGTGTGCTCGCCGAGCAGCGGCGGCGGTGTGCGCACGGTGGCCGGGGTCCCCGACAGCTCGAAGGGAATGCCGACCTGATCGACCCGACCCAGCCTCGGGTGCTCGAGCGGGACGCGGCTGCCGAGGGCCCGCGCCTGCGGCGAATCGAAGGCGGCCGGCAGGTCCAGGATCGGGCCGGCGGGGATGCCGGCCTCATCGAGGCGATCGAGCCACGTTTCGGTCGATTCCGTCGCGAAGCGCTCGGCGAGGATGGGGATTAGCACGTCGCGGTTGTCGACTCGGTTGCCGTTCGTCGCGAATCTCGCCTCCGTGGCCAGCCCGGGCAGCCCGACGGCCGGCCCGAGGCGGGCCCACTGCCGCTCGCTGCCCACGCCGATCGCGATCTCGCCATCGGCCGTCGAGAACGTCGAGTACGGGACGATGCTCGCGTGGGCATTGCCGCGGCGCACGGGATGCGTCCCGGTGACGAGCGCGTTCTGGGCCTGGTTCACGAGCACGGCGAGCGTGCTCTGGAGCAGCGACACGTCGACGCGTTGGCCGCCGGCCACGCCCCGTTCGCGAGCCAGCAAGCCGGCGAGGACGCTCACGGTTCCGAACAGCCCGCTGACGACGTCGCTTATCGCGACGCCAACTTTCATGGGTCGCCCGTCGGGCTCTCCCGTGATCGACATCAGCCCGCCGACGGCCTGGATCACGAAGTCGTAGCCGGGCTTGTCGGCGTCCGGCCCGCGGGTGCCGAAGCCGCTGATCGCGAGGTGCACGAGGTCCGGGTTGAGCTCGCGCAGGACCTCGTCCAAGAAGCACAGCTTCGCGAACCCGGCGACGTGGTGGTTCTCGACGACGGCGTCGGCGTTGCGCAGGAGGCGACGGAACACCGCGCGGCCCTGCTCCCGCGACAGGCCGAGGCGGATGGAGCCCTTGTTGCAGTTGACGGCGAGGTAGTAGGCGGCGGTTGGTGTGCCGTCGGCCCGCGACCCCACCCACGGCG